>CAYRQB010000552.1:0-2741 GCA_964426025.1 uncultured Heliomicrobium sp.
CGCCGTTCAATGCCGACGTTTTTCGCCAGCGGGTCCCACCACGCGCCGATGCCGCAAATCATGCGATCTGGCGCCAGATCATCCAGCGTCAGCCACGTTGCCGCCAGCAAACCGATGTTGCGCGTCCAGTTGTTGATGACACCCGCGCCGATCTTGATACGCTCGGTCGTTGCGGCAAACGCCGCCATCGGCACAATCGCATCTCGTACCAAGCGGCTTTCGGCTTGCCAGACGGCTTCGAAGCCTTTGCTTTCGGCGTACTGCGCGTATTTGATTCCGTCTTGCAAGGAATGCGCGTCTTGTAGATAGAGGGCGACTCGTTCAGTTGGCATAACTCTTCTCCCTTTAGCCAGCGTCCTGCAGAATGTCCCGAATCTCTGCCGCAACTGCAGGAAGCCGATTCTTTACCGTTTGCCAGACCAGCGGGTAATCCACGCCAAAATACGAGTGAATCAGTTTGTCGCGCATCCCGGCCATTTCCTTCCAGGGGATTGCCGGATGCTTTTGGCGGATTTCGTCCGGGATTTGTTTCGCCGCTTCGCCGATGATTTCAAACTTACGCAACACAGCGCTGCTGGTTTTATCGTCGGCTTGAAAGTCTTCCAATTCCATTTCAGCGACAAACTCTTCAATCCTGTCTATCGCCGCCAGAATGTCTTTCAGGTAGAGCGTGTGGTCTCTCATACCGTGACAACCTCTCGTAAGATGGCCTCTCGCAGTTCTTCTCGCAGCGCACGTTTGGGCACAACGTCCACTTTTTGCTTCAATGCTTCTTCCAGATAATCGGAAAGGCCAACTAAATCGAACAGGTCAGCACCGTCTTCGAAATCCACCAGCAAGTCTATATCGCTGTTTTCGTGTTGTTCCCCACGTGCGAATGAGCCGAATAGGCCGATCTCTTTCGCCTTGTACCGCGCAACGATGAGTGGCTTAAGTTCATTCAATTTAGCCAGAATGGTTTCTGTCTTGATCATTCAAGTAGCCTTTCGTTCAATGAGAGCAACTAAAATCTGCCCCACGTTTTAGCCGCCAATTCTCGGCTCCTGGCAGTGATTTCCGCTTCATCGAGGAACAGTAACTGCCGATCTTTCATCAACACTTTACCCGCGCAAATTGTCGTAGTCACCATTGAATTTTCAAAGCCGAACAAGATGTGCCAGGGCAGATTGCCAGCATTGAGCGGCGTAGTCGGGTGATAGTCCACCAAGATAATGTCGGCGAAGGCGCCCGGCGCGAGCACGCCCAGCGGCGCTTGCGGAAAGAAGACATTCGCCAGCGCGGCGTTGTTCGTCACAGCCATTTCGGCGACGGTTGCGCCATTCATCCGGCGCGGATCGCGGTGCGCGGCTTTGTGCGAAAGGTAAGCCGCTTTCCATTCGTCCCACATCGCATTGGAAAACCCGTCATTGCCCAGGCCAACTTTGACGCCCAGCCGCAGCAAGCTTTCCACGTCCGCCGCACCCACGGCGTTGTTCATGTTCGAGCGCGGTTGATGCGTCACCCAGGTTCCGGTTTCGGCCAGCAACGCGGCTTCGCGGGCGTCAATGTGGACGGCGTGCGCGACGATGGAGCGTTCGCCCAAGATGCCGAATTTGTGCAGCCGGTCAATCACGCGCAAGCCGCTCTTTTGCAAACTATCGTCCTGGTCGGATTCGTGTTCGGCGGCGTGAATGTGAAAGCCTCCGTCGTGAGCTTCGCGGCAAGCTTCGAGCGTCGCGTTCGAAAGTGTCAGCGAAGCGTGCAAGCCGAACGTCGCGGCAAGCCTGGGAGCGCGGGCGTCCTCGCCCGCCGCTTTGATGAAACGCAGGTTCTCTTTAATTCCCGTCTTGGCTTTTTCTTCGCCATCGCGGTCGCTGACTTCGTAACACAGACAAGCGCGCAAGCCTGCTTGCTCGACGGCTTCAGCAATCACATCCAACGAACCGTCAATTGCATTCGGCGAAGCGTGATGGTCAAACAACGTCGTCGTGCCGTGTTTGATCGCGTCAATCAAACAGACCAGTGCTGAATACCGCACGTCTTCCAGCGTCAGCGCCTTGTCCAATCGCCACCACAAGCGATCCAGAATTTCCGGGAAGTCTTTCGGCGCAGCGCCCGGAATCGCCATCCCGCGCGCAAAAGCTCCGTAAAAATGCGTGTGCGCACAAATGTTGCCGGGCATGACGAACTGGCCGCGCGCATCGAGTTTGTCAGCCTGCGGATATTTGGCTTCGAGTTCCGACGACAAGCCAAGCTCCACGATGCGGTCGCCTTCCAGATAGAGCGCGTGCTTTTCCAGAATCTGATTTGGCGTGTCCCAAGTGATGAGTGTGGCGTTGGTGATCAACATGGTTTGCAATGATTGCAGTCAGGAAAAAATCTTTCTCCCACGAAGTCACACGAAGAAAACACGAAGGGGATCGGCGATATTTTAGTTATTCTTCGTGCCTCTTCGTGTGGCTTCGTGGGAGGCATTTTAGAGGTGAAAGCTAAATCCTCAGTTTATCCAGTTCAGTAATGTCAGGTTGAATGTGCAGCGGTTCGCCAACGGAACGCCGCGCAGTGTTGATGTCTTTCAAACCGTTGCCGGTGATGACCAGCACAACGCATTCGTCTGATTGAATCACGTCGCTTTCGCGCAGCTTGATGAATCCGGCGAAGGCCGCTGCTCCGCCCGGTTCGGCGAAAACCCCTGTGGCGCGCGCCAGCCGGGGAATGGCGGCAATGATTTCTTCATCGCTGACCGCAACTGCTCCGCCGCC
>CAYRQB010000553.1:0-2730 GCA_964426025.1 uncultured Heliomicrobium sp.
ACGGACGTTTTTCCCGCACTTGAACTTACTCTCGATCAAAATTTGGCAACGATGAGATTATTCATTCAACTTCTGGGCTTTGGGCTGCTCGCAGCCACCGGGAATCTGCTCGGAGGCTTTCTGCTGACAAATTCGAGCAACGCCCGACACATATTGCTTAAACAACTGATTGCCCTCGGCGCCGGTTTTATGCTGGCGACTGTATTTCTGGAAATCGTTCCCGAAGTGGCCGAACAATGGAACGGCAATCTGATTATGGCGATGGGTTGGCTGATCGCCGGTTATCTGCTGATTCAATTGATAGAACACACCATCGCCCCGCATTTTCATTTTGGCGAAGAGATTCATACAGAAGAAATCCTGCGGCGAGGCGCTGCTACTTCGGCGGTCATCGCGCTTTCCATCCACACTTTCTTCGACGGAGTCGCGATTTCTTCCGGTCTGTTGACCAACTTTCAACTGGGATTTCTGCTGTTTGTCGCCATTTTGCTGCACAAAATTCCCGAAGGGTTTACGGTCGCTTCGATCATGCTTTCTTCCGGCAAAGGCGTTCGATCAGCGCAAAAAGCAACCATATTGATCGCTCTTTCAACCGTTGCCGGGATTCTGTCGGTCACTCTGGTTCAACCTGTAGTCAAATACGCTTTGCCTTTGTCCGCAGGCGTCACACTTTACGTTGCGGCTTCCGATCTGATCCCAGAAGTCAATCACAGCGGTTGGCGAGTCTCGATATTCGTCTTCGTCGGATTCGCGCTTTTCTATCTTCTTCATCAGCTTTTGCATCTCGCGCTCGGTTGATCGTCTTGCCATAGTTTGTAACCGTCAAATATCATCTTCACTATCAGGCGAGCGGGCTGCTCGCGCTCAATTGGCGACAACAGGCGAGCAGGATGCTCGCGCTCCAACCTTTGAAGGAATCCTTATGAGTTCAACTGCCGACACCGCAATCATCAATAATCGTTACGACGAACTGGAACAGGAATGGGAAGAGAAAACCCTTGAAGCCTCGCTTCGGAAAATGCCCGAGAGCCAGGCGGAATTCACTACCGTTTCGCTGAAACCGATCAAGCGTCTGTACACTCCGCGCGATCTGGCCGACACAGATTTTGAAACCGAGATCGGTTTCCCAGGCGCGCCGCCTTACACGCGCGGAATTCATCCGACCGGTTATCGAGCGCGACAATGGACGATGCGACAGTTCGCCGGATTCGGTTCGGCCTTCGATACCAACCAGCGATTCAAATATTTGCTGGAACACGGTCAGACGGGGCTTTCGACGGCTTTCGATCTGCCGACGCTGATGGGTTACGACTCTGATCATCCTTTTTCGGAAGGCGAAGTCGGCAAATGCGGCGTCGCTATCGCTTCGCGCGAAGACATGGAAGTTCTCTTCGACGGCATTCCGTTGGATCAGGTGACAACTTCGATGACGATCAATGCGCCGGCTTCGATGATCTTCGCGTTCTTTCTGGCGACGGCTGAACGTCAGGGCGTGAAGTGGCAAGACGTTGGCGGCACTTTGCAAAACGACATCCTGAAAGAATACATCGCGCAAAAGGAATGGATTTATCCTCCGCGTCCGTCAATGCGATTGGTGACGGACACCTTCAGATTCTGCGCGGCTGAAATGCCCAAATGGAATTCAATCTCGATCAGCGGTTACCACATCCGCGAAGCCGGAGCGACCGCAGCGCAGGAACTGGCCTTCACGCTTCGCGACGGAATCGAATACATTGATTACGGCATTCGCGCCGGACTGGACGTTGACGATTTCGCTCCGCGCCTGTCGTTCTTTTTCAACGCGCACAACGATTTTTTTGAAGAGATCGCCAAATACCGCGCCGCTCGCCGCATTTGGTATCGAGTGATGACCGAGCGTTTCAAAGCCAAAAATCCGCGTTCGTGGCAAATGCGTTTTCACACGCAAACCGCCGGAGTCAGCCTGACCGTTCAACAACCGATCAACAACATCATTCGCGTGGCGATTCAGGCTTTGGCTGGCGTAATTGGCGGAACTCAATCGCTGCATTGCGACGGTTACGACGAAGCTCTGGCTTTGCCGACAGAACGCGCTGCGCTGATCGCGCTTAGGACTCAGCAAATCATCGCGCACGAAACCGGCGTGACGAACACAGTTGATCCGCTCGGCGGTTCGTACTTCATCGAAAAACTGACCAGCGAACTGGAAGAAGAAGCTTACGAATACTTCCGCAAGATTGACGCGATGGGCGGAATGGTCGAAGCCATCGAACTCGGTTATCCGCAAAAAGAAATTCAGGAATCGGCTTATCAATATCAGCGCGCGGTCGAACGCGGCGAAAAGACAATCGTCGGCGTCAACGCTTACCAGATGGACACGAACGAACTTGGCGAACCGAACATTCTATACATTGACGAATCCGTAGCCGGATTGCAGCAGGAACGATTGGCCAAACTGCGAGCCAGGCGGGACAACTCCGCAGCCCAACATGCGCTGGATGCTTTGCGTCGCGGAGCCGAAGACGAATCGGTCAACACCATGCCTTTGCTGATTGATTGTGCGCGCGCCGATTGCACGCTTGGGGAAATGTGCGACGCTCTGCGGCCAGTGTTCGGCGAATACCAGGAGCCGGATTTTTAGGAATCACAGCGCTTGGGATTTCCCAAAGATGCAGTAAAATCCGCGCAGAGGTGATTTATGCTAAATGAACAAACAGAATTGACCGGGACTGTTCATCAAGGCGTCATTGT
>CAYRQB010000554.1:0-2728 GCA_964426025.1 uncultured Heliomicrobium sp.
ACAAGGAAGATCACGTTTCGATGGGAATGACCGCGGCATTGAAGCTGGCGCAGATTGTCAAAAACGTCGAAACCGTTTTGGCAATCGAACTGCTCTGCGCCGCACAGGGTCTGGAATTTTTGAAACCGCTCAAACCTGGGCCGAAGCTCACCGAAGTATATTTGCGCGTCCGTGAGCGTGTTCCCGCTCTCGAACGCGACGCGCAATTGTCTAATTACATAGAATCGCTGGCGCCGCTCGTGCGCGAGCTTGAACACATCTGATTATGAGTGAAAGACGAATTATCAAAGCGCCGCGCGGTTCCACCATCAGTTGCAAAGGATGGGTGCAGGAAGCCGCGCTCAGAATGTTGATGAACAACCTGGATCCCGAAGTCGCCGAAAAGCCAGATGAATTGGTCGTGTACGGCGGCACAGGCAAAGCCGCGCGTAACTGGCAATCCTTCGACGCCATTGTTCGTAGTTTGCAATCGCTGGAAAACGACGAAACCCTGCTGGTGCAATCAGGCAAACCGGTCGGCATTTTCCGCACTCACGAAGACGCTCCGCGCGTTTTGATCGCCAATTCAAACCTGGTCGGTCGTTGGTCTAACTGGGAAGAGTTTCATCAACTGGAACGAATGGGTTTGACCATGTACGGCCAGATGACCGCCGGTTCGTGGATATACATCGGCAGCCAGGGAATCATTCAAGGGACGTTTGAAACCTTCGCCGCAGTCGCGGAAAAACATTTTGAAGGATCGCTGGCCAATCGGCTGGTGGTTTCTGGCGGAATGGGCGGAATGGGCGGCGCTCAACCATTGGCCGCGACAATGAACGGCGCCTGTTTTCTGGGCATTGACGTTGATCCCGAACGAATCAGGAAGCGGATTGATACGGGTTATTGCGACGAAATCTGTTACAACCTGGATGAAGCTCTGGGTTTGTTGTCGGCGGCGCGCAAAAGCAATCACGTAGTTTCGATCGGTTTGGTCGGCAATTGCGCGGACGTTTTGCCAGAAATGGTCAAACGTCACATCGTGCCCGATGTGCTGACGGATCAAACCAGCGCGCATGATGCGCTGAACGGTTATGTGCCGAACGGAATGACGCTGGATGATGCATTGCAGCTTCGCCGCGAAAAGCCCGACGAATACGTCAAACGTTCGATGAAGGCGATGGCGCATCACGTTGAAGCGATGTTGGAGCTGAAAAAGCTGGGCGCAGTGACTTTCGATTACGGCAACAACATTCGCGCGCAGGCCAAACAACAGGGCGTTGAAGACGCGTTTGAAATTCCTGGCTTTGTGCCGGAATACATTCGCCCGTTGTTTTGCGAAGGGCGCGGGCCGTTTCGATGGGTGGCGCTGTCGGGAAATCCCCAAGACATTCGCAAAACGGATGACCTGGCGCAGGAGCTTTTCCCCGACGACCCCGTGCTGGATCGCTGGTTGAAGCTGGCGCGAGAGAAAGTGCAATTTCAAGGTTTGCCCGCGCGAGTTTGCTGGCTGGGTTACGGCGACCGCGCCGAATTCGGCGTGGCGATGAACGAGATGGTCAAACGCGGCGAGCTTGACGCGCCGATTGTCATTGGCCGCGATCATCTGGATTCCGGCTCGGTCGCTTCGCCTTACCGTGAAACCGAAGCGATGCTGGACGGTTCGGACGCAATCGGCGATTGGCCGTTGCTCAACGCGATGCTCAACACCGCAGCCGGAGCTTCGTGGGTTTCGATTCACAACGGCGGCGGAGTCGGCATAGGTTATTCGCTGCACGCCGGAATGGTCGTCGTCGCCGACGGAACGGATGCGGCTTCGCGGCGATTGCAGCGCGTGCTGACGACCGATCCGGGAATGGGCGTCATTCGTCACGTTGACGCCGGTTACGACAAAGCCATCGAAGAAGCTGAAGACCACAACCTGAATGTCCCGATGCTTGGAAAGGTGAAAGATGAACGAGATAAGAAGCTCAAACTTTGAAGACCCTTACTGGCCGAGAGCCAGCGCCTGGCTGGCCGGAGAACAATCGCCGGAAACGATTGGCACGCTGGCCATACTTGGCGCTCCGATGCGATTGGGTTCGATCACTCCAGGACGTTGCGACCTGACGCCGGAAGCCGTGCGGGCGATTCTGCGCAAATTCAGTTGCTACGACGTGGAATCTGGCGTCAACCTGCATCATCTGGCCGTTCGCGATTTCGGCGACATGGAATTGTCCTTCGCCAATCTGGAAGAAGCCTTTGAACCATTAAGCAAAGCCGTGCAATCGGTGATGACGGAAGCCGACGCCACCGTCATCATCGGCGGCGACAACGGCGTGACACGCGCCGGAGTTCATGGGCTGGGATTTCCGCTGGATAAATGCGGACTGCTGACTTTCGACGCGCATTTCGATCTGCGCGATTTGACGCCGGGTTTAACCAACGGCAACCCGGTTCGCGCTTTGCTGAACGACGGATTGCCCGGCGAAAACATTGTGCAAATCGGCATACAGGGCTTCGCCAATTCGCGGGCTTACGCGGAATTCGCTCACGACGTAGGCATCAGCGTGGTGACGATGGGACAGATTCGCAGTCGCGATTTTGAAACTCTGGTCGCCGGAGCTTTGGCTCATCTTTATGATCAGGTCGAAGCCATCTACGTTGATTTCGATATTGACGTGCTCGATCGGATTTACGCTCCGGCCTGTCCGGGTTCGCGTCCGGGCGGTTTGACGCCGTGGGAATTGAAGCGCGCCGCTTTTATGTGCGG
>CAYRQB010000555.1:0-2721 GCA_964426025.1 uncultured Heliomicrobium sp.
TTCTCACACTCATATCAGTTTGATCCTCTTCGGGCAGGTCGCGCGGGCGTAACTGCGTCCCGGCTAATTGCCCTGGAAAAATCTTTTTCCAGTTGTTAACTTTTTTCCCCAGCCATCGTTCTCCTAAGTGAGGATTCCCGCTTATGAAACGACTCTACTATTTCTTCGCCGATTCGGCGCGGATTGCCTTGCAATCCATTTACGCGCACAAGCTGCGCACCTTCCTGACATTGATCGGAATCATCATCGGAGTGGCTTCTGTCGTAGTTGTTGGCGCATCAATCAGCGGCTTCAACAGCTACGTGCTTTCCACCGTCTCAAAGATTCTCGGCGTCAATCATTTCATGATCGCCCGCTTCGCTCATCAGGGAGAATGGAGCGAAGAAGAGTGGGAACGCGCCATGAAGCGAAACAAGATACTCAATATCGAGGATTACGAATGGCTGGCTGAACGCTGCCAATCCTGCAAAGAAGTCGGCGCTGGGGCTAATTCGCGAGTCAATCTGAAATACGAAGATCGCGAACTGTTCGGAACCGGCGTCAATGGCGTGACGGCAAACATGGTCGAGATTGAAAACAAGACTATTGCCGAAGGCCGTTTTCTGGCTCCGCACGAAGTCGAACGCGCGGCGCTGATGTGCGTCATCGGCGGCGACGTGAAAGAGAAATTCTTTGCCGGAACCGATCCGATCGGCAAAACGCTGAAAGTCAGCGGTGTGCCGATGACGATTGTCGGCGTCGAAGAAAAGCGCGGCCCGTTTATGGGTCAATCAATTGACAACCACGTTTACATTCCGATCACAACCTTCGGAAAAATATTCGGACGCCGTCAAAGCATCCAGATTCACGGCAAAGCCGACAACCCCGAATCTTTCAGCGCAGCCATCGAAGAAGCTCGCATGCTGATGCGCAATCGCCACAAACTGATCGGCAACGAAGAAGACGATTTCGGATTGGTCAACACGGACTCGTTGAACAGCCAGATTGACCGTTTCACCGGAACCATCGCACTGGTCGTCACTCCAATAACGTTGCTGTCGCTGGTCGTCGGCGGAATTGTCGTCATGAACATCATGCTTGTGTCCGTCACCGAGCGAACGTTTGAAATCGGATTGCGCAAAGCCGTCGGAGCAAAGAGAGGCCAAATCCTGCTGCAATTTCTGATCGAATCTTCCATGCTTTCGGGCGTAGGCGGAGTTATGGGATTGCTGTTGGCGGCGGGGCTTTCATGGATTGTGCGAACCGCCACGCCCATCCCAATGAACATATCAATCGGCTATATCGCGCTGGCATTGCTGGTATCGGGCGGAATTGGGATGATTGCCGGAATCTATCCCGCCTTCAAAGCCTCGCGGCTCGACCCGATTGTCGCCCTATCGAAGAACTGAATTTTATGAAGATCAAATCACTGTTCCCAACTGAAACCGTGACGATGGCGCTTGGCACCATCCGCAGTCACAAATTCCGCAGCGCATTAACCGTGCTGGGCATCGTTGTCGGAGTGATGACTGTCGTTGCCGTGGCTTCGATTCTGACCGGCTTGCGTTCGCGGATTGTGGCAATGGTTGAAGAGTACGGAACGAACAACATTTACGCGTTTCACCTTTCAACCGGGCCGCGTATGGGCGACCGCGACCGCAGCGAGTACCAGCGAAAACCTATTCTGCCCGAAGACGGCGAAGCGATTATGCGACAAGCTTCTTCTATCGAAGGCGTCGCCAACGTGCTGTTCTTGTGGCGCATGGACAGCACACTTCGTTACAACGGACAAAAATACCGCTCAGGATTTTTGCAGGGCGTTTCGGCCAGTTACGCTCAGGTCACAAACGTTTCGCTGCGTGATGGTCGCTTTATCACTGAAATTGACGACCATCACAAACGCAATGTGATGGTCATCGGGCCGAATGTCGCCGAATCGCTTTTCCCATTCGGGACTAACATCGTCGGCTCGCTGGTTGACCTTGGAGGCCATCCGTTCCAGATCATCGGTGTTCTGGAAAAACGACAGAACAGTTTGTTCGGAGAAAACGAGGAAGACAACGCGCTATTCATCCCTTACGACACCGGTCGCAAGATGTCGCCGATCAGCAAAGAAATGATGCTGCACATCCGCGCCAAACCAGGGTTGCTGCGCGAAGGTTACGATCAGGTCGAGGAAATTCTGCGTCGGCAACGCGGAGTGCGTTATGACCAGCCGAACAATTTCGACCTCAGCACAGCCGAAAAAATGATCGAACAATTCGACGGCATCACAATGTATGTCGGCCTGTTCGCCATTGCCATTTCCGCTGTTGGCTTGTTGGTCGGCGGCATCGGCGTGATGAATATCATGCTGGTCAGCGTCACCGAACGCACTCGCGAAATCGGCATTCGCAAAGCCATCGGCGCGCGCAAACGCGACATCGTTCGACAATTTTTGTTCGAAGCAATGACCCTGACTTTTCTGGGCGGCGTCATCGGCATAGTGGTTGCCGCAGCCATCAGCTACATCATCATGTTCTTCTTGCCGGAATTGCCCGCTTCGATTCCGATGTGGGCTGTGGCCAGCGGGCTGATCGTTTCGACCGCCATCGGATTGGTCTTCGGCGTCTGGCCGGCGAAGAAAGCCGCCAACCTCGATCCGATTGAATGTCTGCGGTACGAGTAAGCGGCGCTATTTCGCTTTTCCGTCGCTGATGCAGAAAAGTTGCGTGCTGCTGCGAAGGAAAAGATCGCCTTCGG
>CAYRQB010000556.1:0-2718 GCA_964426025.1 uncultured Heliomicrobium sp.
TCGTATTCGCCAACCCTGAAGATGGGTGAATTACGATGGCCGCAAAAACAATCCGTCTCTCCGTGGCCGACACCGAACAAATATCCGATGTTATGTCTGAGGATGGATTGAATGACTTCTTCTCGCCGTGCCGAGCCATCGTGAAGCACGACGATATTCAACCCTTTGTCTGTCAGATAAGGGTAAACCTGTTTTTGGCGATATTTGAAAGCGGCTTTGGTGATGTCGTCGAAATTCGCTTCAATGATCAGAGCAACGATTGGGTTTGAAGCTGAATCCTGCGCCGGCAGCTTTTGATCTGTCATCTGATTGTTCAATTACGGATAACCTGTTGCTCTATGTCGTGAATCAACCGGGTCAGCAAGCGGTCTTCGATTTCAATCAACCGCAAACCGATTCTTGATTGCTTTCTGACCTCTTCGATGGCTTGTTCCTTGCCGATGATTCCCGTGCCGATCAATCCCAAATTGAACTTCGGCTGAAGCTCGATTCTTCTGGCTGTAATCTCCGCTCTTTTTTCGTCGGGCAATTCCGGCCACAATTGAGCCTCCGTGTTGGATGTCAGCACTTCCTCCAGATTGACTACGGAACCTTCCCTGTTGAAACCAACCGGCAATTTCAATTGCTTGCCTATGCTCTCAAAAAACTGCGGCGTCAACTGTTGACCAATATTTTGAATTGACATAATTTTTTCCTATCTGGAGAACCCCTCAGAAATACTAACACAGGCAAGGCGACCCAAGGCTTTCCGCCCGGGCTGAAAGGGAGTTTGCCGGTGTGCGAAATTCTCCTGCCACAACGGGGAAAGAAAATCTTATGCCCGATGAATGGTTCAGACAAGACCTTTATTTGACGGCTGAACCGATCCGTTGCCAGCGGATTTTCCTGATGAAGTTGGACGAAGCGTCATCTCGTTTTGGCGGAGCGAACGACAGATGAACGTACAGCGCGCGGGCGAAGATGTTTTCGCGCGGTACGAATCCCCAATAACGGCTGTCCAGGCTGTTGTCGCGGCTGTCGCCCATGACGAAATAACTGTTCGGCGGAACAGCGGTCGGTTCTTTGACGCCGTATTTCATTCCTTCAGTGATGTCGAACAACTCTTCGCCCGTAGCGCGATCAACGTCCAGATAAACTTTGTAAGTCGCGCCAGCCGGTTTGGGATCAACTTTGGTCACGGGCAATTCGGCTTCGTCGCGATTGCCTTCCAATTTGACGTAAGCGCGTTCTTCGGCCAGTTCCTTGCCATTGACGAACACGCGATGGCCTTTGATCTGAACGCTGTCGCCGGGCAAACCGATCACGCGTTTGACGTAGTTGACTTTCGGATCGCTGGGCAATTTGAAAACGATGATGTCTCCGCGGCGGATTTCTCGCGTCGGGAGCAAACTGCCCAAAACCGGCGTGGATTTGCCGAAGATGAATTTGTTGACGAACAGATGATCGCCGATGTTGATCGTGTTCTGCATCGAACCCGTCGGCACGGCGACTGCCTGCGCGATGAAAGTCATCAAAAACAGCGCCATGACAACAGTGATCAGAAGCTGTTCAAAAATGTCGCGGATCGCCGATTTCGGCGGCCCAAAAGTCGGTTGGTTGGTTTTTGTGTCTGCCATAGTTTTGAATGATTCCAGATAATTTCGACAACATTTGCGAACGGCAATTTACACTAACTCGCCGCCAACGGCCACATCGGGCCAATCCGATCACGCGATATTCAGGTATCGGCGAGAATTCGGTTTAATACAATTTCCTTTACGTCATCCGGGATTCCAGTAAGTTTTACTGCTCTGACCAGTAAACGGTGGAAATATTCTTTATCAAGTTTATCGAAACCGAATTCACGATGAACCCAATGCATCAGGCGTTTGCCACTGGTAACCGTGTGAGCTGTTTCCAGGTTTTTCAATTTGGCGTCAAGCAGTATTTCCTTTTTGGCAATTAAAGTTTCAACCTCAGTTTCTACTCGCCCCAAATCCTGAGCGGCCTTATGGATCAACAATTCACGGGAATTCATTGCGTAACCCACTGGCCAGTAATTGACTCTATTTTCCCAGAAGACCCAATGGATCGCTGATATTGTTTTCAGCGTTCGGTACAATTCCAATAATCGAGCTTCCTCTTCTGTCGAATTTACATCTCCACTTTTTCGCAGTGTGCGAAGCTCTTCGCAAATTGGTTTTACGTCTGCCAGATAGTTTTCCAACGAATAGCGGCGCAGCACAAAACGGTGCGATTCCAGCTTGCGAGATTCTGTCACCTCTTCATCAGATCGAAAGTCGCGATCAATGATGGCATAACCGCGCTTGAGCGAGCTTTGAGCCAGAAATTCATCGAGTAGTTTTTCAACCTGCTGAATTCCTCCACATTCAAAGAACTCGACTTCAGAAAGACGATCATCGAACCATTCGCGAAGGGCGTATTGATCATTCACACCTTCAACCAAGACGACCGCTCGGTCGCCAGCCTTGAACAAAATCTCAGTCAGTTCCGGTGAATGTGAAGAAATGGCACGCGTCATGTGATTTCAAAATTTGGTCAGCACACGAGTAGCTGAAGGGCCGAAGATCTCCGCAAACTCCCAAGAATGCGTCGTCACGATAAGCTGAAAAGGAATCATCTGCTGCATTTTCAATAATGCCTGAGCGAGTTTGTGCTGGTAAGCCGGATGCAGGCTGTTTTCTATCTCGTCAATCAATACGATGCTATGTGGCAGCA
>CAYRQB010000557.1:0-2700 GCA_964426025.1 uncultured Heliomicrobium sp.
ATTCTGCGACTGAAGTTATTCGGAACGGATTATTCGCCGAAAGCGAGGTTCAGATAAGCTTGCCTGAGCAAATTTAAAGAGCATTTTGATTTTCAGTGCCTGCGCCTGTATTCTCCCAACTTACCGGCCTCATTTCGCAATGCAAAGATAGTCGTTTTATGTCAGCAAACATTCGCAATTTTTCGATCATCGCCCACATTGACCACGGCAAAACCACGCTTTCCGACCGGTTGTTGGAAGCGACCGGCGCGCTGGAAAAGCGCGAAATGTCCGATCAGGTTTTGGACGCGATGGACCTGGAACGAGAGCGCGGCATCACCATCAAAGCCCACGCAGTTCGTCTGAATTACAAATCTCAGGACGGCAAAGATTACATCCTGAACCTGATTGACACTCCCGGCCACGTGGATTTCAGCTACGAAGTTTCGCGCAGCCTGTCGGCCTGCGAAGGCGCGCTGCTGATCGTTGATGCCAGCCAGGGCGTCGAAGCTCAGACGCTGGCCAATGCTTATCTTGCGGTTGATCATCATCTGGAACTGATTCCCGTCATCAACAAAATTGACCTGCCCGGAGCCGAACCGGAAAAAGTCAAAGAGCAAATCGAGCATGTCATTGGGCTTGGCACGCACAACGCGGTGCTGGCTTCTGCCAAAGCGGGCTTAGGCATTTCCGAAATTCTGGAAGCCATCGTCAACGAAGTCCCGCCGCCGAAAGGTTCAACCGAAGCCCCGCTGAAAGCCTTGATTTTCGATTCGTGGTTCGATTCCTATCGCGGAGTCATCGTCATGGTTCGCGTGATTGACGGCGAATTGCGCAAAGGGATGAAGATTCGTCTGATGGCTAAGGGGACAACGCACGAAATCGAAGACCTCGGCGTGTTGACACCCAAACCGCGCCCGATTGAAAAGCTTGGGGCAGGCGAAGTCGGTTTCATTGTCGCCAACATCAAAACCGTCGCCGACGTCAGCATAGGCGACACAGTCACCGAAGCCGCTCGCCCAACCGCCGAAGCCTTTCCCGGATTTCAGGAAATCAAGCCGATGGTATTTGCCGGTATTTATCCCATCGAACCGAACCAATACGAAGAATTGCGCGACGCGCTGGAAAAATTGCGGCTCAACGATTCGTCGTTCTTTTTCGAGCCGGAAGTTTCAGCCGCGCTCGGTTTCGGATTCCGTTGCGGCTTTCTGGGCTTGCTGCACATGGAAATCGTGCAGGAACGATTGGAGCGCGAATTCAACGTTGATCTGATCACGACCGCTCCGGGCGTGCGTTATCGCATCACGGACGTTCGCGGCGAAGTCCACGAAGTTGACAACCCGTCGAAGATGCCGCCGCCGGGCGACATCGTCAAATTTGAAGAACCGATCATCACGGCGATGATCATGACCAATGAAGAATTTCTGGGCGGCATTCTGGCTCTGCTGGACGAAAAGCGAGGAGTGCAGAAAGGTTTCGATTACGTCGCACCGACACGAGTCATGCTGACTTACGAAGTGCCGCTGAACGAAATCGTGCTGGATTTTTTCGACCGGCTGAAATCGGTTTCGCGCGGGTACGCTTCGCTGGATTATCACTTCGCCGGTTATCGCGATTCCGATCTGGTCAAACTGGACATTCTGGTCGCGGGCGATCAGGTTGACGCTCTGTCATTAATCGTTCACAAAGATGTCGCTTACTCGCGTGGCCGCGCACTTGTGGACAAGATGCGCAAACTGATTCCACGCCAGATGTTCGAAGTCGCCATTCAGGCCGCCATCGGCACGCGCGTCATCGCCCGCGAAACCATCAAAGCCGTCGGCAAAAACGTCCTGGCCAAATGCTACGGCGGCGACATTTCGCGCAAACGCAAGCTGCTGGAAAAACAGAAAGAAGGCAAAAAGCGCATGAAGCGCGTCGGCAAAGTCGAAATCCCGCAGGAAGCCTTCCTGGCCGTACTGAAAGTCAACGAATAACAAAACCCAAACTGAAAAACATAAAGCCTGCTTGTCGCTCAATCGCCGCAAGCAGGCTTTTCTTCGCCAGGAATGTGCAAAGGGTTATAATTCTGTCGCCGCAATGGTTGATTTACTGAAAGCGAGAGTGATTTATGGTTACAGGAAAGACAACCGAAACAGCCGCTCAGCAAGTTGCTACAACTGCAACGGCTTCCGCCAGGCCACCCCAGCCACTGCCTTTGGAAACCGGCGACCGATTGACGCGCGCCGAATTCGAGCGCCGCTATCGCGCCATGCCCAAGGTGAAAAAGGCAGAATTGATCGAAGGAGTAGTCTATATGCCATCGCCCGTAAGAGTAAAAAGCCATGGGAAACCCCATGGAAAGATTATGACCTGGTTGGGGAATTACTGTGCCAGCACTCAAGGTGTAGATTTTGGCGACAACGTTACTCTACGTCTGGATGCAGATAATGAACCGCAACCTGACGCCGCGCTATGGATAGAAGAAACCAGGGGCGGGCGTTCGCGCATCACCGAAGACGATTACCTGGAAGGTTCGCCGGAACTGATCGTCGAAGTTGCCTCAAGCAGCGCCTCTTACGACCTTCACGAAAAACTCAATGTCTACCGTCGCAACGGCGTTCAGGAATACATCGTCTGGCGAGTGTACGACGGACAAATTGACTGGTTCAGCTTGCAGGATGAGCAATACGTGCCGCTTCAACCGGACGAAAATGGCGTCATCGAAAGCAAAATCTTTCC
>CAYRQB010000558.1:0-2690 GCA_964426025.1 uncultured Heliomicrobium sp.
AAGTAGCGCCAAGCCGCGATTTCGCCTCTGAATGTTTGTGCTCATAGCAAGTTAATCTGCTCCACAGAATATTTTGTGGCGCCGTCCGCAGCGCCCAGGGTCTATTCATTCTCGATCTTTGAAAACGGCGTTCCTGCCATAGAGAAAGCTACCAAACCAATTCTGTGGAGGAACGCCGTTGGACACACGAAAGGTGTCGCTGAAGAAAGTTTTATCAGATATTGAGGAGTTTCGCCAAGCTCAAGGTCTTCGTTACAAGCTGCTGTCGGTTTTGCTCTTGGCCTGTGTGGCAATGATGTGTGGCGCGGTCATTGGACGATCGAAAATAAACTGCACTGGGTGCCCGATGTGACCTTTGACGAAGACCGCTCAACCGTCCGGGCTGGCAATGCTCCTCAAGCAATGGCGGCAATCCGCAACATTGCGATTTCTTTACTTCGTTTGCGAAAGGTCACTAATATCGCCGCCGCCCCTACACAGATATGCGGCTCAATCGGCACTGGCATTCTCTGCGATTGGCATTTGAAAGCGAGAATGAATAGACCCTGGCAACCACTGTTCGACAAAGACGATAGTATTGTCATAAAAAAAGCCTAGATCATTATAGAAATCCGGGACGACCAACCTTATTCTGACCCAGTATTCATCACACCATTCAGTAATGGCGCAATTGTCACCGGTTGGCCATTCAGTGTTTCTGAAATCGAGTTTTCGCAGGATTCAAAAGCTTCTCTCAAATAAGTTAGCTGGCAATTGAAGGCGGAACAGTCTGATTGGTTCAGCCCTGTTCTGAAGGGCGGAGCTATGTTTACCGCCGTCTTTTTTCAGAGATTGCAATGACCGAAAAGCAACTATCCAAAATGGAGAGATTGTTACAGGCGACGCTGTTGATGGTTTGTTGCGCTTGCCTGTCGTTTGTTTCCGCCAGCGGCCAGACGGCAGAGACGACATTGCGACACGACGCGTCTAATCGCCGCGAAGCTGCGGATTTGAAAGTTGAAAAACTGATTGACATGGGCCGTTTGCAGGAGGCTCGAGAGAAGCTCCGCGAGCGATTGTTCGCGGAAGGCGAAAGCCCGCGCTTGTTGCTGTTCGAGGCCATGGTTCTTTACAAGGAAAACAAGCATATCGAATCCATTCGCAAACTTGAGCGTGTCCTCAGCCTGCACGACGGGGATCCGGACGTTTACAAACTGATCGGATTGAACCTGGTTGCAATGGGTAGGGAAGACCTCACAGGGCGTTTTTTTCAGAAAGCAGTCGAACTGGCTCCGCGTGATTTCATGGCCAGATATTACCTGGGGCTTTTCCAACTGACATTCAAAAAATTTGATTTGGCTGAGGCCGGTTTTCAAGAAACGGTCAGGCTCAATCCGAAATACGTGTCAGGCTGGATGATGCTAGGCGTGGCGCAGGAGCAATTGGGAAAGGAAGCGGAGGCCGTCCGCAGCTACAGCCAGGCCATTGAGATCGAGGAGAAGCAGACCAGCAAGTCTGAAGCGCCCTTTCTTTACCTTTCACGACTTTTGATTTCCATGCAGCAATTTGAGCAATGCCTGTCGCCGCTCAAACAAGCCGTCGCCATCAATCCTAAATCGCCCGAAGCGTTGACGCTGTTGGGGCGAGCGCTGAGTCGCCTGGAAAAATATCAGGAGGCGATGGCGGTTTTGGAAGAAGCAGTCAGGGTGGCGCCGCAAGACAAATCTCCGCATTACCTGCTGATGGGCGTTTACCAGAAGCTTGGGAAAAAAGACGAAGCGCAGAGGGAAATGCGGGTATTCAGCGATCTAGAAGAAAAAGAAAAAAACAAATGACTGGCAAGCCTGGGATGAAAATTTCTGACAACCAGAGCGGGCTTTTGCTTTTTCAAAGTCCGCCCAACCATCACTTCTTGGAGGAGACACAATGAACTTCAGTAAATGGCGCTACGTGCTATTGGCGCTCGCTTTGACGCTTGTCAGCGTTCCCACCGAAGCTCAGGTTTCGGGTCGGATCACTGGGACGGTGGTTGACCCTTCGGGTAACGTAATAGTCAATGCCTCGATCAATCTGGAAAATGAGCGAACCGGCGAAGTCGCGACCGCTACATCGAACGAGGCGGGAACCTTTGTATTCCCCAGCGTACCGCCAAGCAATTACACGGTTCGAGTAAAGGCACAGGGTTACAGCACATTGGAGAAAACCGCGTTGGTGTTGAGCGCCAACCAAAGCCTGGCCTTGGGCATTCTTCAATTGACCGTGGGCAACCTTACCGAAACCGTTACGATTACGTCCGCTGGCGGGACGGTGGAACTCGATACTTCCGGACAAAACGCGCTGGTCACGGACAAACAGCTTGGCGGCTTGATGTCGCGGGGACGCGATATTGTCTCGCTGACCACTGTGCTGCCTGGCGTTTCTCAGAACGCGGGCGCGGGCGGTTCGCTCGGCGGCAACTGGGGCACAGAAACCGCGAACATGCAGGGACTGCGCAAAAACTGGAATAACTTTCAACTCGACGGGCAGCCCGGCAATGACATTGATGCGATGTCATTCTTCACAATCTCGGTCAGCATGGACGCGGTGCAGGAAGTGAGCGTCAAGTCGAATTCTTATCTCGCCGAAGATGGTCGTTTGCCCGGCGTGAGCGTCAACATCGTTTCCAAATCCGGGACGAAGGAATTTCACGGCAGCGCATACTGGTTCAAGCG
>CAYRQB010000559.1:0-2673 GCA_964426025.1 uncultured Heliomicrobium sp.
GCTCCGGCTCCGCGATTCAGCCGGACGGCAGCCGAAATTCAAAGCCCGCCGCCAGAAGTGGGACAGCAAACTGAAGAGGTTTTGCGCGATTGGGAAATCCTCGCGAACTGAACCAAAGCAGACAACAAATCACAGAATCATCAATCTCCCCAAATCGCTAAGCGTTCGCACATCTGATTGTTGGATTACCCAGGTTGTTTACGTAACAGATTATACAGTCCGCGTACCGAGAGGATGACGGAGAAAATCGAGGTTAAGCTGAGCGCGATGAGTGTCCAGGCGAAAAAGAAAGCTCCGCTGGAATTGGCGATCTTGCCACCGACAAGCCCCGCTCCATTCATATGGACGATGGGGATACCCGACACAAGAAGCGAAAATACAAGAATGATAAAGTGCCCAGCTTTCCGCTCGGCTAGCACCAGTGTTCCGTACAACCAGACAGCCAGGATGAGCACCACAACCAAGTTTACGATTCCACCTGGAGCCATACCGCGTCGAATGTCGTCCGTGTGATGAAACGTCATGAGGAGGATCGAGAGCAGGGACGTGATGGTTAACGTGACGTTTGGTTTCATTTGATGTCCTCCTTCGCCTTACTCTTGCTTCAGCGATTGGTACAAAGCACAGTGCGCTCCCGCCGGATCGCGAATGATGCAGTATTTGCCTTGCCCAGCGTATTCTTTGATTGACGTGATGGCCTGGCCGCCCAGTTCGGTGCATTTGGCCAGGCTCTGTTCGATGTCTGCGACGTAAATATAAATCAGCCAGACGGGCGGCAAACCTGCGTTCGATCCGCGCGCGTGGCAGATGCCTGAAACGCCGTCGCCGGTTTCGGGCGAACTCATAACGTAATCTTCGTAACCGCCCATGTCCAAACCGGAGGGTTTCCATCCGGTGACGGCGGCGTAAAAGTCTCTGACCTGGTCGGCGTTTTCAACCGTCAAATCAATCCAACCAACAGCGCCAATCTTGTTCATCGTTTTTTCCTCGGGTTACTCGCTGCCGTAACTGATCTCGTGTTTGCGGATTTTGAATGCCGCCAGCGCCAGCACAATTGCCGTGAAGACCAGCAGGCTGGGCACGGAAATCCACGGCGAAGTTGCCGTGACGACCGTAGCAAAAGGACCTTCGCTCATCGGCACGGGCGACATCGTGTGCAGGTAATGAATGATGCTGATTTTTTTCAGAACCGGCGGCAATAGAAAATTGACCCATTCCCAAAAATAAACCAGCAGAGCCGGAATGATCGGATTGCGGAAAAACAATCCGATGAACATAAACACTGCGCCGTATCCAATACAGCCCAGAATCGTCACGCCCAGATACGTCAGGCATTGACCCAGCCCCGGTCCGTCAAAAAGGTAATTGACGTTGGCCGGATAATCGCGCGCCAGGTAAAGAAAGAAGAGCGAGCCAGCCGTCGTCAGCGAAAACAAAATGACCGACGTGACCAAACCCGAAAAGTATTTTCCGGCGACCAGAACTTCGCGGCGCACAGCCGACAGAAAGTAATAGTGCAAACTTTTATCCACCACTTCGCCGCGAAACAGATTCATGAAAATCCACGCGCAGCCGAAGAAGACCATCGTTCGCAGAATCAGGGCTTCGAAGATGTTGGCGAAAATTTCCTGCGCCGCAGGCCAATTTCTGGAAATGTCGCTGGCCGCGTCCTGATCGGCGAAAGTCAGCAGAAACATCAGCAACACAGGGATCGCCGCAAACACGTAAATCAGCAGCGCTCGTTTGCCCCAGAAGTTTTTTTTCACTTCCATGCGCAGAATCGCGCGCACTTGCCGCCACCACAGTCCCCACGGAAGATTGGTTGTTGCGGGATTTGCCCCGGCGGTTTCGACCACTGAACTCATGCTTGTCCTCCTCCGCCGGAACCGATCAGGTAATGGTAAACGGCGTTCAGGTTGTCATCCACGGGCGCGACTGATTCGATGTTCATTCCGCCTTCGGCCACTATGCGGTTTAACATCAGATAAAATTCGTCGGCGTTGCGCGTTTTGACAAACAGCCCCTGTTTGTCTTTGTGCAATTGAGCTTCGACCACGCTGTCGCTGGCGAATACGCGCGCGGCGAATTCATGCGGATGGTCGCAGCGAATCAGAATCTGCATCGGATGCTCTTCCATTTCTTCGCGAACGCCGCCGATGCCGCCTTCGGCCAGAATGTAGCCGTTGTTGATCAGCACAACGCGGTCGGACATTTCGTCCAGTTCGTGCAGGATGTGGCTGGAAACAATCAGGTGCAATCCTTCCTTCGCCAATTGCCGAAACAGCCGGGTGGTTTCAGCCCGCGCCATCGGATCAAGTCCGTTCAACGGTTCGTCCAGAATCATCACCGAAGGATCGTGCGCGATGGATTGAGCAAGTCGAATGCGTTGGCGCATGCCTTTGCTGTAAGCGGCGACTTTGCGGTGAGCGGCTTCGACCAGATCAACGCGTTCGATGGCTCGCCAGGTCATGGCTTCGGCTTCCTTCTTCGGGAATCCGTGAACCAGCAGGAAAGAGAAGATGAATTCGAAACCGGTCGCCCCGCGCGGGAACGAATCGAACTGTCCGCAGTCACCGTTTCGATGGCTTTGTGCAGATACGCCAGATCGAAGCGACGTTGGCAAAGCTGCCGAATTTGCGCAAGATCGCTTGGCCGTTCCACAATCGTCGTATT
>CAYRQB010000560.1:0-2658 GCA_964426025.1 uncultured Heliomicrobium sp.
ATACCTGGCGCATTCGCACGCGCCGTCCCTTCACTTTTGAGTGTCGCGCCTATGTGGTTTTCGACCAGCAGCGCGGGCAGTTCGTCGTCACTACCATTGTGCGCGGAGACGGGTCGGTGGCCAGAAAGCGGCGGCGCAAAGAAAAGGAAAACAAAAGCCATGAACAGTAACGCCGACGAGTCGGAAATCGTCATGATTTCGGCTCTGAATCAGTTCGTCTTTTGCCCCAGGCGATGCGCTCTGATGCACGTCGAAGGCATTTGGGCGGACAACGAACACACTGCGCTTGGTTCCCTGCTCCACGAACACGCCGATGAGCCGGGTTATGAATCCGGCGAAGGCGCGACGGTGTTGCGCGCTCTGCCGCTGTATTCCGTGCGTTACGGGTTGGCGGGCAAAGCCGATCTGGTCGAATTGCGCCCGGATCGTTTTGGCAATGATGTGCCTGCTCCGGTCGAATTCAAGAAAGGCAAACGTCGAAGGTTTGACAACGACGACATTCAATTATGCGCTCAGGCCTTGTGTCTGGAAGAAATGTTCGCCACGGAAGTCCCGGTCGGGTTTGTTTATCACGCGGCTACGCGACGGCGGCGCGAAGTTATATTCGATTGGCGTTTGCGGATGGAAACCGAAAAAACCATCAATGCCGTTCGCGATTTGTTGAGATCGGCGGAAGTACCGGCGGCGGAATTGAAACCACGATGCGATGGTTGCAGTTTGCGCGGAGTTTGTTTGCCTGAATTGACAGCATTGAATACCGAGCAAGGCGATTACAGACGGCAGATTTGGGCGGAGTGAACCCGCAGGTGAGAAGCCCGCCGTTCCACAGTCGGAGACATAATGGAAATCAAACAGAACACTTTATATCTGACCACCGAAGGCAGTTACGTTTCGCGCGATCATCTGACTTTGCGAGTGGAAATCGAAAAGCAAATGCGGTTGGCCGTGCCTGTTCATCATCTGGAATCGGTTTGCGTGTTCGGCAATGGCATTCAACTGACTCCGTCTGCTCTGCAATTGTGTTGGGAAAACGGCGTGGCCGTGAATTACCTGAGCGAGAACGGATACCTGTTGGGACGTTGGGAAGCTGTACCGAACACCAGCGTTTTGTTGCGGCGCGCGCAATACCGTGCGGCGGACGACGCCCGCAAAACCGCATCCATTGCCCGGCAATGCGTAGCCGGTAAGTTGCAGAATTCGCGGCAGAGCCTTCTTCGCTCAGCCCGCGAAAACACTGACGCCGACGAACGCCAGCGTTTGCAATCGGCGGCGGACGAAATCGCCGTGTTGATCAGGCGATTGGAGCGGCTGGATTCAGAGCCTGAAGATGCCGACACCGAAATTCGCAATTCACAATCCGAAATCCGCAACCGTGTGGACAAGATTCTGGGTTACGAAGGCCAGGCGGCGAATCTGTACTTCGACGTTTTCACTCTGCATTTGAAACAACAACGCGAAGATTTCAGCTTCACCACGCGGACTCGGCGACCGCCGCGCGATGCCATCAATTGCCTGTTGTCATACCTGTACGCATTGGTCAGGCACGATTGCATAGCGGCGCTGACCGTGACCGGGCTTGATCCTTTCGTAGGTTATTTGCACGCCGAACGGCCAAATCGTCCGGCGATGGCTTTGGACCTGATGGAAGAGTTTCGCCCGTGGCTGGCCGACCGGCTGGCCATTACTCTGATCAACCGCAAACAGATTACTGCGGACGATTTCATTGCGCGCGAAGGCGGCGCGGTCGAATTCACCAAAGCAGGACGCAAAGCTGTCATCACTGCTTATCAAACTCGCAAACAGGATGTGTTGACTCATCCGTTGTTGAATCAGGAATTCCGCATCGGACAATTGATGATGGTTCAGGCGCGGATTTTGGCCAGACATTTGCGCGGCGATCTGGCGGAATATCTGCCTCTGGTTTTGAAATGATTGGAGCGCGGATTGGAGCGTGTGGGAGCGCGGGCATCCCTGCCCGCATTTCGTACTTGCATAAAGTTCAATGCTCATATTGATCACTTACGACGTAGCAACCGGTGACAAAGCCGGCGCCAGACGATTGCGCCGAGTCGCCCGCGCTTGTCTGGATTACGGCCAGCGAGTCCAAAACTCAGTTTTTGAATGCCGCGTAGATCAGAAAAACTGGATCATATTGCGCAACCGATTGCTGAGCGAAATAAAAACCAGCGAAGATTCGTTGCGGTTTTACTTCCTGGAATCGGACACGACCATAGAACATCACGGCACGAAAAAACCTGTTGATTTGGAATCGCCTCTGATTTATTAAATAGTGCATTCAAATTGCGATGAAAGGAGGTAGATTGTTGTGGGCGGAAAATTTCCCTGTATCGTAACCATGTCAAATGAAAAGTATGCGCGAACCACAAGCGGCGGTTGGAAACCGGCAGTTTCGCGCCGCCGGGAAAACCTGTGTCATTTACAGGTTGCGGTCGAAGCTTATGATCGTCGAATCGGAAACCCGCCCCATGAACAAACGGTTCGCGCCAACGCCGGGTTAAGTAACTGCATTTCAAAAGCTTGACAGCCCGGCTGTTCGCCTCACGTTACTCGTGAGGCGTGGATTGAAACCCGATAATGAGCGAGCCTGCGCCGGTTGAGGCGGTTCGCCTCACGTTACTCGTGAGGCGTGGATTGAAA
>CAYRQB010000561.1:0-2655 GCA_964426025.1 uncultured Heliomicrobium sp.
GATGAGCCTTCTCACGGTCGGCGGGATTTTTGGCGTAATCGAAAGTTTCGTCGAACACAGGAGCTTTGGCCATTCGATAAAGGTGATTCGGAATCAGCGCCGAATAACCTTCAGCGGCGACGCGTCGGCCAAGCTGTCGAAACGTCGGGCGCAATCCCAGCGAATCAGGCCAGATCAAAACTGCCGGATGCGAACCTTTCGCCGGATGAATGAACACAGCGTCGCAAATGCCGTCCGGCGTTTTGATTTCGACATCGGTTTCGATGACGTGCAGTTCATTGTTCGATGCCGCAGCCGCGCCGAATCCGGCGGCAACCGACAACGCCACGAAATCCCTGCGCGCCAGATCGCCCGACGGCTTTTCGTTGAGCGCTTGATCTTCCTTCACAGCGGCTCCTTCAATGGAGTGACTACGTCTTGAACCGGGGTCAGGAATAAGGCATCACACAGACGATTCGATTGTCCGGAATCGCCGCGTCCCGCTTGGCGAGTGATTGTTACGTAAAACAGCGCAACCACGGCTCCAATCGGACACATGACCATTACCTGATTATACTTTCCGACCAGCAATGGGAAGACGGCTGATGCCAGAATCCCCCACAGCACGGCGCGAAGCAGTGAAATGTTTTTGATTGCTCGCCCGCTTTCGGCCAACGCCAGCACAACGCCAAAGATGACGCCGGAGATAACGCCGAATACGCCTCCCATTGCGCCAATCACCCAAGGCTCTTCTCCCGGATCAATGCTGTCCGGATCAACAATGCCAATGATGGTTGCAATGATGCCGAAGACAATCGCCCACAGAATTCCCCAGATCAGACCGATGCTGACGACGCCACGCAATTTCCGAAGTTGAACGTTCATCTTTGCCTCCATCGGCGTTCAGACTCATTTGCGCCCTTTTTGTTGCCGGTCGCGATTGCGCCAGTACTGGAATTCGTCGGCGTAAACTTCTGAATCCAATTCGCTGATGCGTTGCTGCATTCGCGCTTGAGCGTCGGCGACGCCTTTGTTGTAAATGCTCGGCCCGATTTCTTCCAGGATGAACCCGAGCAGCGCGCCCGCGGCCAGATTGCCGAGCGGTTCATCCATATTCGCCTCGAAATATTTTTGCAACGATTCGAGCGCGCTTTGTTTTGCTTCTTTGGATAGTTCGATGGTCATTGAATGTGGTTTTTCTGTGAACTGTTTGTGTGGTTATCACAACCCAAGCCAATCGCAAACGGCGTCTTCGATTTCAAGCATTTGGTTGGGAGTGAGAACTCCAAGATGGCGAATCAGTTTGGCGTGAGGAATGGTGACAAGATTTTGCGCGTCAAAGACACCGGATTTCAGAAAAGCGATTTTGATATCAACCTCAAAGCGCGATCCACGTGGGCTGGTTGTATGCGGAACCAGTGTGACCAAAGCACGATCTTCGTCCAGCACCGGTACGCTGAGAACCAGACAAGGTCGCACTTTGGCTACAAAGCCAAGATCAACCAGCCAAACTTCGCCTCGTTTCGGGGCACTCACGCTTCAGGCTCCTTCGACGATTCTCGTTGATCGTATTCAAGGAAGAGCGATTCGGCGTTGGTCACCAGTTCATCATCGGTCAGCGGCGGAAAGTTGAACTCCCGCGTACGGCGCAAAATCGCCGCCGCCACTTCGAGTTTGGCCGCTTCGGGGAGCGCGTCGAATGATGTGATTATCTCTTGCGTGTTCGTTGTCATGTTTCTTTCCTCCAAGCCAACCAATTGAACGCCAGAACAACTGCGTGTTCAAGTCGTCGTTAATTTTTTTCCGCAGGTACAGTGGCTTCAAGTTAATTGCACATTGTATGCAGCTCTGCCGCCCGATGTGAGAAAGGCCGTGGCCTTCCGGGGCAGCGAAGTGAAGAAATTATGTTTCGGGCATAGCCCGGTTGAGTTGTCCCAAGCTCTCGGCAAGCCAGAGAACGACCGCACATCAGGCGGCAGAACCGCAAAACCATCTTTGAAGATGTCTTCGACAACATCACGGACGAAGATGCCAAGCTGGGCAATGAAACAATTCATTGCCCAGCTTTCTGTGTGGGTTGCTTGGAACGTCGAGCTAGTTCCATACGGTATTCGTGGATTACATCCTTGGGCAGATAAACAAACTTTAGAACATCATCCAATATCTCTGGATATAATGAGAGTGGTGAATTTGTTGATTGCATATAGCGATGAAGGCGAACGCGCTTTCGCACACGTTGACCGAAAAACAGATTTTGCCATAGCAACGGCTCTCTGGCAGGGTTCGTCTTGTTGGCAATGATTTTCTCAAGCGCTCCTCCAATAAGGGCAAACGACTGTGGTGGCTTGGTTTCACTACTTTCAATGGCCTGAATCTCTTCGTCAAGCATTCGCTTCTTTTCACCGTTTGGGAGAGTGATCTCATAGTCGAGAACTCGACAGTAACGCCGTATATCCCAAACAGCCCTGTCAAGCTGCATGATTTCCAAACCCATAATGTGGAACGGAGTTTCTAAATATCGGAACCGTCCATAGGTATCAAGGTGCTTAATCAATTGGCGGCTTGGTTTTTGAAGTCTCAACTCGAATGGTGCGTGCTTCCTCAATTGATCAAGAGTCTTGCTAAGGTTATGACCCGTCTTTGCCTCAATGCGATTAAGCACAAGAATGCACTTGA
>CAYRQB010000562.1:0-2641 GCA_964426025.1 uncultured Heliomicrobium sp.
TCCGTTATTTCCGTCTGTTCCGTAATCTCTTTTTCGTTCTCCCTGAGCAGTTACGTTGAATCTTGTAAATCCTGTCTAAAGATTTTTGCTTTAGCCTGAAAAGAGTTTTTATGCGCCAACAGGTTTTCGTTACGCGTCAACTTCCCGCTCAGGTGATGGAGCGGCTTGGGGCAGTTTGCGATTACCGCGTTGGAACGACCGGTTATGAACTTGATCGCGAAACGTTGTTGTCGGGCGTGCGCCAGGCCGATGCTTTGATTTGCCTGCTGACCGACACCGTGGATCGCGAAGTGATCGAAGCCGGATCGAAATTGCGCGTCATAGCCAATGTCGCAGTCGGTTACAACAACATTGATGTCGCGATTGCCAGACAGCGCGGGATATTCGTCACCAACACGCCGGACGTTTTGACAGACGCAACGGCGGATTTGACCTGGGCGCTGATTCTGTCTGTCACTCGCCGTTTGATCGAAGCTGATTCCTTTTTACGTTCGGGCAAATTCGCCGGATGGGATTTCGATATGCTTTTGGGAACGGGTTTGACCGGCAAGACGCTGGGGTTAATCGGTTACGGCAGAATCGGAAAAGCAGTGGCGCGCCGGGCGACGGGTTTTGGAATGAAAGTCAATTACTGCGGTCGCGACGACATCGCTTACCGCGACGATCCTCAATACAACGCTCATATGATCGCACGGCAATCAGCGACCAGCCCGTTAAACCAAAGCGCGCGAATGGACGGATTGGCTGCGCGGCGAATGACCTTCAACCAGTTGATTGAAATATCTGATGTCATCTCGCTGCACGTCCCGCTGGCAACCACGACCCATCGTCTGATCAACGCCGCCACTTTTGCGC
Organism: uncultured Heliomicrobium sp.; assembly: GCA_964426025.1. Taxonomy (GTDB): domain Bacteria; phylum Acidobacteriota; class Blastocatellia; order RBC074; family RBC074; genus RBC074. Next base: position 856 of record CAYRQB010000562.1, read on the forward strand.
GAATGAAACCGACGGTTTTCCTGATCAATACCGCGCGCGGCTCGATCATTGACGAGGCTGCGTTGGTTGAAGCCTTGCAACAAGGTCAAATCGCCGGAGCCGGTTTGGATGTCTTCGAACACGAACCTAAAGTCAGCGAACCTTTGCTGGTTATGCCGAACGTCGTCCTGTTGCCTCACATCGGCAGCGCGACGCGCGAAACCAGAACGGCGATGGCTATGCTGGCGGTTGAAAACGTGATTGACGCTTTGTCGGGCAGAGAACCGCGCACTGTCGTCAGACCTTGATATGGCTGCGCTTACTTTTTCGGCTTCGGCGGCAATGATTGAGCGTGCTCGATCCCTTTTTTCACCCAATAAGCCAGACGTTTTTTGGAATCCATGCCTTCGGCTGAAACATAGATCATCCCTTTCAACGGACGGCCTGTGAAATCCATTTCGCGCACGCCCGGTTCGGCCAGGCAAGCTTCATAAGCTTCCGTTCCGACCCGAACCATCAATTCGTCGCCGACGACTCCGCAACACATATGACCGCCGAGCAGGAAAGCCAGTCCGCCGAACATTTTCTTTTCAGTAATCGCCGTTTGGTCTTTGACCACTTCGCGAATACGATTGGCCAGCTTTTCATCGTATGCCATAAAATCTCCACAACACGGAATAGAAAGCCATGAAACGTAGCCGCAAAACTGAAACCGTCAATTGGGAAACCGTGCGCGAAATTGCGTCCGCATTGCCGGAAGCTGAAGAAAGCGCTTCGTACGGCACGCCTGCCTTCAAAGTGCGCGGCAAACTGTTTGTCCGATTCCACCAAAGCGGCGAATCAGTCGTCATCAAAATTGAGATCGAAGAACGCGAAGCTTTGATGAAGCTGAAGCCGGAAACTTTCTACATCACCGATCATTACACCTGTTGGCCGTGGATGTTGGTCAGGTTTTCAACGGTTGAAAAAGACGACTTGCGCAAAATGATCGAAGAATCCTGGCGGCGTGTTGCCCCCGCTCGGCTGGTTGAAAGCTACGACAGACAGTCGTAGCTTTCAGATCAGTTCAGACTTCATCGTCAACCGAACGAACTATCACTTCTGGCGACGCAGGTAATCATCCGTGCCGTCGCGCCAATCAGCGCGAATCGGGCTGAACACGTCAATGCCTGTGAAATCTTCCGTAGCCCAGGCTTCGTGCGGAACGTTCGACGGGATTTCAACCAGTTCTCCCGCTCTTAAAACCAATTCTTCGTCGCCGATCTTGAAATTCAGCGAACCGCTGATGCAGTAGCTGAACTGTTCGCTGTCGTGGCTGTGGCGCGGGACGACGCTGCCTTTGTTGATGGTCAGAAAAGCCATCGTGATTTTTTCGCCGGTGAAAAAACGTCGCGAGAAAAGACTTGTTACCTGCTCTTCGGGAATTTCATTCAATTTGTGATGTTTCATTTTCTCTCCTGAACTTTCCCCACGAAATCACACAAGCGGACACGAAGAAATCCAATACAGGGTTCACAAGATTGATCGCCGGTTCAATTCATCCTGAAAAATCCTGTTCATCCTGTCGAAAGCCTTCGTGTTTTCTTCGTGTGACTTCGTGGGAGAAAAAATTATCTCAGCTTGACGCCGTTCGGTACTTCTTCCAGAAAGCCCGCCAGCACAGGTCTTCCTTCTTCGCCGATGGAAGCGGCCAGAATCATGCCTTGCGATTCAAAGCCGCGCAGTTTTCGCGGAGCCAGATTGGCCACGACGATGACTTTGCGGCCAATCAGTTTTTCGGGTTCGTAATATTGCGCGATGCCGGCCA
>CAYRQB010000563.1:0-2635 GCA_964426025.1 uncultured Heliomicrobium sp.
CACGAAAAAGGAGCATTCACCGGCGCGATAGCTCAAAAGAAAGGGAAGTTTGAAATCGCCGACGGCGGAACGATCTTTCTGGATGAGCTGGGCGAAATGTCTCTGGTTTTGCAGGCCAAGCTGCTGCGAGTTTTGCAGGAGCAGGAACTGGAACGAGTCGGCGGAACGCGTCCGATCAAAGTTGACGTTCGGTTGATCGCCGCCACCAACCGCGATTTGGAAGCGGCGATCAAGGACGGCGGCTTTCGTCAGGATTTGTATTACCGGCTGAATGTCGTTTCCCTGAAGTTGCCGTTGTTGCGTGAACGCCGCGAAGATATTCCGCTGCTGGCCAGCTACTTTGCGACCAAGCATGCTCAAAAGTGCAAACGCCAGGTTCGAGGCATTTCGCCCGAAGCGAAAGCCTTGCTGATGAGTTACGATTGGCCGGGAAATGTCCGCGAGTTGGAAAACGCGATTGAGCGAGCAGTGGTGCTGGGTTCGACGGACGTAATTCGCCCGGAAGATTTGCCGGAAGCCATTCTGGAATCGGAATACGGCGAATCGTCAACCGACACTTCCATTGCCAAATACCACGAAACTATCAAAGAGACGAAAAAACAACTCATACTCAAAGCCATCGAACAGGCCAACGGCAACATAACCGAAGCCGCCAAACTGCTGGGCGTTCAAGCGAACTATTTGCATCGCCTGATCAGCAATCTGAATTTGAGAACGACTATAAAGAAGTGACGGACGAATCTGGATCGAAGGAAAAGACCGGAACTTAAAACCAATGTACAGCGCAAAAGTTTTGGATCATTTGGAAAACCCGAGAAACGTCGGCGAAATCGCCGATGCGACGACGCGCGGAGTTGCGACCAATCCGGTCTGCGGAGATTTGCTGCATCTGGATTTGAAAATCTCCGATGGAAAAATCTCTGCCGCCGGTTTCACCGTTAAAGGTTGTCCGCCCAGCATTGCCGCCGGTTCTGTGCTGACAGAGATGATTGCGGGTTTGACGATTGAAGACGCCAAAAAGCTGATTCCGGCAAATGTGACGGCGGCGCTGGAAAGTTTGCCTCGCAACAAAGAGCATTGTTCCGTGTTGGCCATTGACGCTTTGCGGTCGGCTCTCGCCCAATTGACTGAAGACGTGTTATAACCTCCGCTCCGCTGCAACAAACTGCTATCTGCAAAGACAAACACATCAAGATATGAGCACACAATTACCGGAGGCTGAGCCGTTGCGCCAGCTCTCTGCCGATCAAATACTGCACCGATTTCGCGAGATGTTCGGCGAAGACCGCGCGCAGATTTTTGCCGGAGATCGTTTCCGCGTCGTGGATGAGGAATACCGCGTCGTCGCTTTTCCGGAAAACATCGAAGAGCTGAGCGAGATGTTGAAGCTGGCCTCGGATGAACGCTGGCGATTGATTCCGGCTGGCGCTGGGACATGGCTGTCGGTCGGCAATCGGCCAGTGCAATTTCAATTGGTGATTTCGACGGTCAGAATGAACCGCGTCATCGAATACGAACCGGCTGATCTGACGGCGACGGTCGAAGCCGGTTGCACGCTGGTCGGTTTCAATCAGCTTGCGTCGCAGCACAGGCAGTTCATCCCGCTCGATCCTTTCGGCGACGCCAATTCGACGCTCGGCGGAATCATTTCCACCGCCTGCAGCGGCCCTCTGCGATGCGGTTACGGAACTCCGCGTGATTGGTTGATCGGCGCTCGCGTGGTTCACGCCAACGGCGGCGTCACCAAAGCCGGAGGCAAGGTTGTCAAAAACGTCGCCGGTTACGACCTGTGCAAACTTTACGCCGGCAGTTACGGCACGCTGGCCGTGATTGCCGAAATGAGCTTCAAGCTGCGCGCTCTGCCGTCGGCGGAAAAAACTCTGGTTTTTTATGCCGACAGCGCCGAACGGCTTTGTTCGCTGGCCTTGCGGCTGACGGATTCAGATGTTCACCCGAGCGCTTTGGAAATTCTTTCGCCAATCAACAACCTGACTTTGCCGATTGAGCAAAACCGTTTCGCGATGGCGCTGCGATTTCTGAACGAAGCCGAAACGATTGATTCGCAATTGAACGACGCCACGCGCATCGGATACGACTTCGAACGAACTGTGCTTTCCGACGTTGACGCCGAAGCTTTCTGGCGCGTTTATCACGAAACGGAAACTGACGATCAATGGGTTTTCAGCTTTCGCGCTGGCGTCCTGCCCGCCGATTTGCACGAAGCGTTGAAGGACATCAATGAGATTTTGCCCGAAGCGAGTTGGCGCGCTCACGCTGCGAACGGCGTCATTCGCATTCTTGCCGGTCAAGACCTGTTTGAAGGTTTGCAAACTCGCCGCCGTCCGAAATTCATCGCCGAGCTTCGCCAGATGATGCAATCGCGCGGCGGGCAGATGGTTTTGCTGGACGCGCCGCAAACGATCAAAGATCAACTCGACGCCTGGGGCGAAGCCGGAGCCACCGCCAGATTGATGCGCGAGATGAAGAATCGCTTCGATCCGCTGGCTCAACTTAGTCCCGGCAGGTTCGTCGCCGGAATTTAAATGGAGCGCGGACGTTTCCGTCCGCAAGCTGGTTTGCGGACATCCCTGTCCGCCCATTGCCAAAAACACATGTCACTTAACACATCGCTTCA
>CAYRQB010000564.1:0-2627 GCA_964426025.1 uncultured Heliomicrobium sp.
CGCGCGTTCGATCTGCGCGCGAATCTCCGTTTCGATTTCCTGCGGCGTAGCGTTTTTGGCCGTGTCGCGTTCAGACCGCCACATAAAACCTTCCGCGTCGAGCAAGCCTTTGACCTTTTCCGGCGAAGCCACCGGACGCCAGCGCAAATACTTCCATTCGCTGGTCAGCGTCAGATGCAACCCCAGGTCGAGTTCGGGGTTCGCTTTGGCATGAGCCGCAATTTCAGGAAACCACGGACACGGAACCATGATGCTGCCCGAAGTGACCATCCCTTTTTTGAAGGCTTCGATGGTTGCCACGTTGACCGAATGCGACATGCCAATGTCATCGGCATGAACCATCAGCACTTTGTCTTCGGGGCCGTAACCGAGTTTTTGAGCCGTCGTCGTTTGCGCTGTAGTTATAGCAGTCATAATCGTCACCAAAGCGAGGCAGAGAACAAGTTTTGTCAGGTTCATATTCGTTCGGATTCTTTCTATTTGAAAATGCGAGAGCGCAATAAGCATAACCGGAGTTCGCCTGAAGCAGAAGTGTATCGTTACAAATGGATCGAAGTTGGGAACGCCAATCACCGCCGAGACGCAGAGAACGCCGAGGCAGCGCGGAGGAGGCAAAGACTCTGCGAAACCTCCGCGGCTCTCTGCGTCTCGGCGGTGAAAAATGTTTTCTGATCGTTTCTTTTCCGACTGAAGTTAAATCAGATGTTTGTCGTAACCGAGCGCAATCAATTGTTCGTAAGCTCGCCAGACGTTGTCCGGGATTTCCTGTTCGATCTGAAAGCCTTTGGCGGGATAATCGCGGATGCGTTGCAGGTCGCCGACCATGATGTTGATGACCAAATCTTTCGGCAGTTCGTCGGTGAAATAATCGGCAAAACTGATCGGCGGAGAAGAGACGACCAACTGATTGCCCGGCCAGTTTTTGACGAAAGTCGCGAAAGCTCGCCGTTCCATATAAGGTTTTTGAACCACTATGATCTTTTCCGGTTCGAGTCCGTGTTCGGCCAGCACGCGCCGACTGAAAGCGATGTTTTCGCCTGTGTTGGTGGAATTGGGTTCGATCAAAATTGCCGAGCGCGGAACGCCTTTGCCGACGGCGATTTCGGCAAAGGTTTCGGCTTCGGATTTGGCGAACTTCCCGCGAGTCAATGCGCCGACGTTGCCGGAAAACATCAACCTGTCAGCCCAGCCTTGCAGATAAAGCTCTGCGGCGTGTTCGGCCACTCGCAGGTCATTGCTGCCGAGCGCCAGAATCAAATCGGCCTTTTCCAGTTGGTGATTGAGGTGATGATAATCCCAGATGATTTGTGCGAGTTCGTCAATTGTTGGTTCGGTCATATCGTTCACATTAAAACAGCAGTCGGTTACAATGCCGCTGCGCAATTGATAAAGCCGTAAGGGAGGAAAAGCAATGTCTGTTCTCGAACACATCAAACAACTCAGCGGCAGCCTTTCCCCGCAAGACAAAAAAGCCCTCAGTGAATATCTGTTGCAGAACGGCGAGCCGCAACCCAGCGAAACAAAGCCGCAATCTTTGCGTGGCATCTGGCAGGGAGCATTTCCTGACGATCCTGATCTTGACGCCGCGCTTCAGGAAGTCCGTCACGAATGGGAAAAGGAATGGGATGAAGGAGTTTTCAGGGGATGAGCTTTTACCTTGCCGACACTCACGCCGTTTACTGGTATCTGACCAACTCGCCGATGCTGGGATTAAACGCAAGCCAGGCGTTTGATGATGCCGATAACGGCAATGCAGTGATTTATATCCCCACCATTGTCCTGGCCGAACTTTACTACCTCAACCAAAAACAGGGACAGCCGATTGATTTCGCCACGACATTCGCCCGGCTCAGTCAGAGCTTGCAATTTGTCTTGCTTCCTTTTGAGCCGGAAGATGTATTGGATTTTGATCTCGACCAGGCAATTCCCGAAATGCACGACCGAATGATTGCCGGATCGGCAAGGCGGCTGAACGTTCCCTGTCTGACGCGAGACAATTCGATCACCAACAGTGGAATAGTGGCGATAGTGTGGTGACCATCAACCTTTTTTTGCTTCGAGCACCTTATCCCGCATCCGCCACAAACTCGCCGCCGTGAACGGTTCGCCGTCGAAGGCAATTTGTTTGACTGCCTTGCTCTGTTTCTTCAGATACTCGGTCACATTCATCCAGCGAATCACGCCGTCTGAAGTGCGAATGACCAGCATCACCGGACCGGATTACGATTGTCGGCATTCTGATTCGCGCTCCAATCGTAACAATCCCCTTTCACCGTTTGATAATTCGCATCCAACGCCGGTTCCAGCAACAGAATCGCCGCTATGCGCCGCGCCATATTCGTCACTTCGCGCACTTCGTCCAGCGTCAACGCACGCCCCAGCAAATCCTGTTCGCGGTAGCTGAGCCATTTCTTCATCACCTGATAGCCGCCGATGGTGTATTCCCAAACCCGCAGCGGCACGCCGCGCCAATACGCATTGCCGTTCAGGTACACGTCGCAGGTCTGATCGCCCAAATGGGCCAACGCCAGTTCCGCCGTTAATCCCAATTCGCTTGCGCCAAGTTCAATGGCCGTGCGTTCGGCAGCGGTGTAATCGCGGAGGATCATTTTGCCTTTGCCGGGCAT
>CAYRQB010000565.1:0-2626 GCA_964426025.1 uncultured Heliomicrobium sp.
AACATCGTCGGACGGTTCGAACCGTTCCATCGGACAACAGAGGTATTGGAAAAACCTCTGCCATTTACTGTCAAAACAAAAGCCGGAGTTCCGGCATTGACGGAATTTGGATTGATGCTGGTGATTGTAGGCGGCAACGGAGCCGGTTCGACAATGGTGAACATCAAAGCGTTCGATTCGCTGCCGACCGTTCCGATTCTTTGCGGCGGATTGAAAACCGTCACGCTGGCCGTTCCGTGCGCCGCCAAATCCGAAGCAGGAATGTTGACTGTCAGCGTCGTCCCGTTGACGTACATGGTTGGACGGTCAGCGCTGTTCCATCGAACAACTGAAGAATTCAAAAAGTTTGCGCCGGTAACAGTAATGGTAGTTCCGGGCGTGCCTGCCTGAGCCGAATTCGGACTGAGGTTTGTCAAAGTCGGGGTAACCGTTTGCGCAAATGCAGTCATCCACATTCCGGCCAGGCAATACAAAAATGCAATCGCTGCCAATCGTCCGATCATTTGCTTCGCCATGACAAACTGCGATTTGGCCGGTTGTTTTGAACTCATTGTGGATTCGTCTATAAACATTGGTCGTCCATCTTCTCTGTTCAAACTGCAAATGGCTTACTCAAACTTCAAAAGGGCCTGTGGCTTTTTCAAAGACCGTGCGGGCGCTTGCCGACAACTTCTTGGCTTCGTCGTGGCGAGCCTGTCGCCGATAAATCCCCGCCAATTCGTTGCGAAGCTGCGCGACTTCCAGGTTTTCAACCCCCAACAATTTCTGTTTGATGGCCACAGCCCGCAGCAAACAGCGCTCGGCTTCCGCCAGATTTCCCAGCTTGGAAAGTATCATCGCCAGCTTTGCCAGGATTGATGCTATTTCGTAATGCTCGTTGTCGCAGGCCGATTCGATGATCCCAATCGCGCCTCGATAAAGCCGTTCGGCTTCGTCGAATTTGTCCTGCTCGGCCAGCAAAGCGGCAAGCGATGCCATTTCCGCCGCCACCGACGGATGCGTGAAACCTGCGACCGCCATTCTGATTTCAAGAGCCTGCCGAGCATGCAATTCGGCTTCCTCCAAATTGCCGCGCTTTCGTTCCAGACAACTCAGGTCGTGAAAAACGTCTGCGACTCTGACGTGCCTGACTCCAGGCGTTTGCTCGAAGATGGACAGCGCCCGCCGGTAATATTTCGCCGCCTTGTCGAACTTCCCTCTTTCCAACTGCAATATCGCCAGATGATGCTGAACTTCGGCTGATTCATGACTCTGTTCGCCGAAAACCACCGCCGCGCAAACCAGTGCGCGCCGCAAAAGAGCGTCGGCTTCGTTGTAACGCCCCTGAGCCTGATACAAACTGCCCAGCCGCCGCAAAACAACCGGACGCAAACTCTCCATTTCAGGATCAAGGCCGGTTCGTTCAACCAATCTGGTCAACCGTCTAAACAATCTTTCAGTCTTGGCGTAATCGCTGCGCTCTTCGTAAATCGTCGCCAGATGATTTAGAAAATGCGCCAATTTGGTCAGATCAACGCCTTCGGCTGTTTCCAACAGTTCCAGCGAATCCAGCCAGAGCGACTTTGCCCGCTGCCTGGCATTTTGCGTTTGGAAATCCGAGCGCAAAGAACAGCGAAGATTTCCATTGCCTGCCGGAATCTGGATTGGCGATGTAATTCTTTCAGCAATCATTATTTCCTCCTTCTTTTGACCGCCCACTCACTTGCTCCCGGTTTACTGATCTCCGTCTGTTCCAACTATTACCGGATCGAATGCGGTGTGATTACCTATCAACAACCGCAGGCGATAAAAACCGGCTCCAACTAATCATCCGAATGAAAACTTTACTTTCTCGTCCTGGCATCAATCGGGGGCATCGAAAAATCACGACAATAACGCCGAGAGCACGAAGAGGCGGAGCGATGGCAGCCGAAAACTCGCCTCAGCATCCGGCTGCGCACACCCCGCCTCTTCGTTGCTCGTCGGCTCCGCCATTCCTGCTCGCTAAGCGCGGTGCGAACCGGAAAGCGAAAGTCGAGTGTGTTTACTGCAACGTCCAGGCCTGGCAGGAATAACCATTGCCAGCCGAACCCATTGCCTGCACGCTGGCGTTCGCGGCCAGGTCGTTTTGCAAAGTCACGACGCCTTTATCGCCATCGCTGGCCGACCAACTCAGCTTCGCGCCTTTCTTCAGCGTCTTGCCAGTGGTGTTGGTGATGCTGGGAGTTTTGGCAACGTCCTGATGCGAGCCTGGGTTTTTGCAGCCCAGCGTAACCTTCTGGCCGACTCTCATCTTGCTGGCATCGGGTTTGGCGATCTGGCGGTTATTGTTCTGCACATTGTTTTGCGCCATCAGCGAAAATGACAAAGCGGTGGTGATAACGATTGCATTGATTGCGACAAACAGTTTTTTCATTTGAACTCCTTGATGTTTGTGGCGGTTTTTCTGGCCGCCGGGTTGTATCTTTTAACTTCCAACCGGATTCCATTCCGGTTTCTTTCACTCCTTGATTGATGGCCTCACTTCCTCCATCAACGATGCGGATTCTACGCAGACGGCCTTTTTCATTCATGAGGCTTTGGTGATGTTTTGGTGATGGTTGAGTGAAAGATGGTTTTTGTCGGACAAGGCGGTTGTGGAGGTCTG
>CAYRQB010000566.1:0-2624 GCA_964426025.1 uncultured Heliomicrobium sp.
GCGCCTGCGGCCAAGCCTTTTTCAGAATAGACAGTGATGTCGTGGCATTGATCGCTGAAGGTGGGTTTGTCCACGCCGTGTGTAGCTCCGCTGCTCAAAGCATTGAGCACGCCTGTGCGAGCGTCCATAAACACGCGCGGGCTGGAAACCACTTTGGCGTTTTGCGGCGCAGTCACCGGGACTTTGATGACTTCGATGCGAAACAACGACGTGTTCGGGTCTTTGTCCGGCGCTTCGGCTGAACATCCGGGCAACTCTTCGCTTTGACGCACGAACGAAGTGCCGGACACGTAAATGTAAACATTCTTCTTGTCTTTCGGATCAACTACCAGCGTATGCGTATGCGAACCGCGACAGGTTTGCACGGCGGCTACTTGTTTCGGATTTCTGATGTCGGAAATGTCGAAAATCCTGACGCCACGGAATCGGTCTTTGTTGGGCGCGGGCAACGGCGGACCTTGGGCGGGGCTACTTGCGGCAGGCGGCGGTGAAGGCGGAAAACCTTGTATGCCGCAATCAAGCCGACCATTCGGCATTTCAACCGACATAAACATCAGGTTTTTGTAAACCGACACATCGCCTTGTCCGCCCGGACAAACCATCGAAGTTACCAGTTTGGCTTTGGCCGGATCGGCGATGTCATAGATGTTGACGCCGTAAAAATTCCCCATAAAAAGGTATTTCCCCTTGAACGCAAGGTCGGAGTTGGCAAAAGCCAGTTGCGCCATCACCAACCGGGCAGGCTTCGGAATCATTGGGGTATCAGGCATGCCTATCGAACCAAGCATCTTTTTCACTTTGGGGTCATCGGCATCATCCGAACCGAGTTGGAACGCTTCAGGTTTTTTGAGCAACTGGATGTGTCGCAAGCCCTTAGATATTTCCCCGGCGTCATACAATCCCGGTTTCAGATTGAATCGCGGATCGGCGACGTCCGAACCGGTCATCCCGGCGGGCAGCGGCGGCGCTTGCCCAACCGCAGGCGGCTCCTGGTCGGCGGCCTTTGTTGATTCTTGTGTCGTAGGCGTTTGCGCTTGCAGCTTGCCGGGAAGACACAAACAGAAAAGAGCAGAGAGTAAAAATATACGGAGCGTCACAGTTTGGATTCGATTCATCGTTTTTCCTTTGAAGGGATTTTTTCCAGCATGGTTTGCATGATTCGGATTTCGGCGCGCTGGCTGCTGTCTACATCCGTTGCGAAATTGAATAATTCAGCGTCCTGTCCTGCGCCTGCCGTGTCGTGCAAGTCTTTCACCATAATCAAAGCGCCGTCGTGATGCTGAATCATGCCTTCCAAAAACAGGCGGTCAAACTCTTCGCCTTTCGCTTTTTTCAGAGCTTCCATCTGTTTCGCTGTCAGCATACCCGGCATCAGGTCGTGGGACATATTTTGGTGATGTTTGTGCGCCTCGTGCGCCGAGATGGCAACGGGTTGCCCACGCGTCGCCAACCACCGTTTCATGAACGCGATCTCGTCAGCTTGCGAATGGCTGATGCGCGCGCCGAGCGAGCGTACTTCCTTGTTGTCCGTATGCGATTCGATGAGCGCCGTCATCTCCACCGCCTGCGCGTGATGCACAATCATTCCCTGCATGAATTGCACATCGGCTGTGGACACTGGCGGCAGCTTGGCTTTCGTAGTCGAGGGCAGAACTCGCGTCCGTTTCCCCGGCGCACCCGGTTGCACTACGACCGGTTTCGCAGGCTTCTGGGCATAGGCGCGCATAGGTGACAAACCGGAGAGAGCAATTGCTGTAACAATCACACTGGCACACGCCAAGCCGCTTACAACAAAAAGCGCCCAGGCGCACTTCAAATAGAAATGTCTCAGGTGTCGTAAGTATCTATTCATTGTCGGTCTCGCATTTTCAAATCCAGCAGAAATACTACCAGTCTTGGCGAGCTTTCAAAACGCATTTACCGCTCCAATCAAAGAAAAAGCAAAGCCGCTGATGATGGACATGGCTTGCGCGCGACCGAAGCGCTGTCCCTGCGGCAAACGCCCGTAGCCGTAAGCTTGACGACTATGCTGTGCGCTTCGGGAGTTGGATATTGAACTGGCGCCCAAAGCGGGCAACGAAGAAGCGTTGCGCGAGCTGAAAGCGATTGCGCCTTACTCTGGCCCGAATCGCAGGATGGCCGACATATTGCTGGTGCGCAAATGGGCGCGGCGTTTCAACGGCGGATGGTACGGCAAGCCGAATTTTGATTTATTGGCGGAGGTTCGTAGCCATCTGCCGTTGAGGCGGATGCCAACGATTAGGTCTTCGCCGAAGGGAAGGTAATCGTGCCGCGTCACATCGCTCAGCGCTCCAGTCTTCCCAACAACAATGCGCGGAGTGCCCAGAGCGTCAGTCACCGTCCAGCGAACATTCGTCGCATCGCCGACGATCATCGTCTGACCGCCGTTGGCATATTCCTTCAGCGGAGAACCCGTCGCGCCATTGACCGAGTATTCCGCCAGCAACTCTCCGCTGAACCCGTACACGTGCCAGGTTTCGATTCCGTTGACGATGCGCCGCACGCGCTTGCCGTCGGCGTCGTAAATGTAATGGTATGGCCGACGGCAAAACCGGTGGCGACGATGACGATCAAGGTGACGATCATCGCCATCGGTTTGAACC
>CAYRQB010000567.1:0-2615 GCA_964426025.1 uncultured Heliomicrobium sp.
CAAAGAAACAAAGGCGTAGCCAGGACAAAAGACATTGTTTCTTTCGTTTCATTTTAGCGACTTGGCGACTTGGCGTGAACCAATTGATTCCACTGAAAATCAGTTTGCACAAGCATCCTTTAACTCGCAAACGATTGAATATTGCGCGTGAAGTCTAATCGAATTCTCCGTCAAACCGCTATGAGTGTGGCTGTCAGTACACGAAAATACTTATGCAAATCCCAAACAAACTAAAAGCTGCCATCGAACAGGAAGCTGCAAGCATTCCTTTCAATTCGCTGCGCGCGGCGGCGGCGGAACTTTCGGATCGTTACCGCCATCAGCAAGCTTCGCAATCGAGATTCATCTCCACTGAAGCTCATCGTCTGGCTTACGCCGCCACGCGAATGCCTGCGACTTTTGCCGCTGTGAAAACCGCCTTGGCCGAAGTCGAAAGGTTCTCGCCGGATTTGCGCGTTGAAAACCTGCTCGATCTTGGAGCCGGGACCGGCGCGGCTTCTTGGGCGGCGGTTGAAACTTTCGATCAATTGCTACAACTCACTTTGATCGAACAGGACAAAGGCTTGATCGAACTTGGCCGCCGACTGAACGAAGCGTCTGATCATCAATCGCTTCGTTCGGCTGAATGGCGATTGGCAAATCTGAAAACCGCGCGCGAATTTCCGCCGCACGATCTGGTCATGCTTTCTTACTCGCTCGGCGAAATCGAAGCGGCAACCACTCGCACGATTTTGCAAACAGCATGGCGAGCGGCCAAACAGGCAATCATCATCGTCGAGCCGGGAACGATGAAAGGTTTTCAAACGATCATCGCCGCGCGAAATCAATTGATTGAAGCCGGAGCTTTCGTCATCGCTCCCTGCCCGCATCAACAAAGTTGTCCGATGACCGACGGCGACTGGTGTCATTTCTACGCTCGCTTTGATCGTTCGGCTCTTCATCGCCGATTGAAAGGCGGCACGTTGGGTTACGAAGACGAAAAGTTTTCTTATCTCGCCGCCGCCAAATCGCCTGTCCAAACAGTCGCCGCCAGAGTTCTTCGCCATCCGCTGCGTCAGGCCGGATTCACTCAGATTCAACTTTGCACTGAACAAGGAATGCAAACTCTCAACATCACCAAACGCGACAAGGAAAGTTGGAAGCGAGCGAGAAAAACCGGCTGGGGCGACGAATGGGGCATTGGTACAGCCAACGAGCCTTAGAATTTACCGCCTTCACAGCTTTGATGGCCTGCCATAGAATCGGTTTTGAAGATACGGGCGAGCAGGATGCTCGCGCTCCCAATTTACCAGGCGAGCAGGATGCTCGCGTTCCCGGAAAATCGGAATGGTCGAACTTGACGGTCAATCTTTATTGCTGGCGCAAACCGAAGCCGTGGCCGACGGCGAAGCGGTTTCGTTGTCAACGAACGCGATTGCGCGAATCGAAAAATCCCGCCGCTTCGTCGAACAGATTATCGCCGACGGCGAAGTCGTTTACGGCATCAACACAGGTTTCGGCGCGTTGTCGGAAATGACCATTCCCAACGACGAATTGCGCGAACTGCAAATCAATCTGGTTCGCTCGCACGCCTGCGGCGTGGGCGATCCGCTGCCGGAAAGAATCGTTCGGGCGATGATGCTGCATCGAGCGAATGTGCTGGCCAAAGGTTATTCCGGCTGTCGTCCGCTGGTCGTTGAAACATTGGTGGCGATGCTCAACAACGGAGTGCATCCGATCATTCCGGCGAAAGGATCGGTCGGAGCTTCGGGCGATCTGGCTCCGCTCGCGCATCTGGCGTTGGTCGCCATCGGCGAAGGCGAAGCCGTTTATCGCGGTGAGCGATTGACTGGCTGTGACGCGATGCAGCAAGCAGGCATAGAGCCTTTGCAGCTTGAAGCCAAAGAAGGCCTGGCTTTGCTGAACGGCACACAGGCGATGACTGCGGTCGGCGGATTGGCCTTGTTAGAGGCCATCAAGCTGACCGAAGCCGCCGACGTGATCGGTGCAATGACGCTGGAAGCTTTGCGCGGAACGCCCGCCGCTTTCGACGAAAAGATTCACGCCGTCCGCCCGCATCACGGCCAGAGAGAAAGCGCTCGGCGATTGCGCGAGTTGATCGAACACAGCCAGATTCGCGAATCGCATCGCGACAAAGCCGCCGATCCGCGAGTGCAGGACGCTTACTCGATACGCTGCATGCCTCAGGTTCATGGCGCGGTTCGCGACGCACTGGCACACGCGCGTCGCATAGTCGAGATCGAAATCAACTCCGCCACCGACAACCCGCTGGTTTTCGCCGACCAACAGGAAGTGATTTCCGGCGGCAACTTTCACGGCGAGCCTGTCTCGCTGGCTTTCGATTACGCCGCCGTGGCCATCGCCGACCTGGCGACGATTTCCGAACGCCGAGTCGAACGTTTGGTCAATCCGCAACTTTCCGGCCTACCAGCTTTTCTGTCGCCGCATCCGGGAACGAATTCCGGCTTGATGATCGCTCAGGTGACAGCCGCAGCCTTGATCGCCGAAAACAATGTGCTGGCGCATCCGGCGTCGGTTTTCACATTGCCGACTTCGGCCAACAAGGAAGATCACGTTTCGATGGGAATGACCGCGGCATTGAAGCTGGCGCAGAT
>CAYRQB010000568.1:0-2604 GCA_964426025.1 uncultured Heliomicrobium sp.
CGGATTGTTTTTGCGGCCATCGTAATTCACCCATCTTCAGGGTTGGCGAATACGAGCAAGAAGAAGTCAGAGGAAAGATCATTCACCTGCTTTCCTGCTTCACCGCCGAATCATTGGGCAATGATTTCATCAGGCAAGGCGCAAAAGCATTTTTTGGCTACAGCGAAGACTTTGCCATTCCCTTCGAAGACCAGGAAGAACTGGCGGAGTTGTCCGAATATTTTTTTGGGAGTGACGCCGAAATTGAGCGCGCGCTGGCCGATGGTCTGCCAATCGAAGAGGTCGAAAATCGCGTGAAGCAGCGATTCGACGATTGCATCAACGAATTGAGGAAACGGGGAAAAAGAGAGGCCTCCGCCGCTCTGGAAACAAATCGCGACTTGCTGGTCTGCCTGCTAAACAAAGCCCAAGACATTTCGAGCATCAACAAACTTTGAACAGCCTGTCTGCTTTTGCTAAGCTGCCTGTCGTTAATTCCGCAATCAAATCCCAAATTCATTGAGTGAAACGAATCCGGATTTTCGCCTGAAACTTGTTTCAGGCACGCAGAATAGCTGCGAGCAGGAGAATGATTCATGAAAAAAAGTATTAGCTTGTTTACATCGCTGGTCACGCTTTGCCTCTTGGCGTATCTGTTCTTGCCGATGATTCCGGCGTCTGATGCGCAAGACGCAAACTCGCTGCAAAAGAGAGAAGAGTTATATCGTCTGAACAATCTGGGCGTGGCCTTGATGGAACAGTACAAACATGAAGACGCCGTCAAACAATTCAAACTTGCGCTTGAACGCGATCAGAACTTCGCCATCGCCAGAATCAATCTGGCGATGGCTTATTACTTTTTGAATGACGCCAAACTCGCCGTCGCCGAGGCTCAGGCGGCATTGAAGCTCGCGCCCGCCAGTTTGCAGGCGCAATACGTGCTCGGCGCGTCGTACAAAAAGGATCGTCTTTACGACGAAGCCATCGCCGCGTTCAGCAAAGTCCTGGCCGTTGATCCGAAAGACCCTTACACCAACATTCAGATCGGTCAGATTTATTCTTCCAAACAACAATACGCGCAGGCGTTGGAAGTTTTCCGCCGCGCGCTGGAAGCCGAACCGTACAATTCGACCGCGGCTTACAGCTTGGCGCAGGCTCTCATTCGTTCCGGCAACACGCCAGAAGGACAGAAAATGCTGGCCGTGTTTCAAAAGCTGAAAGCTTCGGGTTATTCGACGACATTGGGATTGACTTACGGCGAGCAGGGCAAATACGCCGAAGCCGTCGTCAGCACTGGCGCAGAAGCTGAACTGGTTTCAAAAGAAGCCCAGCCGGTCAAGTTCGTTGATGCCGCAGCCGGATTGAATATCAAGACAAGTTCAAAGCCGTTGTCCGTCGCGATAGGCCGCAAATTGACCAAAGCTGAATTCAGCGAAGACGCAAAACGCGAACTGGTTTCAGCTTTTAGTTCAAACCTCGCGCTTGGAGATTATGACGGTGACAACAAACTCGATTTGCTGGTCAGCGGAGTTGAAGCCAACAAGCCGTTCATCAAGCTCTTCCACAACGACAACGGCAAATTCTCCGACGTGACCGACAAATCAAAAATTGCGACCGCGAACTTTGCCAGCGGAGCCGTTTTCGGAGATTTCGACAACGATGGCAAAACCGATCTGGCGGTTTTCGGTTATCAAACTCTGGTTGTCTGGAAAAACAACGGCGACGGCAGTTTCAGCGACGTGACCGAAAAAGCAGGCTTGCCGAAACACACGGCCTGGGCGATGACTGCGGCTTGGGTAGACGCCGATCACGACGGCGATCTGGATTTGTTCGTCGGCAATTTCGCCGATCTGTCGAATTTTCCGAACAAGGATTCCGCCGTTTTCCCAGACGATTTTGCCGGAGAAGAAAACAAACTGTTCCGCAACAACGGCAACGGAACGTTCACAGACATCACGGCGCAAACAGGACTCGGCGGCGGAAAGAACAAAACCACAGCGGTCGTCCCGACCGATTACAACAACCAGCGCGACATAGATTTCTTCGTCGCCAATTACGCTTCGCCAGCGCAGTTGTTCAGCAATCAGCGCGATGGATCGTTCAAAGAGATTGCCGCGTCGGTCGGCATCAACTTCAACGGCAAATCGCTGGGCGCAGGCGCGGGCGATTTCAACAAAGACAACTTCACGGACTTTTATCTGCCCAACGCCGAAGGCAAAGATTCGATGTTATTGAGCGATGGACGCGGTGGCTTCACCGCTTTGCAAACCGACGGCAGCAGCCTTTCGGCGCAATTCGCCGATTACGACAACGACGGTTTGCTGGATGTTTTGAACAGAACGACTGACGGCGTGTTGCTGCAACGCGGATTGGGAGACAAGCTGGCGAAGTCCATTCCGGCAATTTCAAATTTGAAATTGGGAAATTCGAGATCGTTGGCGCTGGGCGACATCAACGACGACGGCGGAATTGATTTGATCGGTTTCGGCAATGACGGTTCAGTCGTCGCGTTAAAATCCGAAGGCTTCGGCAAAAACTTTTCGCGCATTTTGCTGGCGGGCAAAACCAGCAATCGCAGCGCCATCGGAACCAAAGCCGAGCTTCGCAGCGGAAGTTTGCGGCAAA
>CAYRQB010000569.1:0-2599 GCA_964426025.1 uncultured Heliomicrobium sp.
ATCGCTCCGGGCAGAACCAATACACTGTCCGCTGCGCGCGATAACATTCACACTTTCCAGGCCGGTAAATCCGGCGCTCGCGGCATGGACATTACTTCGTACCACGGCAACGACGCAGGTTTTTCATTTCTGGAATTGGCAGCTAAACCGGCGGACGCCGAACGCCGCATCTTCGAAGCGGCTTGGAAATCAATTTAGAGTGAGTCTGGAGGAAAGCCATGAGCGGCGATAATCAGCAGCAATTTTTTGAAGCGGTGAAAACCGGAGATCGCAACAAGGTTCGCGAATTGATCAATCAGGACGCCGAATTGATCAACGCGCGTAACGAGGCGAATGTATCAGCGATTTTGCTGGCCATGTATTACCGACAGAATGAACTGGCTCGCGAGTTGAGCGAATTGAAGGAGTTGGACATCTGCGAAGCCGTCGCTGTCGGCAACAATGCGCGAGTCAAACAACTGCTGGAACAAAATCCGGCGCTGGCCAATGAATTTTCGCCGGATGGTTTTCCGACTCTGGGTTACGCGGCGTTTTTCGGTCACAGTGAATTTTTGAAAGTCCTGCTCGAAGCCGGGGCCGATCCGAATCATCAGGCGAAAAATCCTATGCAGGTTTGCCCGATTCATTCGGCGCTCGCCTTCCCGGACGAATCCGTAGCGCTGGCAATGAGTGAATCGCTGCTGGCCGCCGGAGCCGACGCCAACGTCCGTCAGCAAAGCGGCTGGACTGCTCTGCATTCGGCGGCGGCGCGCGGAAGCATTGAATTGATCAAGCTGTTGATTCGCCACAACGCCGACCGCGATGCAAAGAATGACGATGGCAAAACGCCTTACGATCTGGCAATTGAAAAAGGCCACGCCGAAGCAGCAAAGCTTTTACTGAAGTGAAGCAAAAGCATGCTCTCTCAGCAACAAGTTGTCATTCTTTGAAGCTGCGCACACAGGGTCAACGTCAAGGCAGGAAAAATTGCAAAGTGCGGATGACGTTTTCGCCCATGATCTTTCTGATCTGCGCTTCGTCGAAACCTTCCTGCAAAAGCGCGTCGGTGATTTGAACCAGTCCGGTCGCATCGAACGGAGCGTCAATCGAACCGTCAAAATCCGAACCGAGCGCGACGTGATCAACGCCGATCAGATCAACGGTGTAGCGAATGGCTTTGGCAATGGCTTTCGCGTCGTTGCCGCAGGTCGCCGTGTCCCAGAATCCAATGCCGACCAGGCCACCGGTCAATCCGATTCGCTTCAATTGTTCGTCGTTCAGATTGCGCGTGTTGTTGCAGGTTCCCTTGACGCCGGTGTGCGAAACGATGATCGGTCGTGTGGCAACGTCCAGCACATTATCAATCGTCTGCGGAGAAGCATGAGCCAGATCAATGAACACGCCGCGCTCCTGCATTTTTTGAACGAGCTTTTTGCCTGCGTCGGTCAAACCGTATTTGGCCACGCCGTGAGCCGAGCCGGACATTTCGTTGTCGAAGAAATGCGCCATCCCAATCATCCGAAAGCCCGCGTCATAAAGCCTGTCGAAATTGTTCACATCGCCGCCGAGCGCGTGCGCGCCTTCGATTCCCAGAAAACCGGCCACAACATCTTTTTCGGTTTTGCGCCGTTCCAGAAACTTCATCACGTCATTTTTGGTTTTCAGCACGACCAACTTGCCGTTCGATTTTTCAGCGGCCTGATGCAATCGGCGGGCTTGATGCAGAGCGCGCTCGGTCAGATTCGACCAGGTTGATGTCGGCCACAACTGTATAAAGCCCAGCAAGGTGATGTTGTCGGTGTCGCCCGCATTGCTTTCGATGTTCATATCGCGCGGCGTTTTGGTGACGACGGTGAAGGCTTGAACCGCGACGTTGCCTTCCTGCAATCGCGGCAGATCAACGTGTCCCCAGCTTCCGCGCTTCAGCAGATCGCGACTCCACAACAAAGTGTCGGCGTGCAGATCGGCAACCAGCAAACGGTTATGCAATTCCTTGGCGGCGTCCGAAGCCTGATACGGCGGCAGATTCAACGCCTTGTTCCTGCTCGATCCGACTTGCCATGGTAAATATCCAAAAACGACAGCGGCGGCAATCAAAAGTACGACGACCACGCCAATCAAAAACTTTTTCATATTAGACGAACCTCCGAGGAGATGATGAAGGTGATGAAACTGCTCAGCCGGATCTGTACCGCGCGCGGTAGCAAGCGGGTGTTTCCGCCACTCTACTCAGTAAGGCTGAGCAGTTGATGAAACGAGCGCGCAAAATATCATCAAAATCATCGAAGGCCAAATTTGCATTGAGAGTTTCCCCAAAGGAAATCCGGTATTAACGAGCGCGAGATAGCTATAGTTTTCAAGAAAATATTTTTTCCACGAAATTACACGAAGAAAACACGAAGAGAAAAACCCTCGGCGGAACCGATGAGAGAGGGTTGCTTGAACCAATCCTGCCAGGACTTTCCCTGTTTACTTGTTCATTATGCATTTCTTCGTGCCCCTTCGTGTGACTTCGTGGGCGAAGAATCCTTATCCTGAAGTCTATATCTGTGGGTCAAGGCAGGGTGGTCAGGAGGGCGGCGCATTGACGGTAACCTTCTTTGCGTGCATCCGCGACGGC
>CAYRQB010000570.1:0-2593 GCA_964426025.1 uncultured Heliomicrobium sp.
ACGGCTGAAGTTCTGGGCGTCAGCCGAGCGACGGTGATACGCGAATGGAGAATGGCAAAGGCCTGGCTTTACGGGGAATTGAATAAAAGTGTTTGATTCAACGTGTGTAGTCCAAGATGACTCCCGAACGCTGGAAACAAGTCGAAGAGATTTTCAATGCCTCGCTCGAACTTCCCGCCGACGAACGCGATGGCTTTCTGACAGATGTTTGCGGCAACGACTCATCGCTGCGTCATCAGATCGAATACCTCATCAATTGCCACGAACAGGCCGGTGATTTCATCGAAGCTCCGGCAGCTTACAATTCGTTGTTGACCGACGACGCCATCACCTTGCAACTCGATTCAATGGTCGGGCGGCGTGTCGGCGCTTATCAACTCGTCCGCGAAATCGGGCGCGGGGGAATGGGCGCTGTTTATCTGGCCATTCGCACCGACAATCAATTCCGCCAGCGAGCGGCGATCAAGCTGGTCAAGCGCGGAATGGATACTGATTTCATACTGCGGCGGTTTCGCAACGAACGGCAAATTCTGGCTGCGCTCAACCACCCGAACATCGCACGATTGCTGGACGGCGGCACGGCTGACGATGGCCTTCCTTACTTTGTCATGGAATACATCGAAGGTTTGCCCATTCATCGCTTTTGCGACACGCATCGGTTGACCGTCGCAGAGCGGCTCGAACTCTTTCGACAGGTCTGCGCCGCCGTCACATACGCGCATGAGCATCAGGTCATTCACCGCGACATCAAACCCGGCAACATTCTGGTGACGGAAGATGGAACGCCGAAGCTGTTGGATTTCGGCATAGCCAAGATTCTGGACCCCAATCTGGCCGCCGAAACGCTCGACCCGACTTTGACTGCAATGCGGATGATGACGCCGGAATACGCCAGCCCGGAACAAGCGCGCGGCGAAGCGGTGACTCCGGCCACCGATCAATACAGTCTCGGAGTTTTACTTTACGAATTGCTTTCCGGTCATCGCCCGCATCAGTTGCGCAACAAATTGCCGCACGACATCGCCCGCATCATCAGCGAAGAAACGCCTGAACGCCCGAGCCATGTCGTCAAACTGACCAGAGAAGAGGCAGCCAGCGACGGTCGGCGAACCATAATTCTGACGCCGGAAAACGTCAGTCAGGATCGAAATTCTACGCCGCGCGAATTGCAAGCAGAATTGTCGGGCAATCTGGACAACATCATCATGCGAACGCTCGGCAAAGACACTCGGCAGCGTTACGCTTCGGTTCAGGAGCTTTCGCAGGACATCAATTGTTACTTGCAGGGATTGCCGATTGCCGCGCCGATTTATTTAGAGCAGGCAGAATCAGAAACGGCTGCCGACACGGTCGCCATGACCTCGGAAGCTGATTGCATATGCGCGGACTCGACCCCTGCAGTTCAGTTTGCGATACCTAAAAAGTTGGTTTGGAAAATCGCGGTCGTCACAGGCGTCGTTGTCGCGCTTCTGGTTGCGGTTTCTACAGTCTTGTATACGACTTCAGCTACACGGTTTTTTCAGAAGATGTTTTTATCGGAATCGCCGCAGGCCAAACCGCGAGCCTCCATCAAGGCTCCGCGCAGACTCACCAACAGTTTGGCCAATGATAGTTCCCCCAAAGTGTCGCCCGACGGAACGAAGATTGTCTTTGTCAGCGAGCGTAGTGGCTCGATGGAATTGTACCTGATGAATCTTGACGACTCCGGATTCAGAAGTTTGACGGACAATGCGGCGCACGAAACGGCTCCCGGATGGTCGCCGGACGGTCGTCGGATCGCGTTTGGGATCGAAACCGTCCCGTTGCGTGAAAGCGACATCTGGTTGATGGATTTGGATGGCAGAAAGCAGATCAATCTAACCAAAGCTCCCGGTTACGACACGCGTCCGGTTTTTTCGCCCGACGGAACGCGCATCGCGTTCACCAGCAATCGCGGCAATGATTTCAAGTACAACTTCGACATTTGGGTGATGAACGCGGATGGAAGCAACGCGCAACGGCTGACCGATTATGCTGAGTATGACGCCGACCCTACCTGGTCGCCCGACGGCAAACGCATTGCCTTTACGCGAGCGATGCCGGATAGGCAATTCGACATTCTGGTTATTAACACCGATGGAACCAATCCGGTCAATCTGACCAACACGACGCAATTCAATGAAGGCGCGCCGGCCTGGTCGCCCGATGGCCGCCGTATCGCGTTCGCCACCAATCGCGGATCGCAAAACAGCAATTCCAATATCTGGGTTATGGATGCAGATGGTTCCAATTCACGTATGGTTACTACCGCTGTTGGTCATAACACAGTGCCTAACTGGACGCCCGACGGACGACAACTGGTGTTTCAAAGCACGCGCGACTTTAACCCGGAAATTTACATTGTGAATGTAGACAGCGAAGAAG
The DNA here is from genome assembly GCA_964426025.1 of uncultured Heliomicrobium sp. Taxonomy (GTDB): domain Bacteria; phylum Acidobacteriota; class Blastocatellia; order RBC074; family RBC074; genus RBC074. The sequence continues at coordinate 2,404 of CAYRQB010000570.1, forward strand.
AATTTGGTGTTGGAGGTTTACGCTTGCCGCAGCCGGATCAAACTTCTTGGCTGCTTTCAGATCGAAACGACCGGATGCGTTCGATGAACCAATGCAGGTTGAATGCGATGACCAGAATCGCCCAGATGATTCCGACGCTCAAGTACAATTCACGTTGAGCTTCGATGTCCCAAACGAAAGGATTGCCGAC
>CAYRQB010000571.1:0-2585 GCA_964426025.1 uncultured Heliomicrobium sp.
GGAATCAAACGGGCCAAAGAAAAAGAAAAACCGCGAAACGAGTGAGAAGTTCTTCTACTCATTTCGCGGTTTGTTTCAAACGCGAATTGGTTTTAGTAACGGTCGCCGCCGCCGCCACGATTGCCGTAACCGCCGCGGTCACCACCGCGACCTCCGCTACGACCGCCGCCGCCGCCACCGCCAAAGCCGCCACGACCACGGCCACCTCCGCCGCCGCCGCCGAAACCGCCACGGCCACCGCCACCGCCGCCAAATCCGCCGCTGCGCGGAGGACGGCTCTCGCGCGGGCGAGCTTCGTTGACTGTCAATGCGCGACCATCCAGTTCACGACCATTGAAGTTCTGAATTGCCGAATCCGCTGCCTCTTGCGTTTCCATTTCGACAAACGCAAAGCCACGCGAACGGCCTGTGTCACGATCCGTCACAATGTTGGTGGATTCGACCGTGCCAACTTGCGCAAAAATTTCTTCCAAATCCTGCTCCGTCACGCTGAAGGGCAGATTACCGACGTACAAACGAACTGTCATAAATTATCCTCTAACCAAATGGAGCAGACCTGACTGGCGGGCGGAAACGGTTTCCTGCATACGCAATCGTGACTGAGCCTGAGAACGAACTGACAGACAACGAACTGATCTGCTTCCTGTTACTTACTTCCTGCTCTCTAACTACCGACTGCGCAAACCGAAACTTCCGTGGACGGCGCATCACCGTTGATGCTAGTGAGTAGGCGCGGCTGGAAACTTAATCTCACACGAAATCAACAGACACTTGGCCGAATGCTTTACGAAAGCCCCTACCGCGCGTCTCTGATTGTATGTGGGATTTTTCCATCGCGCGCATCTTACCCGGCTCAGGCAGATTCGCAAAGCCCTTTTTTTCCACAGCAGGTTAGAGCGATATGGTTAAACCAAACTGGCATGAAACCGTTTTTTCCGCCCTAAAATTCAATTTTGGCTTTCGCCTTAAAGCCTGTCTGCGGTAATAAGTATTCCGCTCGCCTGAGCATGAACCAATTCGCCTCGAATACAAACCAAAATGGCAATGTCATTCAAACGTCTGAAACTACTGTCAGGTTTGACCGTCGCTCTGCTGGCTGTGGTCGTCATCGGATTCCAGATCAGCAAATCCAGAACGTTTCAGTTCTTCGGCGAAATCGTGCCGCGCGTCAATACCGGGCAGAAATTCGTCGCTTTGACTTTTGACGACGGGCCGATTCCAGTCAGCACACAAGAGGTAATCTACATACTGAAAGAAGGCGGCATCAAAGCGACTTTTTTTCTGACGGGCGCCGAACTTGAACAGAATCCTGAATTGGGGCGAAAACTGTTTGCCGAAGGCCACGAACTGGGCAATCATTCGTTTTCGCATTCGCGAATGGTTTTGAAAACGCCGTCGTTCATCGCATCCGAAATCGAACGAACCGATCAGTTGATCAGGCAGACAGGTTATCGGGGCGATATTCATTTCCGTCCGCCGTTCGGCAAAAAACTCTTTCTGCTTCCCTGGTATTTGTCGCAGCATTCGCGCAAAAGCATCACCTGGGACGTCGAACCGGATTCTTACCCTGATGTTGCCAGCAGCAGCGAAAATATAGTCGAGCACGTCCTGGCAAAGGCAAAACCCGGCTCGATCATTTTGCTGCACGTGATGTATCCGAACCGCAGGGAATCGCTTAAATCAGTCAAAGGCATCATCGCCGGTTTGAAGAATCGCGGTTATGAGTTCAAAACTGTTTCAGAGCTAATGGCATCATCAAACTGACCAACGGAGACCCGAACCATGTCTAATCGAAGAAATTTTCTCAGAAGTTTTGCCAAAGCCGGCGCAGCAACCGTCATCGCCGCCAGCTTCAATGAAAAAGGGATCGCTCACGCAATTGATTCGACGCGCTTCGTCGCCGGTCGCACGCCGGATGACATTGCGATGGATGAAGATTTCTGGCTGGAAATCCAGCGGGCCTTCACCGTTGACCGGACGCTGATCAATTTGAACAACGGCGGCGTTTCGCCTTCGCCGAAAGTCGTTCAGGAAGCGATGCGCCGTTATCTGGAATATTCCAACTCAGCGCCGGTTTACACCATGTGGCGGCATCTTGACCCGCAAATTGAAAGCGTCCGCCGGAGGCTGGCTTTGAATTTCGGCTGTGATATGGAAGAAATCGCCATCACTCGCAACGCCAGCGAATCGCTGGAAATCTGCCAGTTCGGGCTTGATCTGAAACCCGGCGACGAAGTCCTGACGACCAATCAGGATTACCCCCGCATGCTGACGACCTGGTTTCAACGCCAGCGCCGCGAAGGCATCAAGCTGCGGCAGATTTCGATTCCCGTCCCGGCCAATCACGATCAGATTTTCGACGCGTTTGAAAAAGCCGTCACGCCGAAAACCAAAGTCATACATTTCTGCCACATCACCAATTTGTCGGGGCAGATTTACCCCGTCAAACGAATTGCGCAAATGGCTCGCGCTCGCGGCATAGAAGCGATTGTTGACGGAGCGCACGCTTACGCTCATTTCCCATTCAAGCACGCCGACCTGGATTGCGATTATTACGGATCGAGTTTGCACAAATGGCTGACCGC
>CAYRQB010000572.1:0-2582 GCA_964426025.1 uncultured Heliomicrobium sp.
CCGGATTGCGCGCTGACGTTTTTATACCGGCCATTGACGTTGTCGAAAATCAACAACGGTTCTTTGTATTTGACGCGCGAAGCCTGCGTTTCGACCATATCGTCGGGGTGACCGTTGGCCAGAAACAGGTCGGAATCTCCGTCGTTGTCGAAATCGAAAAACTTCAATCCCCAACCGCTGAACAATCTTGTGGCCTGTCCAATCTCGCCGGCCTGATCCGTGAAGGTCAAATCCTTTTCGTTGTGGTAAAGGCTGAAAAGCTCCTGGTCAATGTTGGCGACGAACAAATCCTGCCATCCGTCTCCGTCGTAATCGGTGGCGTCAACGCCCATTCCCGAACGCGGACTGCCCGCGTCGCTGTAACCCACGCCCGAAGCCAGACCGATCTCTTCAAACTTGCCGTTGCCTTTGTTCAGAAACAGATGGTTGGCCGTCGTGTCGTTGGCGACGAACAGGTCCATCAAACCGTCGTTGTTGATGTCGGTCGCCACGGCGCCGAACGATTTGCCCAGCGAATTGGCGATGCCGGACGCTTTGCTGACATCCGTGAATTTGCCGTCGCCGTCGTTATGAAACAGCGAACTCGGGCGCGGTTTGAAAACGCGCGGGATGCAGTAATAACGCCGTCCCTGTTTGTTGTCGCCGCAGAAGATCGAACCTTTGGCGCTGTATTCGACGAAGTTCGAGACGAACAGATCGAGTTTGCCGTCGTTGTCATAATCGAACCAGGTCGCGCAGGTTGACCAATTCGGCGCTGCGACTCCGGCTTTGTCTGTGATGTCTGTGAACGTTCCGTTGCCGTTGTTTTGAAACAGCCGGTTGCGCCCGTAATTGGTGACGTATAAATCCAGCCATCCGTCGCCGTTGAAATCTCCGGCGGCGGCTCCCATTCCGAAATCGCCGTCCTGTCCGCAGGCGACTCCGGCTTTTTCAGTCACGTCAGTGAAAGTCCCGTCGTGATTGTTGCGGTATAGCGCGTTGCGAATCGGCGTTGCCGGTTTGTAAAAATCCGAAGGCCCGCTGTTGACCAGATAAATGTCCAGCCATCCGTCATTGTCGTAATCGAAAAACAATCCGCCTCCGCCGCAGGTTTCAGGCAGATGTCGTTCGGGCGAACGGCCATTGTCGTGAACCCAGTTGATGCCGCTGGTTTTCGGCAAAACTTCGGTGAAGGTTACAGGCGATGCGGTTTGCGTCTGCGCCACTGCCAATGCCGAACAGAAAGCCAACACAGCGAACACGTATTTCGAGCGATTTTGATATTTGATCATGCCTACTTCCAGAATTTTTTCGATTGAGTTGTTGATGGTTGGTTATTAGCTTAGCCCGTCAGGCGCGATTGTTCAAAGTTTCGGCTGACGGCAAAGGTTCGGCAAAAAACGGATTCGACATTCTTTCAGTCATTTCTGCCGCTTCGACATCCTGCCGTAATTCGCCAGTCATGACGTGAAAGCTGGTTGCCAGCGCGAAGATTTCGTAAAGCAGTTCCAGATCGTGACGGCTCAGAAAATTGGCCGAGATGAAATAACCGACGAGCGCAATTTCCATCCCGTGCGAATAAGCGATCAAGGGCGAATCAGGCGAACGAGTTTTCAACGCCAGCCTCGCTCGCCGCAAACGGAAATAGCTGAGCGCCATCAAACCCATCAACATCAACATCGCCGGCAATCCGGCATCAACGGCCATCTGCAAAAATGAATTGTGAGCGACTCGCACGTTTTCGGTTTCCAGATAACGCCCGAACAGTTCCAGCATGTTTCGCGGCCCGATGCCCAAAACCGGATGATCGCTGATGATCTGCATGCAAACGTACCAGGAATTGAATCGCATCTGCGCGGATTGATCTGTTTCCGAAGCCGTGCTGATTGTCCCGACGCGCTCGACGACTCTGCCCGGCAACAGCGCGAAGGTGATCGAACCGGCCAGCACTACGGCCAGTAATCCGGTGACCTTGTATTTGGATTTCAGCGCCAGGCCCAACAGCACGGCGCACAAACCAAGAAATCCGCCGCGCGACAAAGTGAATAGCACTGTGATCATCATCATCGCCGACAGCATGTAACATCCGCGTTTGATCCAACGATTGCTTTCTCCGCGAGCGACGTAAAAAGCGATTGGCGCGGCGACGTTCAACAACAAAGCGTAATCGTTGTTGTCTTCAAAAGCACCGCCGGGGCCGTAAATTCGCGTCTGGCCGCGAGCCAGTATGATGCCGATGTTTGAACGGAAAGCCAGAAAACCAATCGCCACTACTGTTCCCAGCAACAACCAGCGCGCGCGTTTTTCAGAATCAACCATCGCCGTCATCAGCAAAGCGATCAGAAAAGTTTTGCTGAATTCGATCCATTTGCCCTGAGCCAGTTCGGTCGAATGCGCGAAGACTGTGGCCAGCGAAATCTGAACCCACAACAGCAGCATCAAAGCATTGGACGTCAATTGGGGAGCGCGGCGAGTAAGTTCGAAGATCGTGTAACCGATCAACGTGGCGACGGCGACGGCCATAGAGATTGGCGCGCTTGGCAGGTAAGCCCATTCGTGCGGACGCACGTAGGCTATTCCAACGTAGCTGATCAGGCCGGTGA
>CAYRQB010000573.1:0-2574 GCA_964426025.1 uncultured Heliomicrobium sp.
TTGAAGAAAGATTGGGCGGTGCGGTGGATGTGGCGAATTTCGCCATCGTCGCGCTGGGCGGTTACGGGCGTCAGGAATTATCGCCTCAATCAGACATAGATTTGATGTTTTTGTATCAGGGGCGCCGTGACGCTGAGCGCGCCGCGACCCTGAGCGAAGCGATTTTATATCTGCTGTGGGATGTCGGTTTCAACGTCGGTCACAGCGTGCGCAGTTTGAGCGAGTGCCTTTCAACCGCGAAAGAGGACATTGTTTCGCGCAATTCGATGATTGAGGCGCGTTTGTTATGGGGCAGCGGGGATTTGTTCGAGACGCTGACCGAAAGACTGGACGAAGAGATATTTGAAAAACAGAAACGTGTGTTGATCGAGGATCTGCTGGTTGAACGCCAGGCTCGTTATAACAAGTTCGGTGATGCGGCCTGTTTACAGGAACCGAATGTCAAGGAAACGGCTGGCGGTCTGAGAGATTTGCACGAACTGGTTTGGGCTTCGCGCGCGGTTCACGGAACGTCTTCAATCGGCGAATTGATCAGCAAGGGCATTTTGCCTGACCGCGATGCCAAGGCGATCAACGCTGCTTACGATTTTTTGCTGAGAGTAAGGAACGAGGTTCATTTCCTGACCAATCGCAAAAGCGACCTGCTTTCGCTGGATTTGCAGCAACAGGTTGCGGCCGGTTTCCGTTACGCGGAAACGCCTGAACAGCAGGCTTCCGAAATTTTCATGCGCGACTATTACCTGCATGCGCGGCGTTTGCATCGGCTGTGTGAATCTTATCTGCAGCGGATTTCGGCCAAACAGGAAAAGAAAAAATGGTTTGGCAGGTTGCGAACGGCCAGCGCCATCGGCGGTTTCGTCATGCGGGATGGCGAGCTTGATCTGGCGGATTCGGGCCAGTTGCTGGATGGCAATCGCATGATGCTGGCTTTTGGTTATGCACAGGCGACCGGCGCCCGTTTCAATTCCTCGCTGCAGGAAGTGGTTCAGGCATCGTTGCCAAATGTCAATAAGACTTTCCGCGCTTCAGCGGAAGCTTCGCAGGCGTTTTTGAAGATGCTCAGCGCCAAGGGGCGCGTCGCAGCCGGTTTGCGTCTGATGCACGAGCTGGAGTTTCTGGGAAAGTTTTTGCCGGAATTTGCGCGCATCACTTGTCTGGTTCAGCACGATCTTTATCACCGCTTCACTGTTGACGAACACACGTTGAGGACGATTGAAGCGCTGGATGGTCTGGCCGTTTCGCGCAGCAAAACCCTGGAACGGTATCGAAACGTTTTGAATCAGATCGGCGACCCGGCAGCTTTGTACCTGGCCTTGTTGATGCACGACATCGGCAAGGGGCTCGGGGGCGGCCACACAGAAAAGGGAATTGAAATAGCCAGGCGGGTTTGTTCGCGGTTGCAATTGGACGAGCAGATGACCGGTCAGGTGTTGTTTCTGATCCGGCAGCATCTGTTGATGTCTCACATTTCCCAGCGCCGCGATTTGTCGGATGAAAAAGTGATCAGCGATTTTGCCGGCAAGGTGGAAACGGTTGAAAACCTCAACCTGCTTTGTTTACTGACTTATGCTGACATCAATGGTGTCGGCCCCGGCATCTGGAGCGAATGGAAGGACGCCCTGTTATGGGAGCTGTATACCAAAGCGCGCGCGTTTTTGCTGCCGGAGGAAGAGGGAGACCTTGAAGTTGAAAGCCTGCGTCAGCGCATTGCCAAAATGCTGGCCAGCGAAGTGGATCAGGATGAGGTGCGCAGGCATTTCAAGATGCTGCCGGAAGATTACGCCAGATTCACTCCGCCACAGGTGATCATCGAACACATCAGGCTGGCCGCTTCGCTCAATGCCAGGCAGGTCAAAACCGGATGGCGTGTCAACACGCAGGCGCGTTGCACCGATCTGCATCTGTGCGCGCGCAATCGGCGGGGTTTGTTTGCCGCCGTGGCTGGTGCGTTGACGGCTCAGGGCATCAACATTCTGAGCGTTCATTTGAATACGCGAACTGACGGCGTGGCGGTTGATTCGTTCAAGGTTCGAGACGCCGCGGGCGAACCGGTCAATGATCCCGCTCGATGGGAACAGATTGACACCACTCTCAAACGTGCGCTGGCAGGCGAGTTTGACGTTCTCGCTGCCGTCGAAAAACGTTTGCGCGCGCAATCCGGATCAAAATTTTCATCTCGGCGCAAGATGCTGTTAACCGCGCCAACCCGCTTTAGCTGGGATAATTATTCGTCAAATAAAAGCACGATTCTGGAAGTCAGAACGGGCGACAGGCTGGGACTGGCATACAAGATTGCCAGCACGCTGACATCGCTTGATCTGGATATCGTGTTTGCCAAGGTGGCGACGGAAAAGCATCTTGCGCTGGACATTTTTTACGTGACGAACGCGGATGGAGAGAAGCTGGCTGATGATTTGCTGCCGCCCATCGAAGACGCGCTTCGGCAAGCACTCAATGAAACACTAAATACCAAATGAAGGGACTCCGGTTATGAAACCACTCCACAAACTGGGCAATTTGTTCACTAGATTCGCGTTTGCGCCGATCGGCTTAATAGCTATGACGCTGACGGCG
>CAYRQB010000574.1:0-2573 GCA_964426025.1 uncultured Heliomicrobium sp.
GAGTTCGATGACGATGCGGACTTTCTTTTGCGCCGAAGATTCGCGGTCGGTTTCGTCGCGGATTTCGCTGATCCCTTCGACGCGCTTCTCGTTGACCAGATCGGCTATATGTTCGATCAGTTTCGATTTGTTGACCTGGAAAGGAATTTCGGTGATGACGATGGCGTCGCGTTCCTGCGCTCCGCGTCCAATGCGGTCAATTGCCGCGCGCGCGCGAAGTTGCAGCACGCCGCGTCCGGTTTCATAAGCCTGCTTGATTCCATCGCGTCCATAAATGAATCCGCCGGTCGGAAAATCCGGGCCGGGCACGAATTGCATCAGGTCTTTGACTGAAGATTTCGGATGCTGGAGCAGGTGAACGGTCGCTTCGATAATTTCGTTCAGGTTGTGCGGAGGAATCTTGGTGGCCATACCGACCGCGATTCCGTCAGAACCATTGATCAACAGGTTGGGAATCCGCGTCGGAAGAACGGTCGGCTCCTGCCGCGATTCGTCGTAGTTCGGCACGAACTTGACCGTCTCTTTTTCGATGTCGGCCAGCATTTCGGTGGCAATCTTTTCCAACCGCGCTTCTGTGTATCGGTAAGCCGCCGCCGAATCTCCGTCAATGCTGCCCCAGTTTCCCTGTCCGTCAATCAGCGGATAGCGCAGCGAAAAATCCTGAGCCATTCGCACCATCGCGTCGTAAACCGCCGAGTCTCCGTGCGGGTGATAAGCGCCGAGCACGTCGCCGACCACGTTGGCTGATTTCTTGTAAGGTTTGCCCGGAACCAGACCCTTCTCGTTCATCGAGTACAGGATTCGCCGATGCACGGGCTTCAAACCGTCGCGCACGTCGGGCAAAGCCCTGCCGATGATTACGGACATGGCGTAATCCAGATAACTACGCCGCATTTCGTCTTCGATGTTGATTGCTGATTTCTGCTGGTTATCCATTCAGTTCGGATGCTCCTCAAAATCAATCACAAGAAAGCACGGACGTGCATCAGCACACCTTGTCAGTGGTCTCGCCGTCAAGCCTGTGAATTTGTTTCAGTAGATGGGTTCTCACTGCTTCATTTATGATTGGCGATTTTAACCGCTCAGGCGGTTACGAACAAGATGCAGGCTGAAGCAGGAAAATTCATTTGTCGGGAAGCTATTCATTTTCCAACCGATAGTGGAGAATGAGCGGCCATCGAGCAAATTCACGTCGCCATCTGATTCTTGAATATGAAAAATGAAAATGGTTCGGTCAAAACGCAACTGGTTCGCGCCCTGAAGCTGAAAGACCTGGTTTTACTGAACATCGTGGCGGTGTTGGGGCTTCGTCATCTTGGAACCTCGGCCAAAGCCGGACCTGCGACTCTGCTTTTGTGGCTTTTGGCTGCGCTGTTTTTCTTTGTGCCGCAGGGTTTGGCCGTCATCGAACTTTCTTCGCGCTTTCCGAACTCCGGCGGAATTTACGATTGGACGAAACGCGCTCTGGGCGAAGGTCACGGGTTTTTATGCGGTTGGTGTTACTGGATCAACAACGTTCTTTATTACCCGAGCCTGCTGATTTCCACCGCAGTCATTGCTACCTACGCGTTCGGTTACGGCGGCAGCGGGTTGGAAAACAATCTGCTTTATGTGACTGTCGCGACGCTGGTTTGTTTGTGGATTGCAGTGATCATCAATGTCGTCGGCGCCGCATCGGGCAAATGGTTGCAGAATGCCGGAGGAATCGGAACGTACATTCCCGGCGCTTTGGTCATCGTTGTCGGCGGTTACGCCTGGTTGACTCAACCCGCAATCAATTCAATTTCAGCCAGTGATTTGTTGCCAGAATCTACCGATTACGATTCGCTCAATTTGTGGATTTCGATTGCCTTCGCCTATGCCGGATTGGAATTGTCTGCGACGATGGGCGGCGAAATCGAACGGCCAGAACGTAATCTTCCGCTTTCAATCTTCATCTCAGCGCCGCTGATTGCACTGGTTTACTTTCTGGGAACCGGAGCGGTTCTGTGGCTGGTCAATAGCGATGACATCAACGTCGTCACAGGTTTTCTTCAGGCCATCGAACAGGGAGTGACGCTGATCAGTCCGAAACTGAAATGGCTGATCCCGGTTTGCGCGGCTTTGTACGCGATCGGAAATCTGGGACAGGTTGGAGCCTGGTTGACAGGCCCTGCTCGCGTGGCGTTTGTGATCGGATTGGATAAATATTTTCCACCGGCTTTCGGCAAAGTCCATCCACGCTGGCATACGCCTTATGTGGCGATTTTGGTGCAGGCAATCATCGCCTCATTGCTTTTACTGACTTACGTTTTCAGCCGAAGCGGTGGAGCAAGACAGGTCGAACAGGTTTATCTGGTTTTGCTCAGCGCGCAGGTTTTCATTTACTTCATTCCGTACATTTATTTGTTCGTCGTTCTGTTGATTCATCGTCGGCGCGAAGGCATTGGCCAGGGCGTGATGGCTGTGCCGGGCGGAATCATCGGAGCTTTTGCCGTTTCGATAAGCGGTCTGGCGGTCACGATATTCGCGGTGATTCTCACCTTCGTTCCTCCGCCGGGAGCGGACAAATTCGATTTCGAGAGCAAGATGAT
>CAYRQB010000575.1:0-2567 GCA_964426025.1 uncultured Heliomicrobium sp.
ACGCCGAAGATTTGCGCGGGGTAAATCGTCACGCCTTTCAGAGCTTCTTCTTTCGGCAAACCAAAAGCCGCAGCCGTTCCCGCATGGTAAGGCAGCAGGCGGACGTTGGAAGCGTCGCCGGTTGTGAAAGCTACTTTGATTCCGGCTTTGTGCAATTCGCCAGCGCGCGCGTAGGATTCATCGTAGGGAGAATCTTCGCTGCCGGGCAATGAAAGAACTCCGCCCAGCAAGACCGGAATATTTTTCTCCTTCAATTCCTTCGCTACTTTCAGAGCGTCATCTCCGCCGCTGATGATCAATCTGAGTTTGTATTTGTCGGCCAGTTCGATTGCGCCTTTGATCTCGCGCTCGTCGTTGGCGGAAACGATGACGGGAACTTCGCCTTTCAGCACAGGGATCAGAGCTTCCAAGCCAAGATCAATTTCGCGGGCAGGAATGCTCTTGTCTTTGGCTGTGGCTTCCCTGGCTTTGGCGTAAGCCTGCGCGTCTTCCAGCTTTTTGCGCAACGATTCCAGACGGCGTTCGCGTTGCTGGCGAGCCTGTTCGTTGGGCGCGCCCAGTATGTTGAAGAATCCTCCGCCGCCTCGCCCGCCGAAACCGGCAGTCGGATAGTTCAACTGCATCGCCGCCGGAGCCAGCAATTTCATCTCGCGCTGAGTCCATCCGTCCAGATTCAGCAACGCGCATTGACCTGAAATCAAACCTCCGCGCGGACAGGTCAACACGGTCGTCACGCCGTTCATTCGCGCGACGGGAATCAATTCGCTGTGCGGATTGACGGCGGTCAACGCTTTCATGTTGGGATTGAAATCGCCAAGCTCTGTGGTGTCCACAGTGCCGGGCGCTCCCTGGCCGACTTCGGACAAACCCAGATAGGTGTTGGAATCAATCAAGCCCGGATAAACGGACAATCCGGTGGCGTCAATCACTTTGGCATCGCGAGGGACAGCGACGTTAGCGCCGACGGATTCGATCTTGCCGTTTTTGATGACGACAGTGCCGCGTTCGATCACGCCGCCAGTGACGGTGACGATGCGGGCGTTGCGAATGGCATAAGTTCCCTGCTCCGATTTGGATTGCGCCAACGCCGAAGTTGAAAGGCAAAAGGCAAAAGTCAAAAAGCAAAAGGCAAAAGTTCGGAATTTCATTTTGTTTGATTCAGTAAAAAAGTTCATGACCAAAGCTCTCCCACTGCAAGTGAACGAGGCAAAAGGCGAAATCAAAAAGCAATTTTTGATTTTTGCCTTTTGCCTTTTGATTTCTCACTGATTGTTTTTGCGCCCCGGTCCGCCGTGCGAATGTCCGTCAAGCTCTTCTTCCGTCAAAGTCGGAATCACCGGCTGCTGTTGCTGCGTAGGTTGAGCGACGCCGGGAGTCCGTCTTTCTTTTTCGATCAGAGCTTTCTTTTCGGCGGCCAGCTTTGCGCGCATTTCCAGGTCCTGTTTGCGGTCGAAGTAAACTTCGCCTTCGATCAAGGTCATTTCCGGTCGCGAATAGACGCTGAACGGATGGCCGTTGAACAAAACCAGGTCGGCGTCTTTGCCAACGTCAATGCTGCCGATGCGATGATCCAGACGGATTTCAATCGCCGCATTCAACGTCACCAAACGCAAAGCTTCCTCTTCGGTCAGATCGCCGTACTTCATCATCTTTCCGGCTTCCTGATAAAAACGGCGCGCGTGTTCGTTGCTGTCGGAATGAATCGCGACGGTGATGCCGCGACGAGTCATAATCGCCGCGTTGAAGGGGATGGCGTCGTAAGCTTCCATCTTGTACGCCCACCAGTCTGGCAGAATCGAAGCCGAAGCTCCGTGTTTGGCGATTTCCGGAGCGACTTTGTAACCTTCCAACACATGTTGCAGCGTGTGAACCTTGACGCCGAACTCTTCGCACAAATTCAGGAGCATGACGATTTCATCCGCGCGGTAACAATGCGAATGAATATCTATCTTGCCTCGCAGAATGTCTGCCATCGCTTCCAGCTTCAGGTCGCGGCGCGGCGGCAACGGATTTTCGCCGCGCTTTTTGGCGGCTTCGTAATCGTCCCACTCTTTCATGTATTCGCGTCCCTGAGTGAAAGCTTCGCGAATGACTTCTTCGACGCCCATTCGCGTGGCGGGGAATCGCGGCTGAACGCCGGGACGAGCAGCGGAATTCGACCGTTTGGGATTTTCGCCGAGCGCGAATTTGACCGTGCGCGGAGCGTCGGAAACTCGCATCTGATCGTAAGGCCTGCCCCATTTCAGTTTGATGATCGAATTCTGTCCGCCGATGGCGTTGGCGCTGCCGTGCAGTTGATGAATGGTCGTCATGCCTCCGGCCAACTGGCGGTAGATGTTGATGTCCGTCGGATTGACGACTTCGTGCATGCGAACCATCGCCGTCACCGACAGCGAACCTTCGTTGGTTCCGTCCAGAGCCGTGTGCGAATGCGAATCAACGAATCCGGGCGTGACATACATTCCGGTCGCGTCAATGACTTTGGCATTGGCTCCGGCTTTGACATCGGCGACTTTGCCGACGGCGGCGATCTTTCCATTGCGAATGAGAATCGAACCGCCTTCAAT
>CAYRQB010000576.1:0-2548 GCA_964426025.1 uncultured Heliomicrobium sp.
GATTTGTCGCTGCGTAACCTGGAGCTGGATCGCTGGCAAAAGCTGATGACGACTGCTGTCAGTCAGGCAGAATCTGATTTGCAATGGGTGAAATCAGAAGACGCGACCTGGAAAGCGACACTTGATCAGCTTCCACAGGAAGGCTCTTTTGAAGTTGTGGCAGAAAGAATTCGTTCGACACGGTCAGAGCTGCAAAAGCTTCAATCGAAGGTTCAGGAAAGGTTAAGCCAGTTGCTGGTATTGCAGGACAAGGTTTCACAGCAGGATTTTCTGATTGCTTCTCAGCTGGATCATATTGCGCTGGTCAAACAACGCTTTCAGGACCGGCTGCTGACTCGCGACAATCGTCCGCTGTGGACTGCGTTGATATCGCCAAACTCTAATGAAACTTCAGCCGGTTTGATGACCGAACCGTTTGGACAATCGCTGGCACACGAACTGTCATCAGCGCGGGAAGACCTCAAATCGCAGAGGGGAAATTTCATTCTGCTGGCGCTGTTGTTCGTCACGGTTCTGTTGTTGAACAGGGCGCTGGCAAAACGGGTTGACCCGCTGACAGTGGACGACCCTGAGTTGCACTTATCCGCCGAGGTGTTGAAACGTCCGGTGTCCGTGTCGCTGCTGATCACGTTGCTGACCTATTTATGGCAATCTCCCATTACCGCCGGCATCGTCAACAGCGTGATTGCCTTGCTGTTGCTGATCGCTTTTTTGCGCGTCATTCGTTTACTGGTTGATCAACCTGCCTGGTTGCGAATGCCGCTTTACGTATTGGCCATCCTGCATCTGAGCGACAGGGTGCGGCTGTTGGTGGATATCGCGCCAGTCGTTGAACGGGTTGTTTTTCTGATCGAAATCGTCATTGCCATTGCGGTCGCCGTCTGGATGCTGCGCCCGGCAAAGTTGAATCAGTTGTCAGAATCCGAAACCGCACGGAAATGGATACGCGGAGCCTTGCGAGTGGTTCTGTCGCTGTTGATGATCTCGCTTCTGGCCAACGTTTTCGGGTTTTTCACTTTGGCCAAAGTGGTGGGCGAAGGCACTTTGCACAGCGGATATCTGGGCGCGCTGTTTTATGGCGCGGCTCGCACCGTCAATATCGTGTTTGAACTGTTGCTCAGGACAAATCGCGCACAACTGTTGGCCTTTGTTCGATCTTACGATTATGAATTGAAAAGATGGTTTGCGCGGATCAGCTTTTTGATCGCAGGCTTCCTGTGGCTGCAGGGCACGCTGGAACTATTTACCATTCGCGAACAGATATTCGACGCCGTGGCCAGGATGATGGACGCATCCTTGAAATTCAGGAGCCTGCAACTTTCCATTGGTGATGTGCTGTCATTTTTGCTGGTCGTGGTTCTGGCCTATTACCTGTCCAGGATCGTGCGGTTGATTTTGCAGGAAGACGTTTTGGCACGAGTGCCGCTCAAACGTGGCGTTCCGCAGGCAATGGCCACCGCGGCGCAATACGTTTTGTTGCTGGCAGGATTTGTCATCGCCCTGACCGCCGCCGGATTTGATTTAAGCAAATTGACACTGCTGACCGGAGCTTTCGGCGTTGGCATAGGCTTTGGGTTGCAGAATGTCGTCAATAATTTCGTTTCGGGACTAATACTGTTGTTCTAGCGTCCGGTGCAGGTCGGAGATGCCGTGCGGGTCGGAGAATTTTCGGGCGACGTCACGCGCATCGGCATTCGTTCGACCACCATCCGCACATATCAGGGCGCTGAGGTCATTGTCCCCAATGCGAAATTGATTTCGGATGAAGTGACCAACTGGACGCTGACAAGCCAGACGCGGCGTGTGGAAATTCAGGTTGGGGTGGCTTACGGAACCGAACCGGCCAGAGTCATTGATTTGCTGGTGACAACCGCCAAATCGCATCCCGAAGTTCTGCCCGATCCCGAACCGATGGCCATCTTCATCGGATTCGGCGACAGCTCGCTGGGTTTTGAGTTGCGATTCTGGGCGACGGCACAAACTCATGTCGCTGCCAAAAGCGATGTCATGGCCAGAATCGCCGCTGTCATGCGCGAAGCGGATATCGAAATTCCATTTCCGCAAAGGGATTTGCATATCAGATCGGTTGACGAAAAAGTCAGCAGACTGGCATCGGAAAAGAGCAGTTCGCCTGAAGCTAAAAACTGAACCGGCATTAACCTTGAACCAGTCTTCTCCAGTCGGCGGGCGGGACAATGACGCTCAATCGTTGCCCGCTGGCGTCGTCCAGCACATCGCAGGCGATCAAACGGTCGGCTTCATAAGATTCAAACGGGCTGCGTTCCAGCAGCGCAACCAACCGACCCGTGCTGCATCGCAGGGCATAAGCGACGACGGCGTCACGGCGCGCATCGAATTCCTGAAACTGCTGAACCGTGTCCCATTCGTGTTCTTCGCAGGCTCGCAAAAATTCCTTGACGCGCCCGCCGCGCTCTTCGGCGAATACTGTCACCGCAAAATGCGCGTAAACATGTTCGTCAAAACCGCCGCCGCAAACCTGCAGTTTAAGCCCGGTCCACACTCACGCCGTCACCCGTACTACGTCAAT
>CAYRQB010000577.1:0-2527 GCA_964426025.1 uncultured Heliomicrobium sp.
AAGCCGGTGACTTCTTTGAACAGACAGCGAAGTCTGGATTGTGAAAGGTTGACGGCATTCGCCAGGGATTCAAGTGAAATATTATGGTTGAAGCTGTCTTGCAGAATCTCAACAACCGTCTTGATCCGGTAGTTTGTTATTGACCGCTGTCTGGCATGATCAAGGCGCAAATTGGCCCAATCGTGGTGAGCCAGTGCGGCTTTTGGCAATAAGCTCATATTTTGCCTCCTGATTGCGATGGCTTAAAAGAATGGAGGGCCTCCGGCAGCCTGCTAAATACCGACAATCGCCGGTTCGAATCGGCATCGGAGGTGTCTTGCTCTTCATCATCTCGTTTTCAGAAATCCGGGAAGTTCAGAGCGCTGAGAAACTTCAGACGCGACAATTGTTAATGGATGACTGCTTGAGAATGGCTTGAATCCTGAGGGGTGGCGTCACGATTGAAAGGCTAAATCAAGTTGTCACCCAAATGATGAGAGTAAATCTTTGTTGTCGGACGGAAGCAGAACACACCTTCACTGGGGTCTGAGGTAAAAAGCTATCTCAGATGACACCCAAATGGTTCATATGTGCCTGGAAGCGCTGATTCGCCTGCCTGAGCAAGCGAATCAGTGATGGTGTAGCTTAAAGCTTCACTCTACGCATCCGGCAATTGAATACTGAAAACAAGGTATCGCTTGTTATTTTTCGTAACGTTTGAACAGCAGCGCCGCATTCGTTCCGCCGAAGCCGAAGCTATTCGAAAGCGCGTATTTCACTTTGGACGCGCGCGGCTGATTCGGCACGCAATCCAGATCGCATTCCGGATCGGCAGTTTCGTAATTGATGGTTGGCGGCATCGTTTGGTGATGCACGGCCAATGCCGTGATTCCTGCTTCCAATCCACCGGCTCCGCCCAGCAAATGCCCGGTCATTGATTTGGTCGAACTGAGCGCCAGCTTGTAAGCGTGATCGCCGAAAGCGGCTTTGATGGCGTTGGTTTCGTTGACATCTCCGACCGGAGTCGAAGTGCCGTGAACGTTGATGTAATCAATGTGACTGGGTTCGATGCCTGCGTCCTTGATCGTTTTCAGCATTACACGGCGCGGTCCGTCCATGTCCGGCATTGTGATGTGGAAAGCGTCGCTGGACATTCCATAACCCACGATTTCGGCGTAAATCTTGGCACCGCGCGCTTTGGCGTGTTCCAACTCTTCCAGAATCAAAATGCCAGCGCCTTCGCCGATAACGAAACCATCGCGATCTTTGTCAAAAGGACGCGAAGCGCGTTGCGGATCATCGTTGCGAGTCGAAAGCGCTCGCATTGCGGCAAATCCCCCGACAGACATCGGTGTGATAGCGCCTTCCGAACCGCCGCAGATCATGGCTACGGCGTCGCCGCGTTCGATAATCTTGTAACTGTCGCCGATGGCGTGCGCTCCGGAGCTGCAGGCTGTGGCAGTCGCCGAATTCGGTCCTTTCGCTCCGTAATATATGGAAACGTAACCCGACGCCAGATTGACGATTGACGCCGGTATAAAAAAAGGAGAGATGCGGTCGGGGCCGCCCTCAATCATTTTGGTGTGCTCGCGCTCAAAGACGCCGAAACCGCCAATTCCGCTGCCAATGTATGTTCCAATGTCTTCGGCGTTTTCATCGGTTATCTTCAAGCCTGAATCTTCCAGAGCTTCCTTCGACGCGGCGATGGCGAAGTAGATGTAATAATCCATCTTCTTCAGCTCTTTTTTCTCGATGAATTTGAGCGGATCAAAACTTTTGGTTTCAGCGGCGAATTTAACCTTGTGCTGGCTGGTGTCGAAACGCGCAATGTAATCAACGCCGCTACGTCCGGCCAACAAACCAGCCCAGGTCTCTTCGGTCGTATTGCCGAGCGGACTGACCAGCCCAATGCCGGTGACGACAACACGCTTTTTGGTTATTTCGTTGCTCACGACTTCCTTCCCTTTCACAGAGTTTCGGGATAAAGAGAATCAGCCACAAAAAGGCGATTGAGTTACAAACGCAATCCTTCAGGCAGGATCAGTTTTGTAAATTTTGTGCCTTCTTGTGGCTCATCTTTGTTTTGGCAAGCCAATGAATGACGCTTACTTCTTGTGTTCGTCAATGTAGGCGATGGCGTCACGCACGCTCTGAATCTTTTCGGCCTCTTCATCTGGAATCTCGATGCCGAACTCTTCCTCGAATCGCATCACCAATTCGACCGTGTCGAGCGAGTCCGCGCCAAGATCGTCAATGAAACGCGCGTTCGGGGTGACCTCAGACTCGTCCACGCCAAGTTCGTCCACGATGATCTGTTTAACCTTATCCTCAATTGATTCTGCCATGAGTTCCTCCAAGTAGTGATTATTTAGATTGCGGAATGCGGAGAGCGGAGTGTAGAGCACGGACTGTGAAGTTGAGCTTTCCGCATTCTCCAATCCGTCATCCGCGATCACATATACATTCCACCGTTGATATTGATTACCTGACCGGTAATATAGCCTGCCTCATCTGAGGCCAAAAACGCAACAGCATAAGCCACATCCAG
>CAYRQB010000578.1:0-2520 GCA_964426025.1 uncultured Heliomicrobium sp.
AAAGAGATCAGCAAAGAAACAAAGACACGCATGGACAGTGTCATCGAGGATTTCAAACACAAACTTTCCACCGTTCGAACCGGACGAGCCTCGACCAGCATTCTGGAAGGCATCACAGTCGAATATTACGGTTCGCCGGTTCCGCTCAATCAGGTCGCCACAATCAACGTGCCCGAAGGCACACTGATCACCGTGCAGCCGTTTGACCCCTCAATCATTAACGATATTGATAAGGCAATTCGGTCTTCCGACCTGGGACTTAATCCATCGAACGACGGCAAACTGGTGCGCGTGCCGATTCCACCACTGACCGAAGAGCGGCGCAAACAGATGGTCAAAGTCGTCCACGAAATAAACGAAGAACATAAAACGGCGCTCCGCAACATTCGCCGCGATTCAAATGACAAACTGAAAAAGGCTCTCAAAGACAAGCTGATTTCCGAAGACGAAGAGAGATCCGGTTTGGAAGAAGTTCAGAAATTGACGGATCAATATGTCGCCAAAATCGGCGAACTGGGCAAGCATAAAGAAGACGAAATCATGAAGGTCTAGACACGCCCAATACGCCTTCTTCAAAATCGAGAAAACAAATAGCCCCGGCTTCCCTTTTTCAAGAAGCCGGGGCTGTTTTATTTCTGCCCGCCGAATGACAAATAATCGCCTTCACGGAGCAAAGTAGCCGTTGAGGTCGACGATGAAATGAGTGCCCGCGAAGCTGTAGATGCGGAAGTTGCCAGATCCGCTCAGACCAACGGTGAAGGCGTTTGGCACTACCTGGCCTGCGACGTAATTCATGTTCGACACCGGAGGCCGAGCCTGCCCGTCAGGCCACAAAATGATGAAGCCGTTGCCGGTGGGCGCGACTACTGTCCCGTTGCCGACGATGGCTTTCGCCGTCGCCGGAATCGTCACTCCGTCGCAGGTCGTGTGCGCATTCCGCACCAGTTCGCCGTCGGCCACCAGCGGCTGGTTCAGGTATTGGCAAGGTTGGAATCCGGGTATCGGAGCGCGCGTGTCGAACAGGCGAATCGGTTTCGTCAGCGGCGAATACAGCAATCCTGTCCCGTTCACATCCGCAGCCGACGCGCTGTAATAACCCGTGATGTCCACGATGAAATGCGTCGCCGCCAGCGAATACACACGGAACTGGCCGTTGCTGCCCAGCCCGACGGTGAACGCGTTCGGCACTATCTGACCGGCGGTGTAATTCAGATTCGACACCGGCGGACGCGCTTGTCCGTCTGGCCACAGGATAGCGAAACCTCCGGCTGCGGGATTGACCACGGTGGCGTTGCCGACCACGGCCAGCGCGTCGGATGGGATCGTCACTCCGTCGCAGGTGATGCGCGCGTTTTTCGCCAGTTCGCCGTCAGCCGCCAACTGCTGATTCAGATATTCGCAGGGCTGGAATCCGGCGATCGGCGCTCGCGTATCGAACAGGCGAATCGGTTTCGGCAGCGGATGGTAATACAGCCCGCTGGCCGACGGCGGAGCGAAATAGCCAGTGATGTCCACGATGAAATGCGTCGCCGAGGTTGTGTAAACTCGGAAATTGCCGCTGGCGCTCAAACCTGCGGTGAAGGCGTTGGGCACTATCTGGCCGGCTGTAAAATTCAGGTTCGAGACCGGCGGACGCGATTGCCCGTCAGGCCACAAAGTGATGTAACCTCCGGTCGTCGGATTGACGACGGTGGCATTGCCGACGATGGCCGCGGCGTTCGCAGGAATCGTCACTCCGTCGCAATTGATGCGCGCGTTCTTGACGAATTCGCTGTCGGCGGCCAACGCCTGATTCAAATATTCGCAAGCGGGAAAACCTGCGATTGGCGCTCGCGTATCGAAAAGCCGTATCGGTTTGGTCAACGGGTAATACATCAAACCTTCCGCCCCCTGGACGACAGTGAAGCTTTGACCGGCAATTGTCATTGTGCCGTTGCGAACAGTTGCCTCGGAATTCGGCATGACCGTGAAGCTAACCGTGCCATTGCCAATGCCGTTGCCGCCGGAATCAATCATGATCCAGGAATTATTGCTGACCGCCGACCACGGGCAATTGGAGGAAGAAGCCGTAACCGTGACGGTTCCTCCGCCACCGCCCGAAGCGAAGTTCTGATTGTTGGGGGAAATCGAATAAGTGCACGGGACGGCCTGATTGACAGTGAAAGTCTGTCCGGCAATCGTCAATGTGCCGCTGCGAGCACCACCGGAATTGGGAAAGACCGTGTAATTGACCGATCCATTGCCGCTGCCGCTGGTTGGGGCGTCAATCGAAATCCACAACACATTGCTGACCGCATTCCAGCTGCATCCGTTTCCGGCTGTGATGTTGACAGTTCCATTTCCACCTGTGGAACTGAAGTTCGCGTTCGTTGGCGAAAGCGAGTAGCTGCAGGTGGCGGCGGAATCAACTGCGGCTTTGATATCCAGCCGTCCCCAGCCATAAACATTGTTCGGCGTGCCGCTGCTGCTGCAGGCGGTTGTGTTGACATCCACCGCAGCCTGATTAACCAGGTCTATCGT
>CAYRQB010000579.1:0-2514 GCA_964426025.1 uncultured Heliomicrobium sp.
ATCCTGATTTGTCCGGCCGCCTGCTTTACATCAGAGAAAACCAGCCGGGGCTTTCGCGCGCGCGCAACGCCGGATTGAAATCGGTCAATGGAGAAATCATTGTCTTCACCGATGACGATGTGCTGGTGACGGAAAACTGGCTCGACGAAATTCATCGCGAATTCGCGGGCGATCCCAACCTGTTCGTGTTGGGTGGTCGTGTGCTGCTGGCTCGCCACGGATTGCAGGACGTGGCCGTATACGCCGACGAAGAACGCCGCGAATACAATTTCCCGAACGGCGGAGGCGTGGCGATGGGCGCTAACATGGCTTTTCGCCGCGAAGTTTTCGAACGCGTCGGATTATTCGATGTGCGATTGGGCGCCGGAACTTTTTTCGCCGGCGGCGAAGACATAGAGTTTTTCTACCGCGCGATGAAAGCAGGTTACAAAATGGTTTACGCGCCGAACGTTCTCGCCTTTCACGATCACGACCGCGCAACACAGCGACAGGCCTGCCGGCTGGTTTACGGTTACGGCAAAGCTTATGCGGCGTACATCATCAAACACGCGATCAGCGGCGACGCGTACGCGATGCGAATGGTTTACTGGCTGATTTGCACTCTGCCTTCGCGCTGGCGGCGTAAAGCCGACGACACGAATGAAAAGCTGGAAAGGCGGCGAGTGCAGATTCGCGGAATAATCATGGGGCTGTTTCTGGCTCCGTTGGCGATGATTTTCAAAAGAGGGGAAACGAAGTGAGCGATTCGACTCTGATAATTGAAAAGACAGGCCAATGGCGCGAAGCCCTGTTGCTGCCCGGCGAAACCGATCCGGTCGAAAGCGGTTTGCGCGAACTGGCGGAATATTTCGGCCTCAGCCGCCAGCAAGCTCTGCGCCGATGTGATAACGCCGTCGCCGAATCGAAGCGCGAATGGGAAGCCGTAGCGCGTCAAACGCCCGAACAGATCAAGGATTTTTACCGCACGACTCGCAGCTATATTTTCGAGCACGTCTGGTGGCACGCGACTGATCCTGCAATCGGCATCGCCAATGCTGAGATTCTAAACCTGGCATTGAATCGCGGCGCGCAAAGTTATCTGGATTTTGGCGCCGGTGTCGGAGCGAACGCGCTGCTGTTTGCACGTGCCGGTTTCACGGTCACGCTGGCTGACATTTCAACTTCGATGCTGGATTTCGCCCGTTGGCGTTTGCAACGTCGCGGCATCAAGGCGGAACTGATTGATTTGAACCGGCGGCAATTGCCTGATGATTGTTTTGATTTCGTGACGGCAATTGACGTTTGCGAACATCTTCCCCGCCCCGAAATCGAATTGAGGCAGATCAGCCGTTCGATGAAAATCGGCGGCGCGATGGTTTTCAATTGCCGTGCGGGCGAAGACGAAAACCGCCCGATGCACGTTTTGAAAACAGCGAATCCCGTTCGCCGCGCGTTGCGAAGCTGCGGCTTTCGCGAAATCGAAAACGGCAATTTGCGAAAGGCGGAATTTTCCGTTGTCGAGCGAATCGCCCAAAACCGGATCGAAGATTTGTGGTATGGCGCGCTGGACCGCGCACGTTTCAACCAACTTTCCATGTCCGAACATTCAACGTCCAACAGCTTCAAAACGGTTCGCCACCCTCAGCGCGTTTACTTTGAACGAATGAAGGAAATTTTGCGAAGCGAATGTGTGTGGCTGGACGTGGGCTGCGGACGACAGATTGTGCCGTGGTGGATGAACGAACAGGCGGAAATCGAATCCGGTTTGAAATCGCAGGCTCGATTTCTGATCGGAGTTGATCCTGATTTCGCCGCTTTGCGCGATAACCGATCCTGTCATTGGCGATTGCAGGCCAATTCAATTGCCCTGCCATTTGCCGACGCCAGCTTCGATCTGGTGACGAGCAACATGGTTTTCGAGCATTTGGAAAAACCGTTTGAATCTTTGATGGAAATTCGCCGAGTGCTGAGGCGTGGCGGCAAAATGCTTTTGCTGACGCCGAACTGGCTGGACATCGTCACGATCGCAGCGCGCGCGATTCCGAACCGCTGGCATCCGGCGATTGTCTCGCGTCTTGAAGCCCGCTCGGCAGCGGATGTCTATCCGACTTATTTTCGGTTCAACCGGCCCAATAGCATCGGGCAAATGTTGGGCAAAGCCGGGTTCAAAAGCTGGCGCATTCAGCCGTTGGAACATCCGGCGGCTTATGCTCACGTGCCTTTTGCCGCGCGCGTTGAAAACATCTGGCATCGGTTGGCGACTCGCTGGCCTGCGTTGCGCGGCACTTTATTGATCGAAGCCGAGGCCGCCTGAAAAATTCCAGGTGCAAATAAAATCCACGCTTGTCATCGAATAATCAACTTTCCTTTCAGCATGTTCATCCCGCAGGCGAAAGTGAGTTCGCCGGATTTCTGCGGCGTGAATTCGACGGCGACCGGTTGGTTCAAAGGCAATTCGCGTCGGATGCCAAAATCAGCCAGTTCGATTTCGGTGCCGCACGTGGCTTCGATTTTGCGAGTGAAGATCAGACGCGC
>CAYRQB010000580.1:0-2503 GCA_964426025.1 uncultured Heliomicrobium sp.
TGGCTGGCAAATGAATCCACCCTTGTCAATCAATCCAGACTTAACAAAGCGATTGAAGCGTCATCCTTGATCAGAATCCGCCTGCCGAAAATTACCGGATGAGCATAGGTCGCGCTGTCGGCGACTGAATACTTCGTCACTTGCTCGAAGCCCTTGTCGTTCTTCTTTGCCACGATCAGCCCAGCGTCGTTGTTGAGAATGAAAAGCAAATCTTTCGTATGCAGAATCGCCGCGTTCGCCCCTTCGCGGCCTTCGGTTGACCACAAAACCTTGCCCGTAGCGGCTTCGGCGCAAAACAGAGAACCTTTGCGTTTGTTGGTCATCCCGAAAAAACGTTCGCCGTCCAGCACGGGCGAATTCATGTACATCGTCAATTCGCGGTTGTGCCAGAGTTGTTTGATTTCAAACTTGTCGCCGGTTTTGATCGGCTGAACCGCCATCGTTCCTTTGCGAACGCCTGACAGAATCAGCGAATTTTTGTAGATCAACGGCGTGACGATGTTTTCGTTCCATTCATCCGGCCAGGCCAATCGCCACAACAACAGACCGTCTTTGGCCGAAACGCCGATCACTGATTTGTCCGTCATCGTCACCACCTGCCTGACGCCTTCGAAAGCGGCGATGATCGGCGAAGCATAACCGGGACCTTCGCCGGTCCATCGCCAACGTTCTTTGCCCGAAGCCAGGTCGAGCGCGACCATCACACCGCCGCGAATGTCATCGCCGGTGTAAACGATGACGTTTCCGCCATCAATCAACGGCGAAGCGGCAGTTCCGCAAAACATCTTCGACGTATCCGGTTTGCCGAAATCCTTTTGCCATTTCAATTCGCCTGTCGCCGCGTCAAAACACGACAAAACAGCGTTGACTCCCAGCGTGTAAAGTTTGCCATCGTGCAACGCGGGAGTCGCAAACGGCCCTTTGCCCATCTGAGTGGCGTACTGGTTTTTGGTGAATTGCGCCGGATAATTTTTCCGCCAAAGCAGTTTGCCGGTTTTCAAATCCAGACAGGAAACTGTTTCTTCTTCGCCGTCGAGGCTGTGAACCCAAACGCGATCTATTGAAACGACAGGCGATGCATAACCCGATCCGACAGGAGTTTTCCAAACCTGCTTCAGCTCTTTCGGCCATGCGGTCGGCGCCGCGAAATCTCTAATCACGCCGTCACGATTGGCTCCGCGCCATTGCACCCAGTCCTGTGCAAAAGCTGAATTGCAGACAAGAAAAGCAATTAACAGAAATAACAGCTTACGAATCATCGCCTGTTTCCAGAATCCGAAAAACATTTAGTAAACGCCTTCGACGACCGAGGTCGCAAAACGCGAGAACGGGCGAACATTGCGCACGCCGTCCCAGGGATAAGCTTCGCACGGAGCTTCGCGTTCGCATTCGTCGCGTTCCAGGAATCGAGGCATGAAAAATTCTTTGGTCAGCGTGGTCAGGCGGACTCGACCGGTTTCGCCGTAACCGACCAGCTTGGCCGGTTCGTCCGGATCAACCACTTCGATCATTGCACGCGGATTCGGCGGATAGTAAATGATCGCCCAATTGTCCGCCGGATCGAACGGCACTTTGTGAGTGGCCAATCCCATCAGCGTGTTGCCGTATGTCGGCGCGAAGTAAGCGCCTTCCATCAGCTCTTCGACGGCGAAGCGATGGAATTGCGGAGTCATTTCCGTTCCGCCGCAGAAAACGCCGGTGATGCCCATCTTCTTCAGCGAAACTTTTTCGCACAAAGCTTCCAGCAGTTTCGGCGTGGCGAACATGCATTTGATGTTCGGATGAGCTTTCAAAATGGTGACGGCCTGATCAATGACGTGAGCTTTGTATCGTTCCATCATCTGCATCTCGCCCCATTTGATCAGCTTGATGACCCAGCGCGGATCGAGGTCAACGCAGAAGGCTATGCCGCCGCGATGTTGCGCCAGATGTTCGACCGCCAGACGAAGCCTTCGCGGCCCCGACGGCCCCAGCATCAACCAGTCAGCGCCTTTCGGAAAATATTGGTCCGGCAATGTGTCGCTGAACATTTCGTAATCAATGCGGAAATCTTCCGAAGCGATGCGCGATTTCGGCACGCCAGTGCTGCCGCCGGTTTCAAATGTGTAGATCGGTTTGCCAGCCAGGCCTTTCGGAACCCAACGTCGAACCGGTCCGCCGCGCAACCATTCGTCCTGAAAGAAACCGAACTTGTTCAGGTCTTCGTAACTTTGAACGTCCTTGCGCGGGTCGAAATCAAATGTCTTGGCGCGTTCCAGCCAGAAAGGGCAACCGGTTTCCGGATTGAAATGCCATTCGACAATTTCGCGCACGTGCGCATCAAGTTTTTCTTTTGCAGTTTTGATTTTGGTCTGCATCTCAGCAGTTGCAGTCATGATTACCTCAGAAAGTAAGACAAGCTGCCAGCTTGTCGTTATTAGCAAGTTCCGGACAAGCCAGCGGCTCGTCCTACCAAAAAAGCTCAGGTTTCGAGCGTGAACGGATTAAAGTTCGTGTCGCGGTC
>CAYRQB010000581.1:0-2495 GCA_964426025.1 uncultured Heliomicrobium sp.
TCACCAAATTCGGTTTCTGGTTGATGCCTGAACCGCCGGCATTCAAGCCGTTTGTGATTCAATACCAACATGAAGAAGACATCGTGGAAATCGTCGAAACGATTCGTCCGCTACGCATCAGCGGTGTCATTCCCAATGCTGTGGTCATCGCCCATGCGCTCTATGAGGCGCCCGTAAAAGCCAAGCGTAGTGATTATGTGTCCGGACCGGGTTCCATTCCGGATGAAGCGGTGTATCGGATTATGAAAGATCACAAACTGGGAATCTGGAATGTATATGCCGCGCTCTATGGCACGCAGGAGCAGATTGATGTGAACTGGAACATCGTGACGCAGGCATTCGGCCAATCGGGCAAGGCAAAAATCCTGACGGAACAGGAAGCGGCGGATGATCCCGCATTTGCTTACCGCGCCAAGCTCATGAAGGGAGAAATGACGCTCACGGAATTTTCGTTATATAACTGGCGTGGAGGTGGCGGATCAATGTGGTTCGCGCCCGTCTCCCAGGCACGTGGCAGCGAAACCCTCAAGCAAATGGCGTTGACCAAGCAGATACTGGCCAAGTACGGACTGGACTATTCCGGCGAATTTATCGTCGGAATGCGCGATATGCATCATATTGTCGATGTACTTTACGACAAAACCGACCCAGAGCAGACGAAGGCGGCCTATCAATGTTTCGAGGAATTGCTGACCGAATTCTCCGCGCGCGGCTATGGAACTTATCGTGTCAATACGGCATTCATGGATAAGGTCGCCGAAACCTATGGTCCGGTGCAAAGAAATGTTCACAAAACACTTAAAAAGGCGCTGGATCCCAATGGCATTCTTGCGCCGGGAAAATCAGGCATACGCTAGTTTCATTTTGACCGTGAGCAAGACCTAACGATTCCAAAGCGGAGGTACCCGTGAAAAAAATCAAGGCAGCCGTCGTCCGCCAGAAAGGCGGGCCTTTTCAGATTGAAGACCTGATGCAGGATGATCCAAGATCCGAAGAAGTGCGCGTTCGCATCGTAGCGACGGGGATGTGCCATACCGATATGGTCGCGCGCGATCAGCTTTATGAGGTGCCTCTGCCGGTGGTATTGGGGCATGAAGGCTCGGGCGTGGTCGAACAGATTGGCGATCATGTGAAGAAAGTCGCTGTTGGCGACCATGTAGTGCTGACCTATATGTGGTGCGGCCACTGCAAGCCCTGTTTACGTGGTGATCTGACCTATTGCGAGCAATTTTATGCGCTGAATTTCAATGGCGCACGTGAAGACGGCAGCACGTCAACCTTTACAGCGGGTAATACTTCAGAGCCGGTTCACGATCATTTCTTTGGGCAATCGTCGTTTGGCACCTTTGCGCTGGTGCATGAGCGTAACGTCATCAAAGTCCCCAAAGATGCACCCCTGGAACTGCTTGGCCCTCTGGGTTGCGGCATTCAGACCGGTGCCGGAGCCGTCATCAACGCACTCAAAGTCAATCCGGGCAGCAGTTTTGCAGCTTTTGGCGGCGGCGCAGTCGGACTCAGTGCCGTGATGGCGGCACGTGCTGCCGGCGCTACTACCATCATTTCGGCAGATGTGGTTCCTTCGCGCCTGGCCTTGGCGATGGAACTCGGCGCAACCCATACTATCAATAGCCAGGAAACCGATCCGGTCGAAGCGGTTCGCAAAATAACAAACGGCGGCGCTGATTTCACGCTGGAATCAAGCGGACGCCCTGCCGTACTGCGTCAAGCCATTGATGCATTGGCTATCCGTGGGACATGCGGCATTGTCGGCGCACCTGCCTTGGGCACCGAAGCGAGCTTCGATGTGAACGGGGTAATGACGACAGGGAAACGTATTATCGGGATCATTGAAGGCGATAGCAAACCGGATCTTTTTATACCAGCACTGGTTGAGCTTTATCAGCAGGGAAGATTTCCTTTTGACAAACTGGTCAAGTTTTATTCTCTCGACCAAATCAATCAGGCCGCTGAAGATAGCGAAAAAGGTGTCACGATTAAACCGATAATCCGATTGTAGTGCAAAATCTTTGCACACACTTTGAGTAGTTCTCCAAAAAAACACGCATGAGAGTGCCTTATGGAAAAGAAAACAGAATCCCAATCGCCTTATTCAAATTTCGACCAACTATTCATCAATGGCCAATGGCGTCACGGCAAGGGAGCAAAGATTTTGCGCGACCTCAATCCCTATGACGGCAGCACGCTGGTCGAAATACCCCATGCCAATCGCGATGACATGGACGAAGCCTATCGCGGCGCCGCCAAGGCCCAGCATGCATGGGCGGCGTTAATACCGGGCGAGCGAGCAGCCATCATGCGCCGCGCGGCGCAAATCATGGAAGCGCGGCGCGAAGAGATTGTGTCATGGATCATTCAAGAATCCGGCGGCACGCGCATTAAAGCCAATCTGGAATGGAACGCCGTGCATGGTGTGCTTCTGGAGGCAACTACCCTGCCGTATTTGGTGGAAGGCCGGATTCTTCCGGCGGACATTC
>CAYRQB010000582.1:0-2486 GCA_964426025.1 uncultured Heliomicrobium sp.
TTTCTGGAAACGGCGATGCTCAACGCCGACTATTACCTTGAACACACTCCGGCGGACGGCGTCACTCCATGGGATTACGACGCGCCAGACAGCGGCGCGCTGGCTCGCACACAGGTTGACACTTCGGCGTGCGCCATTGCGGCTTCGGGTTTGATTGATCTGGCCGATGCCGTTTCAGACCGAACCAAAGCTAGCGCGTATCGGAACTTCGCGCTGACTTCGTTGCGGTCGTTGTCTGAAAAATACCTGGGCAGTTTGACGCCTGGATTCGAAGGCATACTGAACGGCGGCGTTTATCACATTCACAAAAACCTCGGCGTTCACGAAGCGGTCATGTTCGGCGAATACTTTTTTGTGGAAGCCCTGGACAAAGCCCTGAAGGTTTTGAAGCGACGCGCGATGCCGGATGTCGTCACGCCTTACCCCGAAGATTCGTTGCCGGATTGGGCGCGCAAATGGCAGGACGGCCCGACCGAAGAAGACATGCCTTCGCCGGAGGTGAAGAATGAGTAATCGTCCAGTTTCTCTGGTGACGGGCGCCGGTCGCGGCATTGGTCGCGGCATCGCCATCGAACTTGGCAGGCTCGGCCACGCCGTGATTGTCAATTACGCCGGGAACGCCAGCGCCGCCGAAGAATGTCTGCAACTGGTTGGCGAAGCGGGCGGCGAGGCAATCGCCGTCCGCGCGGATGTTTCCGTCGCCGAAGACCGCCAGCGATTGGTGAAAGAGACGATTGACGCTTTCGGACGGATTGATCTGCTGGTCAACAACGCCGGAGTTTCGCCAAACGTCCGCGCTGACATTCTGGATGCCGGAGAAGAATCGTTTGACCGGCTGATCAACATCAATCTGAAAGGGCCTTACTTTTTGACTCAGCTTGTGGCCAGGCAAATGATCGAACAGGTCGAGCGCCAGGATGTGAACGAATTCGGCTTGCCGCGAATCGTGACGATTACTTCGGTGTCGGCTTTCACGGCTTCGGTCAATCGCGGAGATTATTGCGTGGCAAAGGCTGGGCTGGCGATGATGACTGCGCTTTATGCCGCGCGACTGGCTGAATACGGCATCAATGTTTACGAAGTTCGCCCCGGCGTCATCGCCACTGACATGACCGAAGGCGTCAAGGAAAAATACGACAAGATGATTGAACAAGGAGTCTGGCCGATTCGCCGCTGGGGATTTCCTGAAGATATAGGCAGGGCTGTAGCGGCGCTGGCTCGTGGAGATTTTCCTTACTCAACCGGCGAAGTGTTCAACGTTGACGGCGGTTTTCACCTGCGAACGCTTTGACCGATGGTGGTTAATGCGTCTTTTCGGGCGACGATTCGGAAACGGCGCCGACTTCTTCCGCAATGTGAGCGATCAGCGCTCTTTCTTCGGCGGAAATTTCCGGCAATGCCAGAAGCCTTCTGCCCACGGACGAAGCGATTTGCGTGCAGTAAGTGATCAGGTTCTTCCGACTGGCTTCGCGTTCTTCTGGCGGCAAGCCTTCAAACAATATTCCCAGGGCGTGCAGCGAATCTTCGATAAAACGGTTCGACGGTTTTTGGTCCAGCCAGCCGGTCAATTGCTCGTAAGCTTTGCTGCCCGGTTCGATGCCGCGCAGATGAGCCAGACGCAAAATTCGGTCGCGTTCGTATTCGGCTACGCTGTTTTTAGCCCATGCGACCTGAACCAGCGGAACCAGATGCAACAGTTGAATGTTGTCTTCGTGATAACCGAGCGCCTGCAATGCTTCCAGCAATTCCTGATTGTCAACGCCGGTGATTTCGGCCAACCGCTGTCGCTCTGATTCCATTTCTCGCTGTTGGTGAATGCGGTCAATCAATTCCTGATTCTGACGGCGGAAATATTCTTCTTCCAGCCAGCGTTCGCGTTCGGCAAAGATGTCTTTTTCTGACATTGATTCCTCCTACGAAAAAGCTAAAGCGGATTATTAACGTGTTTTACCGGTTTTCATCATCGGTTTTCTGCGCTGCGCTCTGCTCAAAATTGAATCAGAGATGGCCTGCGGATACAAGCGCCAGAGCTTTGCGAAATGGCCGAAAGCCAAGTTTGACAAAGCCTATAGCTGCCGCTAGAGTTCGCCTTTTCTCAAACACCAACAAATTCAACCTGTTCACACTGTCTGAAAGAGTTATGACCGGAAACGAAGTTAGAAGCATATTCCTGAATTATTTTGCCAAACACGGCCACAAGATCGTCAAATCTTCGCCGCTGCTGCCCGCCAACGATCCGACGTTACTGTTTACCAACGCCGGAATGAATCAGTTCAAAGACGTTTTTCTGGGAGCCGAAACGCGCGATTACAAACGCGCGACGACTTCGCAGAAATGCGTCCGCGCGGGCGGCAAACACAACGATCTGGACGAAGTCGGGAAAACCGCCCGGCATCACACGTTTTTCGAGATGCTCGGCAATTTTTCCTTCGGCGATTATTTCAAGGAAGACGCCATTCGCTTCGCGTGGGATTTGCTGGTCAACG
>CAYRQB010000583.1:0-2474 GCA_964426025.1 uncultured Heliomicrobium sp.
AAATAGCCTTTGCATTTTTGCGTCAGCGTTTCCAGCAAACTGCGATTGGCGTCGCTGCCAATGCCGAAAGCGTAAAGCCTGACTTTTCGCGTCTGACCGGATTTGTTTGCCCCGTCAAAAGCCTGCGCGATGCGTTTGATGCTGACGGTTTTCAGCGTCGGATTGGCGTCGGAAATCAAAACTATGCTGCGTTCGCCTGAAGGAAAGGAGTTGGCCAGTTCGATTGATTTGAGCAGAGCCTGATTCAAATCCGTTCCGCCGCCCAGCATTGAAGCCTTGATGAAGCCGAGCGCGCGTTCGGCGTTTTCAGCCGTGGCCGGCAACGGCGTTGGCGAAAGCTGCATGAAATCGTCATTGAACAACGCCAGATTGAAATGATCCTGCGGTTGCAAACTGTGCAGGAAAAAATCAACTGCTTCGACCGCACGTTGTAGCTTTTCGCCGTGCATCGAAAGCGAAGTGTCGAGCAGGAGTAGAACATTGCGCGGAGCATTGACACGGTCGCCACCGCTCCCGGCGCTGTAACGTTGGTTGAAGATGGCGCGAGCTTCAAAGTAACCGTCGGGATTACGAACTGCCAACGAAGGATCGCGCAGGTCATAAGCCGAGATGCGCTCCGGCGCTCGATGAGTGATGAACGACAGCGCGCTTTGATTGGCGTTGATCGTGTATTCCAGCGAGAAGTCTTCTTTCAGTTCGACGTCGCTGGCTGAAAATTCGTATTGCTGTTCGATGGCCGACTGCTTCACAGGCTTCATTGCGTAATCGCCTGCAAACTTGAGCGGCGAAATCGGCGCATCGCTGATGACTGAAACTCGCAGATGAAAATCGCCGACGCGTTGCGCTTTGCCGAACGACGGCTTTAGCGGGAAGCTGAAACGCGAATTGAGATTTTCAACCGGCAGCATTTCCGTGTATTCCAATTCCACTCGCTTTGTGCCGTAAGCCGGAATGGGAAAAACTTTGGCAGAGAAAGCTGAAGTTCCGCCGTGTTCGTCGTCCTGTTGCAGCAAACCCGGATCGGTGACTTGAGCTTTGATCTGTTCGTAAAGCTGATTGGCTCGGCGTTTTTCCAGAATCACGCCGGGCAATCGCAGATCGCCGTCCCAAACTGCGAAATCGGCGATGGCTGATTGCTGCGGCAATGCAAAAAGATATTTGCCCTCCAACACCTGATTGCGATGATTGTCGAAAATCTGCAGCACGCGAACGTGAGCGAACTGATTGTCAATCCTCACGTCCACCTTCATCACCGGCAGCGAAAGGATCGAATCGTCAGGCGTGTTTTTGATCGTCGTCGGAATCAGCGCCCCGGATTGCGCGCGGCTGCGAACCGCCGGCAGGCAAAGCGCGACTGCAATCATCAGACTGAACAGAGCGCAAAACGCAGCGATTTTTTTTGACTGGTTGTGAGTCATCGTTTTACTCCCTGACTAATTCGAGACGGTATTTGCCGATACGGACAACGCCGCTGGTCGTGCCGAAGTAAACGTTGTCGGCGTCAGCAGCGACGCTCAGCACAGTTGCCGCAGGCAGTTCAGCTTTCAGCCTCGTCCATTTCTGCGAATCAAAATCCAGTATCCAAGCTCCATCCAGCGTGCCGACGTAAAGCCGATGACCGTCTGTTGCCATCGCATTCGGATTAACAGATTGTTTGCCGATTTCAGCCGCGAAGCCGACCAGTTCGCCTGAAGGCGTCAGTTCAAAAACTCCTCCTCCGTAAG
Organism: uncultured Heliomicrobium sp.; assembly: GCA_964426025.1. GTDB lineage: Bacteria > Acidobacteriota > Blastocatellia > RBC074 > RBC074 > RBC074. The sequence continues at coordinate 1,725 of CAYRQB010000583.1, forward strand.
TTCCGACGAACAGCCGATTGCCGACCGAACACAGCGCCGTCACCCAGTTCTGATTCAGTTTGGAGTTTGAATCCCTGAACACTCGCGTTACGCGTCCGGCTTTGATTTCGGCCAATCCGCTGAGCGTTCCGGCGAAAATTGACTGACGATGCGTCATCACTGTGTACACGCTGTTGCTGGGCAAACCTTGTGATGAGGTCATCGCGCGCCATTGGCGCTGTTGGCCAAACATCAAACCCCGGCTGGTGGCCAGAAGCATTTCATTGCGTCCGGCTGAAGAGGCTGAGGACTTTATCTCGACCGGCGCGATGTGCAATATGGAATTACTGATCAATCCATCCGCCGCGCCCAAAGCTTGCGATTGTTTGAATCCGTTGAAACGAACCAGCCCTTGCGAAGTCGCCGCGATCATTTGCTTCGCCGATGCATCCCACACCAAAGAATTGATTTCGCGAACCGCATCGGATTCCAGATGCGTCAAGCGGCGGCCAGAGCGCGAGAAAACGTCAATGCCGTTGCGAAAGCTTCCCGCCCACAAATTGCCCGCTTCGTCGAAAGCCAATGCTGAAATCAGATTGCTGGTCGGTTGATTCGGTTCCGCCAATTCGCCAAAACCCGCAAAGTTCAATCGTCTTGAAAGCCTTTCGTCCTGCCAACCAGTGCGCCTAATGCCCTCGCTGCTCAGTAGCCACAACGACTGCTCGCCCGAAACAGCCAGAGCTTTCAGTTGGCAGGACGAAAGGCTTTCGG
>CAYRQB010000584.1:0-2466 GCA_964426025.1 uncultured Heliomicrobium sp.
ACGCCGACCTGGATTGCGATTATTACGGATCGAGTTTGCACAAATGGCTGACCGCTCCGTTCGGAACCGGACTGCTTTACGTTCGCAAAAACAAAATTCCGCAAGTCTGGTCGCTGATGGGTTCGGAAGAAAAGAACGGCGACAACATTCGCAAGTTTGAAGAAATCGGCACTCATCCATCGGCCAACGCCCTGGGCATCGGCGCTGAGCGTAAAGCCGCCCGGCTTCGCTTCCTTTATCTACGCTGGGCGCGACGCATTGAAGGTATGAAAGGCGTCAAACTGCTGACCAGCTTCGATCCCAAAATGGCTTGCGGCCTGACTCTGGTCAACATCGAAGGCGTTGATCCCGTTGCTCTGTCAGGCCATTTGCAGAAGGAATACCGCATCATCACGACCGTCATCAAACACGCGGAGTTTGAAGGCTTGCGAGTCACGCCGAACGTTTACACGACCGTCCGCGAAATTGACATCTTCGCCGAAGCGATGGAAAAAGTTATTCAGAAAGGATTGCCCGCCTGAACATGGTTCTGCTGAAAATCTCTTACAAGCTTCGCGCTCATCACGTCGCCGAATACGACCGGACTTTTGCCGAACGGACACTGCCATTGATTCGCGAACACGGTTTCAGGTTTTGGGGAATCTGGCGGACGATCATCGGCGACGCTCAGGAGTATATGGAATTGTGGGAGTTCGATTCGATAGCCGAATTTGACGAATCGTGGCGGCGATTGATGGCTGATGCGCGTTTGAAAGACATATTCGAAATCACAGGCCCGATGGTCGAAGACGAAAACCTCTCGTTGTTCGAACCTTCGCTGCCCGGCGAGAAAATGATTTCGATGCGCTTCGGCTTCTCAGTGCATCAGGAGGTGGAATGAATCATCTGGCGTTGAAAATCAATCGGGCTGAAACTGCGCGGAGACTTTTGCAAACCGAAATTGACAAACTGCCGCCGGATGAAAGGGAGATCGTCAACCGTTTTATTGAAGGTCATCGTGTGGCGCGCAACGTCATACGAGAATTTGACGAGCAACTTACTTTTGGCGAACGCGTCGCCGATCGCGTTGCGGCCTTCGGCGGCAGTTGGACTTTCATCTCCATCTTTTTGGGGATTTTGGTCGTCTGGATGTTGTTCAATACTTTCGTTTTGGCGCGACAGGCTTTCGATCCTTATCCATATATCCTGCTCAATCTGGTTTTGTCCTGCCTGGCGGCGCTGCAAGCTCCGGTGATTATGATGAGCCAGAATCGAATGGCTGAAAAAGATCGCATTCAGGCCAAACACGATTACGAGGTGAACGTCAAAGCCGAACTGGAAATTCTGCAACTTCAGGAAAAGCTGAATGAATTGCGCCAGCATGATTGGATCGCACTGATTGATATGCAGCAAAGGCAGATTGAATTGTTGGAACGTTTGCTGGCCGAAGCTGAGGCAGGACAGTAATGAGATTAGTCGGCGTCTTGTTCTTCCATCAAAACCAGCGCGCCATGCCAGCGCGCTCCCATTGGAATTGGCTCGTAGGCTTTTTCGTGCCGCATGGCAAAATCCAACGCTTCTTCGACTGCGTCCAGATCGGGATGAATCCCCTGCCCCAAACAGGCATCCAGGTGAGTGGCAAGAATTTCTTCAGCCCAGGCAAGCTCCTCTTCGGTGATTCGGGATATTGAGTTAACTCCTCCATCAGCCATAGCAAGTCGTTTAACGCGTACGTCGAGTAATCGCTTGGCCAGCGAGACGGCATTGGGATGTCTCATACAACCTCTCTTTTTTGAAGTGTTGATGTTTTTCTTGTCCCTGATAGTGTGTCTGCATACTAACGCCGCGCCGATGATGATTCAAGATTTTTTTGATTAACTCGATCTGGCTGAAAAATCATGCCAATCGTGCGAAGAGATTTTCAACGGTCAGGTCGGTTCTGCAACCAAAGATTTTTTCCATCCGCAGTCGCTTCCAATCTTCGCGATAAACTGATTTGTATGAACCCGAGTTCGCGCAACGCGGCTATCTCCTGTTTGGCAGTGTTTTCGTCAATGTCGTCGCCAGCCAGAATTTTATCAACGATCCAGCCAGCCAAACCTACGCGCTCGCTGCCGACAGAAACAGCCAATTGCTCGGGGCTGTAACGGCCATTCAACTCGCTGACGATTCCCAGCAAAGCCAGCGCCGACACGCTGAGATCGTTTGATGCCTGCAAAACCGGCTTGCTGGCCGCGCCACGCTTTCCAGCATTGATTCTCAACTTGCCGTCGGTCAACGGCAAACTGGTTTGCTGTTCCGGCGGCGGTTCGCTTCGCGCGGGCAGTTCATAATCGCCGCGCAAACCGCGCGCAATTTGTTTTTCGTATAGCAACAGAGTGCAGCTAGCGTCCAGCGCGGCATAATCCAACTGTTCAACTGTCAGCGGACGGCGGCTCCAATCGCTGCGCTGTTCGGTCTTGTCCATTTGAATGCCCAGATGAGTTT
>CAYRQB010000585.1:0-2463 GCA_964426025.1 uncultured Heliomicrobium sp.
ATCACGCACGGCCCGGCTATTAAAAACAAATCGCCTTCGCGGCGACGTATCGTTTGGTAAATACTACTCATTCGCAATAAACAACTTACTTTCTCAATTCACGTTGTCAGTCAGAGTCTGAACAATCTGCCTAATTTCAGGCTTTAGATTCGCCAAATCCAAAGTGGCAGTATCCCAAACTTTCTGAAGATCAACTCCGAAGTATTGATGACTCAACTTGTCGCGCATTCCCACCCAGCCTTTCCAGGGAACTTGGGGATACTGATCCCGCAAATCACTTGTAAGGTTCTTGATAGCTTCGCCAATGATTTCTAGCTGACGGATAACAGCATCTTGAACCATGCTTTGTTGCTGGAAACCGCTTTCTTCAACACCTTGCAGATACAACTCAATCTTGCTGATGGCATCCAGGACATGTTGTAGATAAACCGAATCATCACGCTTCATAGATCACCTGAAGATCGGCAAGAATTCTGTCCTTCAAATATGGACTGATGGCAGCTTCAGTCAGCAAGTCAACTTTTCGTCCCATCGCCTCGGTCAATCGGTCTTCAAGCGTCACCATGTCCAATAGGCTCTTGCGGCGGGAAAACTCCACCAGCAAATCAATATCGCTTTGATCGTTGGCTTCGCCGCGAGCCATCGAGCCGAACAGCCCGACTTTCGACACATCGTTTTGGCGACAGATTTCGATCAACTTTTCCACATCGAACATTTCGGACATACAAGCCCCCTCTAAACAGCAGGAAACTAATCAGCGCCAACAGTTTCAACCTTCGCCTGTTCTTCGCCGACTTCATCCTGCAGGCGGTGATTGTAAGCCGCGCGGATGAAGCTCGCAAAAAGCGGATGCGGGGCGAGCGGTTTCGATTTCAGTTCGGGATGAAACTGGCAGCCGAGGAACCAGGGATGGTCTTCGAGTTCGATCATCTCTATGAACTTTCCGTCAGGAGATTTGCCCGCGAAAATCAAACCGTTTTCAGCCAGTTGGTCTTCGTACGCCGGATTGAATTCGTAACGGTGACGATGACGTTCGGAGATGTGATTCGCTTGATAAATGCTTTCGGCCAGCGAGCCTTCGCGGAGATTACAATCGTAAGCTCCCAGCCGCATCGTGCCGCCCAGGTCTTCGACTCCCAGCAGATCGCGCAATTTGAAAATCACAGGGTTTGGCGTGTCTGGATCGAATTCGGTCGAATCGGCGTGGTCAATTCCGCATACGTTGCGCGCGAATTCGATGGCCGCGCATTGCATTCCCAGGCAAATGCCGAAGAAAGGTTTCTTTTCGCGCCGGGCATAACCGATGGCGCGAATCATTCCCGGAATCCCGCGTTTGCCGAATCCGCCCGGAACCAGTATGGCGTCAACGTCGCGCAAACGATCTTCCCAACGATCGTCTGTCATCAGGTCATCGCTTTCAATCCAGCGGAAATTGACTTTGACGTTGTTGGCGAATCCGCCGTGAACCAGCGCTTCGTTCAAACTCTTGTAAGAATCTTCAAGCTCTACGTATTTGCCGATGATGCCGATGGTCACGGCTTCGCGCATTCCGTGAATGCGTTTGACCAGCGCCGACCATTGACGAAGATCGGTATCGCCCAACGGCAGCCGCAGCAAATCAACGATCAACTCATCCAGGCCTTCGCGATTGAAAACCAGCGGAATTTCGTAAACCGATTTCACGTCCTGAGCGGTGACGACCGCTTCCTGCGACACGTTGCAGAACAACGCAATCTTCGCCTTCATTTCGGCAGGCAGTTCGCGCTCACATCGGCAGAGCAAAATGTCCGGCTGGATGCCAATGCCAAGCAATTCCTTGACAGAATGCTGAGTCGGTTTGGTTTTCATTTCGCCCGAAGCAGCGATGTATGGAACCAGCGTCAGATGGACGAATGCCGCGTTGTGACGACCGACTTCGTTGCCCATCTGACGAATGGCTTCCAGAAACGGCAGCGATTCAATGTCGCCAACCGTTCCGCCGATTTCGACGATGACTACATCATAGCTTCCAGAAGTTTCAGGAATGGCGGAAACGGCCTTGATGGCGTCTTTGATTTCGTTGGTGATGTGGGGAATGACCTGAATGGTTTTGCCCAGATAATCTCCGCGCCGCTCTTTTTCAATCACCGACAGATAAATGCGTCCCGAAGTCCAATTGTTGGCTTTGGAATAACTGGCTTTGGTGTAACGTTCATAATGGCCAAGGTCGAGATCGGTCTCGGCTCCATCGTCGGTGACGTAAACTTCGCCGTGCTGAAACGGCGACATGGTTCCGGGATCAACATTGATGTACGGATCGAATTTCATCAGCGTGACTTTCAATCCGCGAGCTTCCAGCAAGGCGGCAATCGAAGCGGCAGCGATTCCTTTTCCCAATCCGCTGACCACTCCTCCTGTGACAAAGATGTACTTCGGCATCTCAACTCCTGTAGACGGTTATCGGTGTTTGAAGCTGTGGGGCAT
>CAYRQB010000586.1:0-2461 GCA_964426025.1 uncultured Heliomicrobium sp.
GCAATTGAACAGCATTCGCGCCAGCCTGGCTTCGGTGCGCGAAACCATCGCCAAAGGCAACAGCGATTTGCAGAAGCTGCAAGTGGACATCGGCAACGTTTCCCAGCGAACCGAACAGCGGCTGATCCGCGCTCCGCGCGACGGCAAAGTTGTTCGCGTGATGAAAGTCGGCGCCGGTCAAACAGTCAAAGCCGGAGACGAACTGGCTGTGCTGGCTCCGCAAACAAACGATCAAGCCGTCGAGTTATGGCTTTCGGATTACGACGCTCCTCTGGTTTCCGTCGGTCGTCAGGTCAGATTGAACTTCGCTGGATGGCCTGCCGTTCAATTCGTCGGATGGCCTTCGGTAGCCGTAGGCACTTTCGCGGGCAAAGTCAAAGTAATGGACGCGGTGGATGACGGCCAGCGTCGTTTCCGCATCATCGTCGAACCCGATTCCGAGTTGATCAAATCGGGCAAAGAAGAACCCTGGCCGACTTTGGATTTGTTGCGTCCGGGCGCCGAAGTCAACGGATGGGTGATGCTCGACCGCGTTTCGCTGGGTTGGGAATTGTGGCGACAATTCAACGCCTTCCCGCCGACGGTTTCGCGAGGCTCCATCGCCGAAAAACCCAAGAGCAGCGCAACGGCGGGAAAAGATAAAGACAAAGGAAGCGAAGAGAAGGAAGAGAAATAACCGACGCGATTGCCGCGCCAACGGTTTACATAAACGGGATGAAAAAATTTCTTCTTGTAAGTTTTTCAGTGATATTTGTGCGGCTCAGCCGCCTGATGTGCGGAAGCGCTATGCGCTTCCGGGATGTGCTTGGTGGATTTTCGGGCTATGCCCGATCCGGCGGGCGTAGCCCGAAAAGAAGTTGGCCGCTTTCGGCGAGTCTCAGACTCGCCGCACATCGGGCGGCTGAGCCGCTGAAGCCATCACCGAATTTTTTTCAGAAGGAAGCATTTTTCTTCGGCTTGAGTTACCTGCCATGTGTTCTGTTGTTTCTTACGGCTTCTGCTCTGGGACAGGAAAACGGTTCGGAGCCTTCAGCCCTCGCTCGCTCTACGATTGAAACCTTGCGCAATGAATTGCGATTGACTGTTTCAACAAACGCCATGAACCCGTTTGCCGAACCGCAGAGCGGACGGCGCGGACAGACAAACGATCAGCAAAACAATCCGTCGCAAACAGCGGATTCATTGACGCTGGATGAAGTTCTGAATCTGGTCGAGCTTTATCATCCGAAACTTCGCGGAGCCGACGCGCAACGCCGAATCGCTTCGGCCAAACGTTTGGAAAAACAGGGCGCATTCGATCCCGTCTTTGTTTCCGGCGTAGATTACTTCCGCTTCAACACCGAATTCGACAGCAAGACTCAGCGCGGCAAAGCGGCTTCGATGCAATTGGCCGACGCTGGCGTTGAGTTCCTGACGCGATCCGGCATCAAGGTCGGCGGAGGAACGCGCTTCAATCTTGGCAAGGTCAAATCGCCGCTGTCACCGACCGGCGACGGTGGAGAATATTTTCTGGAATTCAAAATGCCGCTGATGCGCGGTTTTCGCATCAACGAAAAATCCGCCGCCGAACGACAGGCTTTGCTGGGCGAACCGCTGGCCGACACTGAATTCCAGGCGACGCGGTTGGATTTGCTGCTGAAAGCCGCGACCAGTTATTGGGATTGGGTTGCCGCAAAACAGAAACTGGCCGTCGCGCGCAGCATTTTGTCGTTGGCCGAATTCCGCGCCCAGGCGGTTCGCGACCGCGTGGCGGCGGGCGATCTGCCGCAGATTGACGCGACCGAAGCCGATCTGGAAGTCCAACGTCGTCAGGGCAACGTCGTCAAAGCCGACCGCGATCTGCAAAAAGCCGCTTTCAAATTGTCGCTGTTTCTGTGGGCGTCGAACGGATTGCCCGCGCCCGTTCCCAAAGAAGCCGAAGCTCCGGCGGCGATTCCGCCTCCGGTAATTTTCACAGACGACCAAGCGGACGCCGGTCAACGTCTGGCCATTGAACGCCGACCGGAATTGAAAGCCATCGGCATCAACCGCGACATCACGGAAATTGACCTTGATCTGGCCAGAAACCAGCGCACGCCGGCGATTGATCTGACCTTCAGCCCCGGACGCGACACAGGCTTCGGCGCAATCGGCAACACGGTCAAAGCCGGAGTCAGTTTTTCTTTGCCTTTGCGGCAGCGCACAGCCGATGGCCGCATTTCCGCCGCCAACCTGAAGATTCAGAAACTGGAATTTGATCTGGCCACCGAACGCCAGCGCATCGCGACCGAAGTTCTGGACGCGGTTTCAGCCATCAACACGACCTACGGGCGTTATCTGGCCGCGCAACAGGAAGTCGAACTGGCTTCGCGATTGGAACAGGGAGAGCGTGATAAATTCGCGCTCGGCGACAGCACGCTGTTTCTGGTCAACCAGCGCGAACGCGCCACCGCCGAAGCCAAAGTCAAACTGATAGAAGTCC
>CAYRQB010000587.1:0-2461 GCA_964426025.1 uncultured Heliomicrobium sp.
GATCACCGTCGCTCCGGCTCAAACCCTGACCGACCGCGAATACCAGGCGATGCGCGATGCCGCCATCGCAATCATCCGCAAAGTCGGAGTCGAAACCGGCGGATCGAACATTCAATTCGCGGTCAATCCGCGCGACGGCCAATTGCGCGTGATCGAAATGAACCCGCGCGTTTCGCGTTCGTCGGCGCTGGCTTCAAAAGCCACAGGTTTTCCGATTGCCAAAATCGCCGCCAAACTGGCGGTTGGTTACACGCTGGACGAAATTCCAAACGACATCACCAAAAAGACACCCGCTTCGTTTGAACCGACGATTGATTACGTCGTCGTCAAAATTCCCAAGTGGGCTTTTGAGAAGTTTCCAGGCTCGGAAGACCTGCTGGGCACGCAGATGAAATCAGTTGGCGAAGCCATGTCCATCGGTCGCACATTCAAGGAGGCTTTTCTGAAAGGCGTTCGCTCGCTTGAACGGCGCAATTCGCCTTATGTCGGATATGTTGACGACGAAACTTTGCGGCGCAAACTGATCATCCCGAATTCCGAGCGCATCCATTACATGCACGCTGCGTTTGAGCGCGGCTGGACGCTGGATGAACTGTACGAACTGACGAATGTTGATCCCTGGTTTTTGAATCAGCTTCGCCAGATTGTGGATTTGCAAAACGAATTGAGTCAGGAAGATTTGTCTTCGCTTTCCGCCGGACAGATTCGCCAGGCCAAACGCATGGGCTTTTCCGATCACCGCATCGCCGACCTGCTGAAAACAACCGAAGACGAAGTCCGCGCCAAGCGTCTGGCCGAAGGCATCAAACCGGTTTACAAACGCGTTGACACTTGCGGCGCTGAGTTCGAATCCTTCACGCCTTATCTTTATTCAACATACGAAACCGAATGCGAAGCCACGCCGAGCGACAGACGGAAAATCATGATTCTTGGTTCCGGACCCAACCGCATAGGGCAGGGAATCGAATTCGATTACTGCTGCTGTCACGCGGCGTTTGCGCTGAAAGAAGACGGTTACGAAACGATCATGGTCAATTGCAACCCTGAAACCGTTTCGACCGATTACGACACTTCCGACCGTTTGTATTTCGAGCCGCTGACTTTTGAAGACGTGATGCACATCATTGACCTGGAAAAACCCGAAGGCGTGATTGTGCAATTTGGCGGACAGACTCCGCTGAATCTGGCCATGCGCTTGCACGCGGCAGGCGTTCCGATCATCGGCACTTCGCCGGAATCAATTGACCTGGCCGAAGATCGCAAACGATTCGGCAAACTGCTGGCCGACCTGAACATTCCGCAACCCGTCAATGGCACTGCGGTTTCGGTCGAAGAAGCCAAGCGCATAGCCGCAGGCATTGGTTATCCGGTGCTGGTTCGCCCCAGTTACGTGCTGGGCGGACGGGCGATGATGATCGTTTACGACGAAATCAGCCTGGAACAATACATGAAAAACGCCGTCGAAGCTTCGCCGGAAAAACCGGTCCTGATTGATCGTTTTCTGGAAGACGCCTTCGAGGTTGACGTTGATGCGCTGGCCGATGGCGAACGCTGTGTCATTGCCGGAATTCAGGAACACATCGAAGAAGCGGGCATTCATTCGGGCGATTCTTCGTGCGTGTTGCCGCCTTACATGGTCAAACCCGAACATCTGGACACTATGCGCCGCTACACCCGGCAATTGGCCAAGGCGTTGGAAGTTCGCGGACTGATGAACATTCAATTCGCCATCAAAGACGACATTGTTTACGTGTTGGAAGTCAATCCTCGCGCTTCGCGAACAGTTCCCTTCGTGTCCAAAGCGACGGGAATTCCGCTGGCCAAAATCGCCTCGCGCGTGATGACCGGGCGAAGTTTGAGCGAATTCGATCTGCCGGACGAACTCACGGTCAGCAGCTTCTTCATCAAAGAGCCTGTTTTCCCGTTCGTCAAATTCCCAGGCGTTGATCCTGTGCTTGGACCGGAAATGCGCTCGACAGGCGAAGTCATGGGAATGGCCGACAGCTTCGGCGGAGCTTTCGCCAAAGCCCAAATGGGATCGAATGCGACTTTGCCGACCGAAGGCACTGCATTCATCAGCGTCAACGACAACGACAAAAACAACGCCGTTCGCATAGCCAAACGGTTGCACGAACTCGGATTCAAGATCATAGCCACGCGCGGCACGGCGGCTTTCCTGAACGAATCCGGCGTTCACGCGGAAAAGGTTTACAAGGTCAACGAAGGTCGTCCGAACGTGGTTGATCTGATCAAAAGCGATGAGATTGACCTGATCGTCAACACTCCGCTGGGTCGAGCTTCGTTTTACGACGAACGCGCCATCCGACGAGCGGCAATGCAATACAGCGTAGTGACATTCACCACGCTGACCGGAGCGAACGCCGCCGCCAGCGCCATCGCCGCCATGAAAAAAGAAGGCAAGCTGAGCGTCATCAGCCTTCAGGAACACCACGCCTGAAAG
>CAYRQB010000588.1:0-2461 GCA_964426025.1 uncultured Heliomicrobium sp.
TGATGCCTAGCAGCGCCATCATCCGCTGATGGTCTTCACGGGTGGCGGCTTGCTGCGCCTGTTGTTCGGGCGTGAGCTGGCGTTGCGGCTGCTGGGCGAAAAGCATAGCGCTAGCGAGTCCAAAGAAGGTGACAGCGGTTGCTAGTGTGAGCGATGTTTTCATTAGTCAACTCCAGATTAAAACCTGTGTAGCTCTTCTCTGAGCCAATCAGTAGCCATTTCGAATGTCTGACCCACTCTACGTTCAAATTCTGAGATTGCATTCATTGGCAACAGTTTCAAACGCAAGAAATCAGACGAATATTCCACGTTGTTTGTATCAGCAACATAAATTCGATAGCCAGGTAAATAGGCAGTTGTGTGCAATAGCTCTTCCTGAAAAATCGGTGCAACATCTCGCATAATGTTGTCTAGGTCTTTGCTCGGAATTGGTTTGCGCGAATAAAGCTTTACATCCAATTCCACGGGGATGCGTATAGGAACTAAGGATTTATATGTAGCTGGCAATCTCTTCAGGCTTTCTCGAATACGGTCTTTATATAGATTTGTCTCGCCTTTCAGGGGAAGATTTCCAAGATTAACCGACAGCGGTTCTAATTCGCGGATTCTTCTATATTCATTCGGCAGGTGCTTCACCCAACGCGGTAATCCTGGTCTATCTGAAGCATAAATTTTATTGACAGAAAGCAGCTTCGTCTGACGCTCCTCCCTATTTATCTTATTGATTAGCTCTCTCGTTTTATCAGGAAATAAAGCAGAATTTGAAAGATACTTAGGCTCAAGCAATTCTTCTAAAGAATCTTCGTTATCTTCATCATCGATAAGTAATTCGCGGCGACTGTTTCTGAGATATTCTCGAAAATTTTCATTACGTAGCAATGTGAAGTACAAATCAAATTTGGCTTGATAATTAGCGAGCCGCTCGACCTTGATATAAATCTTTGATTCGTTTTCCTTGTTGGTATCTTCTTGCTGACTCCTCGGCAACCAACATTCTGCTGCCAAATAGCTTACTTGCCTGTCATCTGTAAATGCTAGCAAGCGCAATTCATCCAAATAGAATTTCACCAAATTATGTAAAGCGGGGACCTGATTTGCCTGTGGGAAAAAGGTCATAGAGACTGCTACACGAGCACGAGGAATCTGTTTCCACCGAAATTGATCTATGTGGATAGCGACTTGCTCTCTAATTTTTTCGGCAGACTTTTTTGTATCCAGCCTTTTTTTTCTACCAAGTTCTCCTTCAAGAAAAACATGAAGAATGGGCCGATGCCTGCGAAGCTGCAACAGGAGTATTTTAAGGTCAAGTTTCTCCTGATAGTAAAACACTCGGCTCCTCTGGGTAAGAATTACAACTTGTTTGTTAGCTATAGCCCCTTATGTTGAGCAAGCATTTGCTCAGATCGCAAGAAGGGGTTAATTCGAAACGGGTTTATCGGGTCGCCAGAACGGTTCTGCCGCTGCGATGAATTCAATCGGGACTTTGGGGACAAAGCCTTTCAGCCAGTCGGCGCAATACTTCATCCCTGCTTGTTCAGATACGACGTGGCCGAGCACAATCAACGCTTTTTTCTGCCCGGAAGAAATCATGTCCTGCGCGTATTCGACCAGTTCCCATTCGTGGGTTTCGCCGATGATCAACACGTCTACTTCGGGGCGGGACAGAAACGGAACGCCCGGAAACAGGCTGCAATTGCCCCAACTGGCCATCGCGCGTTTGATCGGCAATTTGGGATCGCCGACGACGCGCATCGTGCGAATCTTCAGTTTGGTTTCCAGTTCTTTGGCCAGTTTGGCGAGCGGAATGCCGGGAAAGGTGAACTGGCGAAAGTTCTGCGGATCGTTGTTTTTCTGCCAGCCCAATTCCCGAATCATTCCCATTGCGATGCCATCCATTGGCTTGAGTCCGTGCCAATGATCGTGGAAATGAAACACGACCATCTGGTTCCTGTTCAGAAATTCGAGTTTGTGCTGATACGTCGCATCTTGTTGCAGATTGTCAGTGCGATCCTGATGCGAAAAGAAAGTGGATTCGTGCGTGATGACCATGTTTTTGCCCGCTGCAGCCGCGCGTTTGACGACATCCAACGTCGCCATCATCGTCGTGGCAATGCCTTTGACCGGGGTGTCTGCCGTTCCGGCAATGATGTTGTCTACGGTTTGGGCGCGCCACGGAATGCCGACGTTGGCTTTGATGCGCTCGATAACCTGACCCGCGGTGAGCGGTTGCGCCGTTTGAGCGCGAACAAATTGCGTAGCGGCCAAACCAACGGAAGTCATCAAAAATGTGCGGCGCGATGTATCGTAGTTGTTCATAAATGCAGTTTTGCCGATTGTGGCTGTTCGCGTTGATTTTGGGCGTCCTGATCAGATGGAAGCGGATTATTTCGTAGTCTGCTTCCGACGTAAGTCGGCATAAAATTTTTACTTCCCATTTTCAAGCGTACGAACTACCAACGAC
>CAYRQB010000589.1:0-260 GCA_964426025.1 uncultured Heliomicrobium sp.
CTTTGGGTAACACAAGATTGTCAAAGTAGTCTTGAATCCTGGTACTCGCATTCTCAGAATTGAGATAGCGAGCCGACGCATCGACATAAACTCTAAGGTCACCTGGACTCGTGAAATGCCGCTCAACGCTCTCGGCCATGCAGTAAGCAGCGAAGCAGAGAATCTCAAATTCAACTAGGCTGACATAATTGCCACCCTTGGGCCTCAGCATCTGATCATCAAATAGCTGCTGAACCACATTGTCTTCGCGGAGAAGTGAA
>CAYRQB010000589.1:270-2452 GCA_964426025.1 uncultured Heliomicrobium sp.
GCTCTGCTTACTAAGTCTATGCTGTTCATGGTTGTGGCCTCTTATTCCTGACTCGTTAATGATGTAGACGGCTCTGCCTAACCACTCAGAGATAGGTAACAGATTTTTCTGCTATCAGAAACTTCTCAATCCGGCTTTGCTGCAAGACGGCGCTCAGTATAGTTTTGCCGCTTGACCGCTGCAATCACTGCCTTCAGTTCTCCATTCATTCTAGCAATTCAACAAACCTCGCATCCGCCCTCACACTATCCAGCATCGGCTCCACTCGCGCAAAAGCCAAAAAGCCGGAGCGTTCCTCGTAAGCCTTTTCCAGCCATTCGAAGGTTCGATCAAGATCGCCGAGGCCGAGATGAAGCATGGCGATGAAGTAGGAAGACACGTATTGTTTCTTCGACAGGCTTTCCAGTTGGGCGAGCATCTGGCGGGCTTCGCGGATTTTGCCTGCTCGGGCGTAGGCGTGTCCGAGGTAGGAAAGAAAAGTCGGAATGGCTCCGGAAAGGCTGATCGCTTTGCGGAAAGCGTTGATGGCTTCTATGAAGTTTTGTTGCTGTATGAAGACCATTCCGCGATGCCAGTAAGCGAAGCCGAAGTTCGGGTCCATATCCAGAACCTTGGCGCTTTGTTTCAGGGCCTCGTCGTAACGGCGCGCGAAGTAATAAGCCCAGCCGAGGCTCAAACTGAGAAACAGCGAAAGCGGTTCAAGTTCCTGCGCGCGTTTGCAGGCTTCGATGGCGGCTTCGTGCTGGCCAGTGGCTTTCAGATAAAAACCGTAACCGTCATAAGCGTTGGCAAAATTCGGGCTGAGTTCAATCGCGCGTTTGAATTCGGCTTCGGCGGCGGAGTAATCCCAATCGAAAAGCAGACGGAAAAATCCGAGCGAGCAATGAGCTTCGCCAAGCGTGTCGTCAAGTTCCAGAGCTTTGAGCGCGGCGGCTTTGGCCAACGGATAAGCGTCGCGCGGCGGTTGGCCTCCGGTCGAAGAAGCCAGAAAGCCGTAAGCTTCGGCCAAGCCGGAATAGGCCAGCGCGTAGTTTGGATCCAGGTCAATCGCCAGCTGGAAATGCCCAATGCCTTTGCGAATCCAATCGCGCGTGCGTTTGCCGACGTAATAACGGCCTTTCAGGTACAGGTGATAGGCTTCTGTGTTGTCGGTGTAACGTTTCCGCAAACGCTCGCGCTCTTCGCCGGTCAATTGCAGGCGGAGTTTTTGGCTGATCTCTTCGGCGATTTCGTCCTGCAGCGCGAAGATGTCCGTCATCCGGCGGCGGTATTGTTCGCCCCACAATTGTTTTGAATGGGCGATGTCAACCAGTTCGGTTTTGACTATCAGCGAATCGCCGATGTGCAGAACGCGTCCGGTCAGCACCGCGCGAACGCCAAGCTCTTCGCCGATTCGCTGCGGATCAATCGGCTGTCCTTTGTACTGGAAAACCGTCGTTCGCGGCACAACGCGAAGTTTTGGCAATTGCGACAAGGTGTTGATGATGCTTTCTGTGATGCCGTCCGACAGATAATCCATCTCGGAATCAGCCGCGGCATTTTCCAGCGGCAGAATGGCCAGCGATTCGATTTCGGCGCTGACGCGGCGATCTATCAAACGACCTGAAGGCGAGATGACTTCTCCGCTGCGAAATTCGACCGTCAGAGCTTCGCTGATGACATCGCCGGATTTTCCCGAAAGCGATTGATGGTTGATGCGCGCGAATTCGGCTTCAAATTCCAGACGGCTTTTGATCTGCCGCAAATCGCCCAGGAAGTTTTTGATCGTCTGGTAACGAGTCTCGCAATCCTTGCACAAAGCTTTATTCAAACTTGCTTCGAGTTCGGCTGGCGCTTGTCGGCAATAACGAGTGATAGGCGCGGGTTCGACATGCAGAATTGCGGCCAGCACATCGGTCGCGGTCGTTCCATCGAACGGCACTCTGCCGGTCAGCATTTCGTAAAGCAGAACGCCGAGGCTGAAAATATCGCTGCGCCCGTCAACGGTCAATCCGCGAGCCTGTTCGGGCGACATATAAGTCACCGTTCCCATCACAGTGCCGGGATCGGTTTTGGCTTTGATTTGCGTGGCGGCTTCCTTGTCAACGTTGTCGTAAGAAGGTCGGGATTTTTCAGTCAGTTTGGCCAGGCCGAAGATTCCAGGCTTGGCCGCAAGCTGGCGCTGAAAATCCTGCCCGCAGAA
>CAYRQB010000590.1:0-2412 GCA_964426025.1 uncultured Heliomicrobium sp.
GAGCTTACTCATTTTCCCCCTTGACACCGAAACCGTCTTTAGAGATGCGTCTTCGAATCTTTGCGACCTTGCGTTGAAATTGTCTTTCATGCGTAAGCACTAAAGTAATAGAAGCAGGTTTCTTTCCGATCCAGTTCTGAAAAAGCGCCGGATAACAGTTCCGTGCGGAATGCGGGGACGGGCTTGAGACATCAGCCATCGGTCATGTTCATCTCCGCCACATCACACAGAAATTCAGAACCATAAGCCTGTCGGTTTTCGTCTCAATCTCTATCAAATTTTTACCAGCGCAGATTCGCGAATACATCTCATCAGTAGTAAACGCCAATAGCCACAGGCATTTGATAATTATCTCCGCGTTCAAAAAGCTGCGGCACATCGCTTGCCCTGACTTTGAGCGAAGTTGGTCCCGCGAAACGGGCCGCTTTTTTGCGAGGCGCGTTTCAAAACTAAAAGGGGGTAGGCGAAATCAAAAGCAGCAGGCAAGAGGATTGTCGCCTGGGTTTTGAAGCGCGCATCAACGTAGCAATGAGTTCAACAACAAAGGAGTAAGACAAGCATATGAAATTTTATAGCAGATTATTTGGCGCAACCGTTTTGATGCTCGGCGTAATGATTGCCGGAGTAACCACATTCGCACAAAGACAGCACGATCCGCTCGGCTCTTTGAAACGCGCTATCACGCAGGCTGGCGCGCCGTCATTGACGACTCAGCAGGAAACCGATTTGACCGCTCTGATCACCAGTTATCGGGATGCTCAGGCAACCGAACCGGATGCGGCGCTTGAAGCGGCGCGCGATGCATTCAACGCGGCCATTTTGAAAGGAGACCTGGCTGCGGCTCAGGCGCAGTCTGTTTTGATTGCCAACCGATCCGCCGAATTGACCAACGCCAGGCTTCAAGCTCTGGCCAAATTTGAAATTGACGTGCTGACGATTTTGAAAACCGGCGGTCAGCTTGACGCATTAAGTCAGAAATTCGGCGATGATCGTTTGTTGAACATTGTCGGTTCGCTGGCCGGTCATGGATTTGGCGATGGACCGGGCAGAGGTCCCGGACACGGACGCTAGATCATCAACGTTATAAATTTCGTAGCCCGGATTTTACGCCGAAAGTTTCATGAGGGTGCGCTTTCGCGTGAAATTCGGGCTACGATATGTTTTTGGACAGCGGAAGAAAGACGAAAAGAGAAGAAAAAGTTCGGGTTATGAAAAAGACGACCGACCCTTTGATGAATCGCCTTGAGACTCTCCGATTGTTGGGCGCGGCAGGAGCCACCGCTTTTGTCGGATGGGATCAGGCAAACATTCTGATACCGCGCAGTCTGGCCGGGCGCAGGAATGTGGATTTGGTGATGATCGTTGACGGAAAGAATTCCAACACCGTTTCGATCAATATCAAGTAAGCCGATCCGCCTTCTGAGAAAAATTTTTACGCCACACGACAACTGCGCGAACCGAATCCTGACGGGTAACATCGGCCTGCACGGATAGAACCTCACCACCTTCGTCTTCGGCTTCCTTAACTACCCGCTGGCCTAACTACATGACAAAAGCTTGATAATCTTTCGCCAGGCAACGAGACCGAAGGACTCAAGGTTGGTAACCAGGCGGCACAACAGATTGAGTCCGAGGCGGAAGACGCTTTTTGGTTTGTAGCCATGTTTTTTCAATTTCAGTTCTTTGACTGTCGCTTGCCACTGGCCGACCAGAAAGGCCAAAGTGAAAGCCAGCGCTAGCAAGGCCTGCAAGCGGGAGACTCGTTCAGGCTCTTTCAAGTGTGTGTCTTCCAGGTTGAAGCCGCGCGATTTCAACGCCCCGAACACGCCGACACCTTTCGCCGCGATTTGCACAAAGACCTGAAGGCGCAATTCGTCATCGCCAATCCGCCCTTCAACGATTCCGACTGGCACCGCGCCGACGATGACGTGCGCTGGCAATACGGCACGCCGCCCAAAGGCAACGCCAACTTCGCCTGGGTGCAACATTTCATCCATCACCTCGCGCCCGATGGTTTCGCCGGGTTTGTCCTCGCCAACGGCAGCATGTCGTCGAACCAGTCCGGCGAAGGCGACATCCGCAAAGCCCTGATTCGACGACGACCATTCAACCGTCGCGACGCGACGCGGGATGATTAATGCGCTCTTGCAGGCCGTGAACGACCTGTATACTGGCATATCATATCCGCGTCCCAGCGGAACGCCTGAATCGGAGATAATCAATGGCCAACACCTACACCGCGCTTCATTACCATCTGATTTTCAGCACGAAAAACCGGATGCCCTGGATCACGCCGGAAATCGAATCGCGGGTGTGGGAATATATCGGCGGCGTAGCGCGGCATCACAAGATGATGGCACTGCAAATTGGCGGCTTTGACGATCACATTCATGCGTTGATTGGCGCTCCGGC
>CAYRQB010000591.1:0-2395 GCA_964426025.1 uncultured Heliomicrobium sp.
ATCAATCCGACCGGTTGAGGCTGGAATGCGGGGAAGATGCGGTGGAGGTTTTGGTTGCCGATGATTCCCGACAGGATTTCGGCCAGCGCTGAGCGGTAATCGAATTCGATCTTCAATCCGCCGGGGCCAAGCAGAGTTTCTTCGTCGGCGTTCAGGTCGGGTTTGTTGCCGTAAACTTTGCCGCCGTTGATGCGATTGCCGATGGCCATCATCGCAAAGCCTCTGCCGTGATCCGTGCCCAGCGATCCGTTTTCGTAAATTCGGCGGCCAAATTCGGTCATCACTACGACGGTCGCGCGTTCGCGCTCACTGCCTAAATCAGCATCGAAAGCCGCCAGTCCTCGAGCCAGCAAATCAATCTGATCGGCTTGCAATCCGCCGATCGAACCTTGAAAGAAATGCGTGTCCCATCCGCCCAGATCAATGCAGGCGGCTTCCAGGCCGACGCGCGCTTTGACCAGACGAGCGATTTCGCGCAAACCCGAACCGTAATCGTCTGCGGGGTAAACGGCGTTGTTTTCCGGCTGGTAAGTTTTGCCGCGCAGAGCTTCGACGCGGTTGAGCAAATCCAATGTGGCGCGTCCGGGCTGGCTGAGCAGGCCGATTTCAGCGCCATACATCGCCGCCAGAGCTTGCGAAACTGCGCGCGGATCGGACGACGGAGTTTTGATCTGAATTTCATCCAGCGATTTCAACGCGCTGGCCGAAGGCGCTCCGCGCAGCGATTCGGGAATCGTCGCGCCGATGGCGACTGCTGACAGCGGAGTCATTTCCTTCCCGTTGCGCGAACGCAAATGTCGCCCCAACCATCCGCCGCCGATTGTCTTCGATTGAGATTCGCCGTGTTCCATCTGATCCTGAGCTTCGAAATGCGAGCCGCTGGTGTTGTCCGAACCGACTGATTGAACAACTGCCAACCGGCCTTCTTTGTACAGTGGAAGAAGCGGGCGAAGCTTCGGATGAAAGCCGTAAAAATCATCCAGCCTGATGGCGGCGTCATTCGATTCCTGGTTTGAAGCAGGCGGGGAAATGGAAATCGTCGGGCGAAGTTTGTAGTAACGATCGTCGCCATAAGGCACAACCAGATTCAGCGTGTCGGCTCCTCCGCGCAGGAAGACGCAGACCAGCGCGTGTTCGCCGGCGAGCGATTGATTGCTGATCATCATCTGTTTCAGGAAACCGCGACGTGAAGTTGAAGCCATATTGAGTTTTTTCCTTCCGGATTACCAAAGCGACGCCAGAGCCGTCGCACTCCAAACAGGTCAAGACATCAGCCTGCCCCCCTGACGGTTAATTGCTAATGGTTGATGGTTAATGGCTAATGTGCCGTTCAAGCCAGTAACCGATGCCATTGGGCTAAGAATCAGAGACCAAACTCAATACCTTTGAAAAGCGGGCGAAGCCAGAATCAACCCGAGCAGTTCGGCCTGGCGTTCGTTTGACGATAGTCCGGCGCTGGCGGCGAAATCATTCAATGATTTCAACTCGGCTTGGTTGCCAGCACGACCGATGAAATGCGGCAGCAGCCTGGCCGGGCTTGGCGATTCTGTTTTGCCGCCGATTGCCGCGAAAAGTTTTTGAGGCTCGACGTTGACCGACGGCAATTGATTTCCGGCCAATGTCAGCGCGAAGTTCCATCGCCATAGCAAAGTGCCCAGCCACGGTTCGGCTTCGTCCGGATAACCATCCGGCGTAGGGTGTTGAAATGGAGCTTGACCCATTCTCAGCAAATATTCGATCAGCGGTTTGTGTGCGTGAGTATCAGCGCCGATTGAGCGCAGACTGCCGGAGATGAAATGAAATGGGCGTTTGAATTTCGCGCCGCGCGATGCTTTGAATTCGTTGGAATGAAGAATCTCTCGCAGCATGGCTTTGATGTCGCCGTCGGTTTGCGTGAAGCTTTTGGCTACGCGATCAACCAAAGTCGCCGGAGGATTTTCTGAGACGAATTTCTGCGCCAGCTTTGTGGCGATGAAGCGCGCAGTCGAAGGATGATGGCAGACGATTTCCACTACGCGATCCAAATCCTTTTCGCCTCCGCCAGACGGTATGCGCGCGCCCAACACGGTTTTTTCTCCGTCATCGTGAAAAGCCGGATCGAAATAGACAGTGCCTTTTCGCCATTTGGTTCGCAGCCGCCAACCCGTCAGACAGCGCGCAGTTTCGTAAACGTCTGTTTGCGTGTAACCGCCGTGAACTCCCAGCGTGTGCAGTTCCAGCAATTCGCGCGCGTAATTTTCGTTGGGAATGTCTTCGGGCGTGGCTTTCTTGTTTTCCTTGCCGTCCAGGTAAACCAGCATCGCGGGCGAAGTTGCAGAAGCGCGAATCAAATCCTGAAACTTGCCCAGCGCGTGACGGCGAATGACCGTGCGGTCGTCGGCGGGTTTCAGGTAAA
>CAYRQB010000592.1:0-2380 GCA_964426025.1 uncultured Heliomicrobium sp.
AGTCCACGATGTCGTGAGCCTTTTCAGTCCACGATGTCGTGAGCCCTGACAGGTACATGCTAAACTCTCCGCTGAGTTCACACGACATTTCAAGGCGGAACAGGATTTTATGAACGATTCGTTGAATCAGATTTACTCGGCCTTTAACCCGAACAAACCGGCAACGGCTGATTATTACGTGGATTGCGGTGAGGCCAGAGGCGAAACCGGGTTGGCGGAAAATTTTATGCGTCATCTGACACGGGCTTCTGCCAGCGAAGATCAGTACCTGCGCTTTCTTTTCTCAGGGCATATCGGCTGCGGCAAATCATCCGAATTAAGACATCTGTGTCATTTGCTCAAGAATCCTTCAAAGCCTTTTCACCCCCGCTATTTGCCTGTTTTGATTGATGCGACCGATTACATTGATCTCTTTGATGTGACCTTGCTCGACATTTTGCTGGCGGCGGTTACTGAAATGGCCGCAGCCCTGCGCGAAGAGTTTGGATACGAAATCAAAGACAGTTATTTCAAAACAAGGTTCAAGGAAATCAAAGACTTGTTCCTGACTGAAGTCGAGTTGAGAAAAGCCGGGTTGGACGTTTTGGGCATGAAGCTGGAGTTCCAACGACTGAAAAGCAATCCAGACGCGCGCAGAGAGGTTCGCAAACGGCTGGAACCTCACGCCGAAAGGCTGACGACGGAAATCAACCGCGTTTTTGACGAAGCCCGGTTGGTGATAAAAAGGCAAACCGATTCACAGGGCAGGCCAAAATATGACGATCTGATTTTGATCTTCGACAACCTGGAAAAAATCGCCAAGTTCGAAAAGGTCGAAGGCGATCTGGAAGCAAACCGTGAGCTGTTCATCGAGCGGTACGCTCAATTGACGAATCTGAAAGT
Source organism: uncultured Heliomicrobium sp. (assembly GCA_964426025.1). Taxonomy (GTDB): domain Bacteria; phylum Acidobacteriota; class Blastocatellia; order RBC074; family RBC074; genus RBC074. Next base: position 883 of record CAYRQB010000592.1, read on the forward strand.
TCATACGGCGTTTACCATCTCGTTGCGATTGGCTGGTTCGGCGACGGATGGTTCACGTTTGATGAACCTATATGGGCAGGAGCCATTCGTTTTGCCGATGATCAAGATTTTCGAGCGCGACACCAAACAAGCTTATGATAAGGGGATCAAACGGCTCCATTGGTTATTGGAAAAGCGACTTGGCGGATTGACGCTTGAACAGGCATTTGCTCCCGATGCTATGGAGTATCTGATCAAATACAGCGGCGGTCATTCCCGTTATCTGGTCAGCTTTGTCCAAAATGCTTCCACCTACACTGACGATTTGCCGATCTCTCTTTCGGCAATGCGCAAAGCAGTCAAACAAACTGCCGGAATGTTCGCCCGATCAATTCCCGAAAGTCCGGTCAATCATTGGTTGTTATTGGCAAAGCTGGAACTGTCGGCTAACCAGCAGATAGTCAAAGGCGACGAAGAGTATCTGAAGATGTTGGAAAACCTGAGCGTTTACGAATACCTGAACGGCGGCAGCGATGATGAATTTACAGAAGCCGCTCCGTGGTACGCCGTCAATCCAATTGTCCGCGAATTGCTAACTTTCAAGGACGCCGTCGCCCAATTGCAAGCTCAACCCACCGGCACGCAACCGGCGCCCGAACAGACGCGATGAACGAGCCGATTACTGAACAATCCAATTCCGCATTCGATGACGCTTTTGCAGACGAAGTTCCGGAAGAGCAAGTCGAGTTCCGCGCGTTGGAGCAGGCTTTACAACTTGGCGCGCAGAGCCATGAATTCCGGCTGATTTTCGCCCGCTGCAACGTCGAACCTTACCAGCAAGCCCTGATTCGGCGATTGCAGGCGGAATTGCCCGACCTGAAAATTCAACACATTCATTTCGACGAAAAGATAGACCATTTGCTGGATCAATTGCGCCGGCGGATTGAAAGCCCGCCGCCCGACTCGGTTTTCGTCACCGGCCTGGAACATTCCCGAACCGAAATGCCGCGTCAATCTCCGCTGGTTTTGAATTTGAACACTTCGCGCAATTCATTTGAACGTTATGTGCCGTGTCCGCTGGTTATCTGGTTGCCGGAAATGATGCTGACTGACCTGTTTCACGGAGCGCCGGATTTCTTTTCGGTCAGGTCGGGCGTTTATTCCTTCGTCGCTGCGGCGGAAAGCACCGGGGAAGTGGCCGAATCTTTGACCGCTGAAGATCGTTTGATTACGGACAACCTGACCGAAGCCGAAAAGCGTAACCGCATCGCCGCCATCCGCAGCCTGCTGGCCGATTACGAAGCTCAGCCGGAATCGAAGCGAATTCTAAAGGCGGAAATGAGGTTGCTGAATCAACTCGCTTCGCTTCAGGAATCCTTAGGGCAGGCTGAAGCTGCGCTGAAAAGTTATGAACGCGCGCTGGCGATCTCGCGAGAGATAGGCGACCGTCATAATGAAGGAGTCTGGTTAGGAAATCTGGGCTTAGCCTACGCTTCTTTGGGAGAAGTGCGACGAGCGA
>CAYRQB010000593.1:0-2367 GCA_964426025.1 uncultured Heliomicrobium sp.
ATGTGCTGAACGCCCGCAGCAATCAGCGCGTTGATCAGTTCGATCTTTTTCTCCGTCGGAACGAAGACCGGATAGGCTTGCAGCCCGTCGCGCGGACTGACGTCCATTATGGTTACTCGTTTCGGCAAATTCAGTTTCGGCATCAAATCACTCCTTCTTCCGCCAGTTTCAGAATCTCATCGTCAGTTATCTCCAGCATTCCACCGTAAATTTCTCGATTGTGAGCGCCCAGCGCCGGGCCGATCCAATTTGTCTGTCCGGGAGTTTCACTCAGTTTGGGCGAAAAAGTCGGCAGCTTGACGGTTTCGCCTTCAGAAAGAGCGAAGTCTTCGAACATACCCCGTTCGATGTAATGCGGATGGCTGACGATTTCGGCGGCGTTCAGGATCGGGCCGGATGGAACGTCGGCGTTTTCCAGCGCAGCAATCAATTCGTCGTAAGTGTGATTGATCGTCCATTCCGACAAAGCAGTGTTAATCATTGGTTCGTGTTTGACGCGGCCTTCATTGGTTACCAGTCGCGGGTCGTTGGCCAAATCCTCGCGTCCGGCGGCGATCATCAAACGGTGAAAGATGGAATCGCCGTTGCCGCCGATGATTATGTACTTGCCGTCTTTTGTCGGATAAGTATTGGAAGGAACGATGCCGGTCAGCTTCGCCCCTTGCCGTTCGCGGATTTCTCCCAGCTTGTCGTATTCGGGAATCAGCGATTCCATCATGTTGAAACATGCTTCGTAGATGGCAACGTCAACCATCTGACCTTCGCCGCTCTTTTGAGCGTCGCGATGGTATAGCGACAAAAGAATGCCGAGCGCCGCGTGCAATCCGGCCAGCGTATCGCCCAAACTGAGATTCGCGCGCGAAGGCGGTTTGTCGGGAAACCCAGTCACATAACGCATGCCACTGAAACCTTCAGCGACGTTGGCGTAACCGGGTTTGCGCGAAAAAGGACCTGTCTGACCGTAACCGGAAATGCGAGTCATGATCAGACGCGGGTTGATCTTCTTCAGGTCTTCGTAACCCAATCCCCATTTTTCCAAAGTGCCGGGTTTGAAATTTTCCATGACGACATCAACTTTGCTGACCAGTTGGCGGGCGATTTCCTGACCGCGCGGAGTTTTCAGATTCAAGGTCACGGATTTTTTGTTGCGGCTGAGGCTGTACCACCACAGAGAAGTTCCTTTGTAAACCTTGCGCCAGTTGCGAAGCGGGTCGCCGGTTTGCGGAGGTTCGATCTTGATGACTTCAGCGCCGAACCATCCCAGCAGCATCGAAGCAAAAGGTCCGGCCAGCAGTTGTCCCATTTCCAATATCCGCACGCCTTTCAATGGCAGCGGTGAAGATGTGTCTGTTGATGGTTGCTCCATCAAATCCTCCCACTCGAATTGGTTAATCGCGTTCGATCACGTAAACGTAATGCTGATAACCGCGCCAGAAAACTTCCTTTTCGATTTTCAATCCGTTGCGTTCGGCGACTCGGCGCGAAGGGATATTCTCCTGTCGAATCATGGAAATGATCCGATGGCCATCAAGCTGTCGAAAAGCATAATCCATACATCCGCGAGCGGCTTCGGCGGCCAGTCCGCGTCCCCAGTAGTTTTTGTTGAAGTGATAACCGACTTCCAGTTCTTCCACGCCGTCAACTTCCTGAATGACCAGCCCGCAATCGCCGACCAGTCTTTGCTCGCTTTTCAGAATCACAGCCCACAAACCGTGACCGTAACTTTCATAACGTTGCAAATTGCGGTCAATCCATTCGCTCATTTCCTGCCGGTTCAGAGTCTTTGGGAAAAATTGCAAAGTTTCCGCATCGCCCCAGATCAGCAACAGGTCGTCAATGTCTTCGTGGGCGATGGGGCGCAGAATCAAACGCTCAGTTTCAATGATTGCTTTGCTCATAATCACATTTGAACGATAGCACAGAGATTCGCTCAGAATATTTTCTTCGGACACGGATTCTGTTACAAAACGGCTAAACAGTAAAAACGTCAACTATCGAAATTCTGTCTTGCGGTTCAAAGGACAATACAGGGAGACATCACATGAAAATAGATCGTCGCGAAATGATCAAAAGCGCTGCATCTGCGGGCGTAGTCCTGACGCTTGGTTCTTTCACAGGCCTGGCTGCGGAATACGAAAAGTATGACGCGCTGGGTTTGGCTGAACTGATAGCCAAACGGCAATTCACTTCGCTGGAATTGCTCAACGCCGTCAGGCAGCGCGTCGAAGCTCTGAATCCGAAGCTCAATGCTTTCTGCGATCTGTTTTTTGACAAAGCCGAGTCGCAAATCAAAGCCGGATTAGTCGAAGGGCCATTCAAAGGCGTGCCGTTTGCGCTGAAAGATATTGGCGTTCATATGGCCGGAGT
>CAYRQB010000594.1:0-2364 GCA_964426025.1 uncultured Heliomicrobium sp.
TCCGTCATTTTCCAGCTTTTCATTGCAGGCTTATTCGATGGCCTGAGCAGTTACACCAAAAGTAATTTTTTCAATTGACTCGGAGATTCGATGAACCTGCACGCACAAAAAATATTTCTGCTTTTATTGGCTTTCCACGCTTCAGGGCCAGTCGCGGCGCCGAAACAATACGTCTGTTATCGAAGCGTAGGAAAGATAAGCATTGACGGCAAATTGAATGAGGCTTCCTGGCGCAAAGCTCCGGCCACCGATTTGTTCGTTGACATCGAGGGCGACGCCAAACCGCTCCCGCGTTTTCAGACACGAGCCAAGATGCTGTGGGACGACGAATACTTTTACATCGGCGCTGAAATGGAAGAGCCTCACGTCTGGGCGACGCTGACCAAACGCGATTCGGTGATCTTTCACGACAACGATTTTGAAGTCTTCATTGATCCGAACGGCGACCGCGACGAATATTACGAACTGGAAATCAATGCGCTCGACACCGTTTGGGATTTGTTTCTGCCCAAACCATACAGAGACGGCGGCAAGGCAAGGCACGATTGGGACATCGCCGGTTTGAAGACTGCGGTCAAGGTCAACGGCACGTTGAACAATCCGGCTGGCCGCGACAAAGGCTGGTCGGTTGAAATCGCCATTCCCTGGAAAGCGTTGGCCGAATACGCTCACAAAGCCGCGCCTCCGAACGACGGAGACGAATGGCGAGTGAATTTTTCACGCGTCGAATGGCAACACGAAATCATAGACGGCAAATACCGCAAAATCCCGAACACGAAAGAAGACAATTGGGTCTGGTCGCCGCAAGGCGTGATTGACATGCATCGCCCGGAAATGTGGGGCGTTGTCCGTTTTTCTAAAACAGCCGCAAAATAGGTGGTTGATGAAATCCATAAGCGCAAGGATAATCCGCTGTCGCCCAAGCGCCCCACAGTAACAATCAGCAATGAAAGAAAGCTTGATTCAATATCTGGCCTGTCCCGCCTGCGACGGAAATTTGACGCTGGCCGCCGAGCAAAGCGAAAACGCGGAAATCATCAGCGGAAAACTTTCCTGCGTTCGATGCCCGGAAAGTTTCGTCATCAGCGGCGGCATTCCGCGTTTCGCCGATCTGGCGAAGGATGAGATTCAACGCGAAACAGCCGAAAATTTCGGCGCGCAATGGTTGGAGTTCGACCATGTCGCCGAACATCACGAAAAACAATTTCTGGATTGGATCGCGCCGGTCACGCCGGATTTCATTCGCGACAAAATCGTCGTCGAAGGTGGCAGCGGCAAAGGCCGTCACACCAGATTGATTGGCCAATGGGGCGCGCGAGCCGTCATCGGCGTTGACCTCAGCGCGGCGGTCGAAGCCGCTTATCGCAACACAAAGGATTTGACCAACGTCCACATCATTCAGGCTGACGTTTACCGGCTGCCGTTGAAACCGGCGTTTGATTACGCTTTTTCGGTCGGCGTGCTGCATCACCTGCCCGATCCGCGCGCGGGTTTCGCTTCGTTGATCCGCCGCGTCAAACCCGGCGGAGCGATTTCAGCTTGGGTTTACGGGCGCGAAAACAACGGATGGATCGTTCACGTCGTCAATCCTTTGCGAGAACACATCACATCGAAATTGCCTATGCGCGCGCTTTACCTTTTGTCGTATTTGCCTGCGGCAATTTTGTGGCTGGCCCTGAAACTGGTTTATCTGCCGCTCGGCAAAACACGGTTGAAACGATTTCTTTTTTACGGCGATTACCTGAGTTACATCGCCCGTTTTCCATTCCGCGAAATTCACAACATCGTCCACGATCATCTGACAGCCCCGGTGGCGTTTTACATCAGCCGCGAAGAATTCGCCGACTGGTTCCATCAGGCCGAAGCCGAAAACGTCGAACTGCATTGGCACAACAGCAACAGTTGGCGCGGATTCGCTTTCGTCAAAGCCAAAGCGGAGGCGAGTTATGGAAAATAGAGCCGTCGAAGCCGCCATGCGTCCGGTCAATTACGAAATCATCTTCGATGTCGAAGATGACCATTGGTGGTTTGTCGGACGGCGAGCGGTGGTCTTTGCTCAAATTGAAGATGCACTGGGAGCGCACGCGCCCTCGCGTGCGGGCGTCGAGAAAGAGCCTTTTCAAATGCGGTCAACCAACCATGAAACCTCGCACGCGAGGGCGCGTGCGTTCCCATGTCGCCAAATTCTTGACATCGGCTGCGGCACGGGCGCGACGATGGATCACCTGCGCCAATACGGCGAAGTTCATGGAATTGATCTGGCGATGATTCCTTTGAGCTTTTCGCGCCGACGCGGTCACCAGCGAACAATGTGCGCCAGCGCGACCGCCTTGCCGTTTGCCGACGAATCATTTGATCTGATAA
>CAYRQB010000595.1:0-2341 GCA_964426025.1 uncultured Heliomicrobium sp.
TTCGTCCAAAGCCGTGCCGGGTTTCAGGTTGGAGTTCAAGCCAACCTGAAATTGCCGGTTTAGCCGTTCGATGCGCGAAGGGCCGGCTCCGCGGTTGATCGAAGCCAGATTGTCCAAACGCGTCTGGCCAAGTTTGGCCGACGGAACCATCAGCCGGGCCAGCATGTCAGGATTGTTGCGCTGTTCGGGCAGCAACTGCATCGTCACCAGATATTGTTCGTCGCCTTCCTTATAAGTTGAAATTTCATCGTCGCCGGAAAACATCAACCGTACGGCGCGTGCTACGTCGGAAACTCGCACGCCCAAATCTGAAGCTTTCTGCCGATCAACCTTCACCTGATATTCGGGCATGTTCAGGTTCAAACCCGGTTCGACGTCCACCAGACCGGTCATCTTTTTCATTTCGGCTGTGCCTTGTTTGGCCAGTTCTACAACTTGATTGAAATCGGGGCCGAGCAGGCTGGCGCGAATCGGATAAAACGAAGCTTCGCCGCCTCCGCCCAGCGCCGAAGGAATGTTTACGCGGTAACGCATGTTGCGATAATTGGCCAACAGCTTTCGCAGGTCTCCAGCAATATCTATGTTGCTCTTTTTGCGTTTGGTGATATCCACCAGCTTGACGTAAATGTGGGAATGGTTCATTCGTCCTTCAGGTGGAACCTGCGGCACGACGTAATCTACGCCGTCGATCTTTTCCATCTTGTTGGCAGCGTCCCGGATTATTTCCGAGGTGTTTTGCAACGAACTGCCTTCGGGCACGTCCAGCGATACCATCAGCTCGCTTTGATCGTCGGGCGGAATCCAGTCGCGGCCGACGCGCGAAGCCAGCGGAAATGTGGTAACAAAGACTGCCAGACAAAGCAGGATGAAAATTGCTCGATGGCGCAACGAAAGTTCCAGCATCCAGCCGTAGCTTCGATCCAGCCAATGGAACAAACCGGATGCTTTTGAATCCTTGTGCGCGTGATGCGTCTTCTTCTCTTCGTCTGCTTTGCTGCGAAGCAATCGCGCGCTGAGCATTGGCGTCAGCGTGAATGACACCAGCATCGAAACCAGAATCGCAAACGCCATTGTCCAGCCGAACTGGTAAACGTAACGCCGCGCGTAGCCGGTCATAAACGCTATCGGCACAAAGATGATGACCAGCGAAATCGTGGTCGCGACGACAGCCAGCGCGATTTCTTTTGTGCCATCAATGGCAGCTTGAAATGGCGTGTAGCCTTTTTCTTCGATGTAACGATAAATGTTTTCCAGCACGACGATGGCGTCGTCAATGACTATGCCAACGGCCAATGTCAAAGCCAGCAGAGTCATGTTGTTCAGGGTGAAATCCAGCGCCTTCATCAACGTGAACGTGGCGATGACCGAAGTCGGAATCGCCACCGCCGCAATGATCACTGAGCGCAGATTGCGTATGAACAGCCAGACAATCAGACTGGCCAAGAGGCTGCCTAGCAACAGATGTTCTTCCAGCGAAGAAACCGAGGCGCGAATAAAAACCGATTGATCGCGCGTTACTCGAAGATTGAAACCTTCCGGCAATTCCTTTTTGATCTGCTCGAGTTTGGTTGTGATATTGTCAATGATCTTGACTGTGTTGGTTCCTGACTGGCGACGGATTTCCAACAAAACAGATGGTTTGCCTTCGACAAATGCGACTGAGCGGGCTTCTTCGACACCATCTTCGACACGACCTATGTCTTTGACTCTGATCGGCGCTCCGCCGACGTTTTTGATGATGATGTCGCTGAACTGAGAGGTCGCGTCAATGCGTCCCATTGTGCGCACACCAAGCTCATTGTCGTCACGAATGATGCGTCCGCCGGGAGATTCGACATTTTCTTCGCGGATGGCTCGTTCAACATCGTTGACCGTGATGCCGTAGGCGCTGAGTTTTTCAGCGTCGCAATAAATATGAATCTGGCGTTCCTGGCCGCCGCTGATTGAAACTTCGCCGACTCCGTCAACAGTTTCCAGCACACGGCGAATCTGTTTGTCGGCAATTTCTGTTGTTTCGCGCAGACTGCGATCGCTGGCTATGGCCAATGACATGACCGGTTCGGAATCCGGGTCGGCTTTCTGAATCACTGGCGGCAGAGTGTTGGGCGGCAAACGCCGCATGGCGCCTGCGACTTTTTCGCGCACATCCTGTGCGGCTTCTTCGACGCTGCGTTCCAGAACGAATTGAACAGTGAATTGCGCCTGGCCTTCCAGCGTGCGGACTCGCAGTTCGTCAATGCCGCTGATTGTCGAAACGACATCTTCGATCGGCAGCACGACCTGCGTGACCATCTCTTCTGGCGAAGCTCCGGGCAATCGCAAGTTGACAAATACCGTTGCT
>CAYRQB010000596.1:0-2328 GCA_964426025.1 uncultured Heliomicrobium sp.
CGCAAGGGACGAAAGCAATCAATCTGAACCGGAAAAGGACCTGGTCTGGTTTATCATGCAGAATTCGCCCACGCTGCAACCCTGGCAGCGCGACGTGATGAGCATGATCCACGACGAAATGCTGTATTTCGTACCGCAAATGCAAACCAAAATAATCAACGAAGGCTGGGCTTCGCTGATCCATTCAAGAATCATGCGCGAACTGGATTTGCCTGATCACGAACATATGGAATTCGCCGAGCTTCATTCCGGCGTGGTTTCGCCACACCGAAATCAGCTTAATCCTTACTATCTGGGCTACACTATCCTGGAAGACATCGAACGCCGCTGGAATGAACCAACCGAGGAGGAGCAGGAAAAATTTGGCCGCAAACCCGGCTAAGGCTGGGCCAAGCTGCTGGAAGTTCGTGAAGTTGAGAACGACATTTCGCTGCTCAGGAATTACCTGACTGAAGAGTTGTGCGAAAAACTGGATTTGTTCGTTTACGAATTGGTTGAAGAAGAAGAGTGGACGGTGACGGAAAAAAGATGGCAAAAAGTCCGCGATCAACTGGTGGCCAATATGACCAATTTCGGTTTCCCTTACATTGAAATCACCGATGGCGATTATCGCGGAAACCGCGAACTGTATCTGCGCCACCGTTTTGAAGGCGCTGAACTGGATGTCCGTTACGCGCGCAAGGTTCTGGAATACGTGTTCAAATTGTGGGGACGGCCCGTCCACATTGAAACCCAGGTCGAGGACGAACCACGCGTAATGCATTACGACGGCGAAGATCACAGCGAAAGCTAAGGCCTGAGCGCGGACGTCAGGTACGCGCTTTTATCAAATACCAACCACTGCCCTTCACGAACTCAGTCCATGACTCTCAACACCGCGCATTTCAAATAATATGTTTCCGGCACGGTCAGCAAGATTGGATGGTCGCGTCCTTGAGTCCGCTTTTCGATGATCTGAACCGTTCGGCCGGCGTCGCGCGCGGCTTCCATCAACATTTCCAGAAACAAATCTTCCCTGACGTGGTAAGAGCATGAACAGGTGATCAGCACTCCGCCGGGATTCAAAATCCGCAAAGCCCGCAAATTGATTTCCTTGTATCCGCGCAACGCCGATTCGACAGCGCCGCGATTTTTGGCAAAGGCCGGAGGATCAAGCACGATGGTATCGAATCTTTCTCCGGTGTCGTCATAATCGCGCAATTTGTCGAAAACGTTCGCCGCGATGAATTCAATATTGGTTATGCCATTGAATCCGGCGTTGCGACGCGCGCGTTCGATGGCAGGTTCGGAAATATCAATCGCCGTCACCGAATCGCAATCGCTGGCCAGATGCAACGCAAACGAACCGTGAAAGCTGAAACAATCCAGTCCTCGCCCGCCAGCGTAATTTGCCGCCGCCGCGCGGTTTTCGCGCTGATCCAGAAACGCTCCTGTCTTTTGCCCTTCCAGCAGGTCAACCTGAAAGCTGATGCCGTTTTCGATGATTAAAAATTCCGCTACGCCAGTTTCGCCGTCATTGGAATAAAGCACAGAGTTCAGCATCGGCAGGCCTTCAAGCTGGCGGACTTTCGCGTCATTGCGTTCAATGACCATTCGCGGCTGGAACTGTTCAACCAGCAGTTCAACCCACATCTGTTTCAGCGCATCCATACCGCGCGTCAGTGTCTGAAGCACGAAACAATCATCGTAACGATCAATGATCAGACCAGGCAAAAAATCTCCTTCGGCATGAACCAAACGATAGGCGTTCGTGTCATCAACGACTCGCCGCCTCCATTCAGCCGCCGATAGCAATCGCCGCCGCCAGAACTCGCGGTCAATTTCAACATCTTCCTTTGAAATTAACCGCAAAGTGATTTCTGATTCCGCGCCGAAATGCGCACGGGCGATAAACCGCCCGCGATTATCCGTTACCCGAACCGCCGAACCGCTTTCAACTTTCGGACGATTTGTCACATCGCTGCGATAAATCCATAAATGGCCATCGCGCGCACGCTCTGCGCCTTTGGCTGAAATGACGGCAATGTCTTTCGCTTGTTGCTGTGTCTCTTGACTACGTTTCATAAGTGCTAAATGCTGAAGCTCGCTTGATAAAGATAATCGGTTAACTTCGGATAGTTCCCTATTTCTGAATTTTGGTCAATGAGTCAGATTGCTTATCTTGGATTAGGTTCGAACCTTGGCGACCGCGAAGCCAATTTGCGGCAAGCCGTTTCCGCGCTCAGCGACGGCGGTTTGCAAATCGCCGCTGCATCTTCAATTTACGAAACCGATCCGGTTGATTATCTGGAACAGCCTAAGTTTTTGAATCAGGTCATCGCCATCACG
>CAYRQB010000597.1:0-2323 GCA_964426025.1 uncultured Heliomicrobium sp.
CAGGTCAAAGCGCTTTTGCCTACGCCACCCAACGCGACGATGTTCAGAATGCGCGCGGCGTAAACTTCGGCGTCGGGTTTGGCGACCCAATCGGTCAACAGGTTCAACTCGGCTTGGCGGCCTATCAACTGACGCGTTTGCAGAAGCGTGTACGGATGCGCGATGAACGGTTCGGGCGGTTCGGGAATGTCGTAATGCGGATGGAAGCTGGGCGCTGGTTTTCCTTTTTCGTCTTCTTCGCGACGGCGCAAATCGGCCAGAGCTTGAATGACCAAACCGCGCAACTCTTCGGGCGATTTGAATTGACCTCGTTGGCGTCCAGCGCTAGCCCGAATTTTGAAATCAGCTAGCCGCTTTTGCGCGGTTTCGTTGGCTTCAACCATTTGAATGGTCAGCGGATGACCGTCGTGAATCAGGAACACCAGAATCGGGATTCTGCGCTCGACGGCTCGGTTGAATTCCATCTCGGTGATCGAAACGTCTTTTCCATCCGGCACCCAACCGTATCGCCAGGCGAAGATGCCGATGTAAATATCGGCTTGGTCAACCATTTCCATCGAAACCTTGACGGCGTCGGCATCTCTCGCAGGCAATTGCTCCATGCCGATGGGGAAGACGCTTTCGCGCAGGCAGGCTTCGACGACTTGTTTGCGGTGTTCGGGCAGATCGAGCGAGGTGCTGCTGATCATTGCGGTCTTTTGGCCGGGACGTGCGGAAGTTGGCATATGGCTCACCTTTGAAGTGGGACAAGCTGCCAGCTTGTCAGGTATCTGGCTGGAAAGCATTGTTCTATCAAAAGAATGCAAGGACAAGCTGGCAGCTTGTCCCACTTTGTTTATCGCAAATCCAGCGAATGTTTGCCGATCAAGTCCTGATAGGATTCGTAGCCACCCGCCGCAAACTCTTTGACGAAGCTGTCCATCGTTTGCAATAGCTGAGTGCTGTAATAACCGCTGACCGATTGCGGATGCGAATAGCCCCACGTGCCGTTGAAGTAGCTGCGGATGATGACGCTGCGTTCGTTGCGCGGCAGAGCCAAAACGTTTTTGGCGAACTGATCGAAATCGTCTCCCCTGTATCCGCGCATCAGGTAAAACTCCACGTTGGAAGTGTAAAAGGCCGAAACTCGCTCGCCGCTTTCTCTCAGATAAGCGGCGATGCTTTTCAGCGCGTGATTGCCTGCCAGATTTCCTACCACAGGGATAACCAGATTGCGCTCTTGCAAGGATTTCAAAAACCGGAAATCGTCTTCGCTAGAAAGATAATTGCACTGTTTGCCGGTCAAATCCGTTTCCAGCATCAGGTCGCGGTAATTCGGGTAATAAAAACGCGGCGAACGTCCACGGCTGGTGAATTTCAAATCCAGCCCGTCGGTGAAAAATGCCAGATGAATCCGTTTGATGTTTTCCAGTTCGGAATCTGTCAGCTTCAGCCCGAAGCTTTTCACCTTTGCCAGAAGGGCGTTTTGAGCAGCGTCAAAAAGTTTTTGTTCCTTCGGAACTTTGTCAATGTAAGCGGCAATGTCTTTGATGCTGCGCGAATCCCAGGCTTTCAGATCGGAGGGGACTGGTTTGCCCAGAAACAGGCAGAGGTATTCCACGCGGTTGCGAGCCATCGCAAAGAGCGATTTGAACAGCAGGTGCTGCAACAGATTGTCGCGGCGGATGTCGGTCATGAAAACTATGTTGGGTCGAATCTGCGCGATGTAGGAAAAGCTTTGATCCGGTCCGACGCCTATGAAAGCGCCGCCCGAAACGTTCATCGCGCGCATTTTGCCCATCACGTGCAGGTAGGAAGATTCGTTGGAGATCAGATTGTCAGTGTCGAAATAACCGCCGGGTTCTGAAAGCTTTTGGCTCAGCGCGGCGAATTGTTCCGCCGTCAGCGCGCGCTCAGCCGGTTTGGGCTGGGTTTGCGAACGGTCAGGTTTGGTTACTTGAGATTGCTGCGACGCCTGAGATTCGCTGGCCGTTTTGGGTAGCTGTTTGTCTTGAACGCGTGCAGGTTGGCTGAGCGCGCAAAAGATCAAAACAGCTAAAAGCAATTTTCGTGACATCATTCCTCCTCAAGCATCGTGGTTCTTGATCTAAATTTTATTCGGAATCTATTCCATACGATAACTTGGATATTGGCTGCGTTTCACCATTCATCGCTTCAGCCCATCCTTGCCGGAAGCTATCGGGCGCTGGTTTAAGAACGACGCTTTCACGGAAAACCCGAACCAATCGCAGCAAATTGGGCAGGTATTCTTGCGGCATTTGATTGATCTCTTGTAACTGCTCAGTCCTCTTCGTCACGGAGTGACGGATGACCTTAGGCAGGT
>CAYRQB010000598.1:0-2312 GCA_964426025.1 uncultured Heliomicrobium sp.
CACCGCCAAACGGCACGGATGGGATTCGGTGGTTGATGCGGTGGAGCAGGTTTATAGCCAAGTAACCGCAATGCAGGTCGAAGCTAAGCCCGCTTTGAGCGAGCTTTCCTGTTAAGGCAATTAGGCCAGCCGTTTGACGGCTGGCGAGAATTTTATTAGCAGCTAAAGCCAGTTTAAGAAGCACGCTGAAGCGCGCTGCTCAAATTCCCGCGCAACCAACCGGTTCTCGAAGAACCGGCCTAACTGCCCTACGGGAAAACCTGATGAATCAGGTTTGGAAAAGGAATCTCTCTTTTTGAACACCATAACTTTTCTGATCAATGCGGAACCGGGGGGCGCTTTGGATGAGCGCGCGCGCTCGTTTGCCGAACGCTTGGCTGAACGATACGACATTCGTCTGGCTTATCGCGCGGGGCAGAAGCTGGCGGCGATTTTCAGCTTCTTTGTTTTTCTGGTCAGGACGCGTCCGGCGGTCAGTTACGTTTTCGATATGAGCTATTCGGGCGTGATGGCGGCGGCGTTATACAAACTGCTGTTTCGCAACCGATTGGTAATTGAAACCGGCGATGCGATCTACGAATTGGCGAGGGCGAGCGGAATGCGCGGGCGATTGGGATTGTTTCTGACCTGGGTGTTGGAAGAATTTTCGCTGAGATACGCCGACCGCATCGTAGTGCGCGGAACTTTTCATCAACGCCATCTGGCCGCGCGCGGCATTGCTTCTGAGGTGATTCAGGACGGAGTCGTCACGCGGCAATTCGCTCCGCAGGATGTGAAGGTTTTTCGCTGTGAATCGGGTTTGAATGATGTGTTGACTGTTGGTCTGGTCGGTTCTTCGGTTTGGAGCGAGCGTTTGCAATGGTGTTACGGAATGGAATTGGTCGAGGCGATTCGTTTGCTTGGCGATTTGCCCGTCACTGGTGTGATGATCGGCAACGGATCGGGCATCGAACGGTTGCGGGCGAAATGCCGCGAATACGGAATCGAAGATCGAGTGAAGTTCCGGGGCTATGTGCCTTATGACCAATTGCCCGGGCAGTTGAATGTGATTGATGTGTGTTTGTCCACGCAAACCAACAATCTGGCCGGGCAGGTGCGGACGACAGGCAAACTGCCGCTTTATCTGGCCAACGGGCGATTTGTGCTGGCCAGCAATGTCGGCGAAGCGGCTCTGGTTCTGCCAGCGGAAATGCTGGTCGAATACGACGGCGATTGGGATCGGCTTTATCCGCAACGGCTGGCGGAAAGAATCCGCGAGTTGATTGACCAGCCGGAGCGATTGCAATGTTCGGCGGCAAGCGTTGAATTGGCTCGGCGGCATTTTGAATACGATCTGCTGGCGGAACGATTGGATGGCATTTTGGCGAATGTGATGAGGGAGGCGGTACAGGGAGCGGTAGCGACCTGGTAAAGTCCGGTTACGATGACACAATTCGACGAATCATTGAGCGAAGGTCATTTCGCTCGCAAACAGATTTTTTGCAAAGACCGGTTGATTGCCTGGGCGCATCGCAGCCGTTTCGAGATTGGCCTGGAACTGGCGCGCGATTGCTTAGGCGGGCGAGTGCTGGATTACGGATGCGGCGACGGAACTTTTCTGGCTTTGTTGATGGGACAAGCAACGGCTCCGTCCACGGCCATCGGCGCCGAACTCGGCGCGGACGGAGTGCGCGATTGCCGGGCAAGGTTCGGGAACAAGGCGGGACTGGATTTCATGCGGATTGACGAATTGAACGAAGCAAAACATCGAGAAGCTTACGATTCGATTTTCTGCATGGAAGTTCTGGAACACGTTGTCGAGCTTGAATCTGTGCTGGATCAATTTGTGCGATTGCTGGCCGCGAACGGGCGATTGTTCGTCAGCGTGCCGGTCGAAACCGGATTGCCGATGGTTGTCAAACAAGCTGCGCGTCACATCGCCGGTTGGCGCGGCATAGGCGATTATCCGGGCATTGCGCCTTACACCTGGCGGGAATACGTGGCGAGCATTTTCGCCGGACGGCAGCAACACATCGCGCGCCCGATTCACCGTCATCAAGACGGCAGCGGATTTCACGATCACAAAGGATTCAATTGGATGGCGCTGCGCGAATTGCTCACCCGACGATTTCAAATTGAAAGGCAGATCAGTTCGCCGCTGCCGTGGTTGCCCGCACATCTGGCCTCTCAGGTATGGCTGATTGCCAGAAAAAGAAAGCCATAGAAAACGATTGGTAAGGATGACGTGCAAGCGGCTATGCCGCCCGATGTGCGGCAAGGCGCAGACTTGCCGCACCTCGGGCGGCATAGCCGCGAAATGCAACTCGCCCAAC
>CAYRQB010000599.1:0-2304 GCA_964426025.1 uncultured Heliomicrobium sp.
CTTTTTCAGCGATTGTTTGATGCTGGCTGAACTGGCATGTTGGATTGGTCGGTCAAAATCGGCCTTGTGTTGTGCGGGCTGTCGCTGATGTTGGGGCCGTTCACTCGCGCAGGTTGCTGGGGTGCGCTGTCATTGCTGTCGCTGTTTTACTTGCTGATGGTTCCTCTGGCCGAAGCACAGCAGCCCGGCAGCGAAGGCGCGCATCTGATTGTCAACAAGACACTGATCGAAGCCGCCGCAGTAGCGCTGCTGCTGGTAATCAACACTGGTGCAATCGCCGGATTGGACATGTTGTTCGCCAATCGCATAGAACGGCAAGCGGCGAGGCCATGATTTGAAAGAAGAAACGGGTTGACCATGAATCTCACTGACGAACAAAAAGAACATGGTAGACGAAACTTCCTGAAAGCATTGGCTGGCACGCCGGCATTGGCTGCGCTTGGCGTTACAGCGGTCACAAACGGCCCCGTCAAAGCGGCTGTGATTGGCACAGGTGGAATGGGACGCGGCTTGATCGGGCAATGGCAGAAAGAACTGATTGATTTACGCGCCATCTGCGACATCAATCCGAAACGGCGGCGCACAGTCGCCGAGATGATGCAGAAAACGGCTGGCCGCAACCGAAAGAATATGACGATTGGCTCGAGATGCTGCAAATGGAAGACCTCGAGGCCGTCATCATCGCCAGGCCGCTGTGGTCGTACGCCGATATTCCCGTTGGCTGTCTGGACGCGGGCTGCAAAAAAATGATGGCCAAAAGCGAAGCCGTTTGCTTGCGCATAATCGAAGCCGCGAAGCGCAACAATCGCCTGCTAAAAATTCGCACGGCTGGTCTGACATCACAACGCCAATTGGCGGCGCAAAAAAGAACTGCCTGCGCCCGATTTCAATCCGAGCTGTTTGGGGTACGCCGATTGGGAACATCTGGTGAACTGGCGGCTTTACAAACAATATTCCGAAGGACTGACCGCCGAACTGGGCAGCCATTTGATTACGGCGACGAACTGGTTTTTTTGAAGTCCACCGACTGCTGCTTATGGGACGGGCAGCATTGCGCGCCACAACGACGGGCGCGAAGTCTTCGATCACGTTTACGCCACGCTGGAATATCCGAGCGGAAGCGCCGCGACGTTTTCTTCAATTGAATCGAACGCCATTGAAGACCATTACGAAATGTTCTTCGGCACGAAAGGCACGCTGATTCTGCAAAACGAGACGGAGGTTTATCTGTTTTACGAAGGCGAAGCGGCAACAACCAAAGTCGAGGTTTCACGACAAACCGTCGCGCCGGTTGCTGACTCATCAGCCACGCGCCCGGCGGACGCGCCTGGCCGCACGGTGAATGCCGCGACGACTTGGCAAGTGGACAGGAACATTTCCTACCGGAACGAGATTGCTGAATTCTGCGCTTCGGTGCGCACGGGCAAATCGGTGCGTTGCGGCCCTGAAAAAGCGATGCAGTCGGCACTGGCCGTGCTGACGGCCAATCGCGCGGCGGAAAAACATACGCGGATCGAAATGGCGGGTGCGTAGCTGGCTTCAACGCTCCTGTACAATGTCATGATCGGCCTGTTGATGCGGCAAATGATTGTGTGAAGGGGTATCAGACTTAGACAAGCTTGATGGATTGCCAAGAACCTCGCGTAAGCTGTCGAAGTGCCACTCCTGGTCGGACTGAACTCTACTTGAGGAAATAATAACGAGCGTTTTTTCAGATTGAATCTCGGCCTTTACATGCTGAGCCTCTGGGGCCACAACCGGTATCAATTTATCGAGGGGCATAGCTTGTGATCGCTCAGTTCCGGCTGTAGCCAGCCTCTCGGCTTGTGCCTGCACAATGCGAGGCTGAACATTTGTCCCGTGGGTCAGGGATTGATCGTGCGCGCGAGCCAGTTCAAAATTGCGGCGTTGAACGTCAAGTAATTCAAAGGCACGATAAATGTCTTCACGAGTTTGTGACGCGTAAAGATCAAGTTCCGCCAGCTTGTGTACATCGGCAGGGCTGAGTGAATCAGATACTGATTGAACAAACTGTTCAGGTCTTCCCTTTATTACCTGAGATGAAACTTGATCGATTTTTGACTTCTCCAACTCTATTTCGCGGGAGTGAATTTTCTCAGCAACAAAGTCATTGCGGACGGTTTGTGCGACTCTGGCTCTCTCCTGTAAATGATCCTGGACGTGGGCAATCGTATCGCTGATCCGAACAGCTTCAGGTAAAGGATTGTGGTCGAATGTCTCTTCAGGCACAAGAGTCCGCCACGCCAGATTTCTGGCACGCAGGCGAATTTCCCGTTGCTGAGA
>CAYRQB010000600.1:0-2296 GCA_964426025.1 uncultured Heliomicrobium sp.
CCGTGTCCAGCGCCAGATGATCTTTCGTGCGTTTGTCGAACCAGCGCGGCGACATAACCCAGGTGTAGTTGCCGTCGAAATCGCGTTTTTGCGGTTTTGGAATCGTCGTCTGATTCCAGGGATGTTTCTGATCAACGGGATTGCCGAGCGGGTCTTGTTTGACGAAAGTTTCGGCGTTGTCCCAATCGTCGTAATACGAACTGCCGAGCAGGATGCGAATGCCAAGATTGATGTCCACCAGACTGGTTGTCACCAATTCGCCGTCAACGACCACGCCGGGTGTGACGTACATCGCGCGTCCCCAATCGGCCATGTTCTTGTATGTGTAATCGCAAACGTCAGGATTGTTGAACGATCCCCAACAACCAAGCAGCACGCGTCGTTGCCCGACTTTTTCGTAACCGGGCAGAGCTTCGTACATGAAATCGAAAAGATCGTCGTGCAGCGGAACGACCTTCTTCATGAATTCGCAATAGCGCATCAGCCTGACCAGATAATCGGTGAAAAGCTGAACCGTCGGCACTGTGCCGACTCCGCCGGGATAAAGCGTCGAAGGATGCACGTGTCGGCCTTCCATCAGGCAGAACATTTCGCGCGTGTAACGGCTGACGTGCAGCGTCTCGCGATAAAATTCTCCGCTGAACGGATTGAGCGCCGTCATGATGTCGGCGATGGTTTTGTAACCGTGAAGCCTGGCGTTCGGCGCTTCTTTCTTTTTGGCTTTTTCCCAGACGCTCGGATTGGTTTCCTTGACCATTTGTTCGCAGAAATCCACGCCGACCAGATTATCCTGAAAGATGTTGTGATCGAACATATACTCCGCCGCTTCGCCCAGATTGACGATCCATTCGGCAATCGCAGGAGGTTGAACTCCGAAGGCCATGTTCTGGGCGTAGGTCGCGCAGGTGGCGTGATTGTCTCCGCAGATGCCGCAAATTCTGCTGGTGATGAAATGAGCGTCGCGCGGGTCTTTGCCTTTCATGAAAATGCTGTAGCCGCGAAAGATCGAAGACGTGCTGTGGCATTCGGCGACTTCGCGGTTTTCAAAATCAATCTTGGTGTAAATCCCCAAACTGCCGACAATGCGCGTGATCGGGTCCCAATTCATCTCGACCAGTTTCCGATCAGCCGCGGCAGAACCCGATTTGGATTTCGTTGCTGTAGCCATAGCTGTTGCTCCTTTTCGTTGCTTTAATAGGATCGTGGCCGATAACCTGTGGTCAGTTCGGCGCGCGCGTGCCGCCATTTCGGCTCTTTGTTGAGCGTGGCGTTGGTCATGCTTCGCAGTGCGGTGATTGCCTTGCCGTAAAGACCGACCGCACTGGAGGAAAGCTTCGCGCCCGGAGGCTCATCCATAAACGGCATGAACTTGTCCGGGAAACCGGGCATCGTACAGCCGATGCAAATTCCGCCGACGTTAGGACATCCGCCGATTCCCGCCATCCAACCGCGTTTGGGGACGTTGCAATTGACGACCGGCCCCCAGCAACCCAGTTTGACTATGCATTTTGGCGAACCATATTCGCTGGCGAAATCTCCCTGCTCGTAATAACCGGCGCGGTCGCAACCTTCATGAACCGTGTTGCCGAACAGCCATTTCGGACGCAAGGCTTCATCCAATGGAATCATCGGCGCCAACCCTGCAACCTGATAAAGCAGATAAAGAATCGTTTCCATGAAATTATCCGGTTGAACCGGACATCCGGGCACGTTGACGATGGGAAGACCGGCTTTTGATTTCCAATCCCAGCCCAGATAATCCGCCAACCCCATGCAGCCGGTCGGGTTTCCTTCCATCGCATGCAATCCGCCGTAAGTGGCGCAAGTTCCGATGGCGACCACGGCCAATGCATTCGGAGCCAGACGATCAATCCATTCGTTGGTGGTTATTGGCTGACCGGTTTCTGCGTCGGTTCCGAGCGCCGCCCAGTAACCTTCGCCGTTGATTTTTTCGTTCGGGATCGAGCCTTCGACGACCAACACAAAAGGTTCCAATTCCCCGGCGGCGGCCTTGTACCAATATTGCATGAAATCGTCGCCAACTTCATAAGCCAGCACCGGATTGTGCAGGTGAACCCTGGGCAAGCCGGGAATTGAACCCATCACAACGTCTTCGACGCTTGGTTGAGTTGCGGCGGTGATCGAAACTGAATCCCCATCACAACCCAAACCCGCTGTTATCCATACAACGTGTACTTCCTTGACCGCCGGTGGCCGCTGTGTCATACGGCCATATGGGACAGTTTCTGCTGCCATACTCGTCTCCTTTCTATGAGGACAATTTGGATGTTTTGAT
>CAYRQB010000601.1:0-429 GCA_964426025.1 uncultured Heliomicrobium sp.
ATCGCCAACCCGAACGGAGTCGAATACAACTCGCTGCTCGGCGCGGCTCGAACGGCGGAACAAAGCGGCGACCGCCAAAAAGCGGTCGCCGCTTATCAAAAACTGCTCAGATACATCGAAAACGAATATCGCCGCGACGACCAAACAGTGAACGAAATTCGGGAACGAATCAAAACTCTGACAGCCAGATGAATCAGGAGAGCCAATGAACGCCGACGACCTGATCGAACTTGCCGAAGACCCGCGCTTCATCGAAGGCATATACAATTACTGTGACCGGTGGTGCGAGCGTTGCCCGTTCACTTCGCGCTGTCTGAATTACGCTCAGTTGCAGATGATGCAGGATGAGCAGGGTTTCGATCCGACAAATCGCGACGCCGAAAATGCGCGATTTTGGCAAACGGTGGAAAATTCGTTTCAAATCGCTAT
>CAYRQB010000601.1:439-2291 GCA_964426025.1 uncultured Heliomicrobium sp.
AACAGGGCATTGACATTCATTCGCCGGAATTTCAGGAATCGCTGGAAGAAGCCGATGAAGTAAACCGTCAGCAATTTAAAACCGCTTTCAACCATCATCTGTCGCGGGCTGCGGAACATTACGGCCTGGTCGTCGAACGCTGGTTCAACCGCAACGAAGCCGCTTTGCAGCGACGATTGCAGAAAGCCAAAGCCGGCGGCGAAATCGTTTCCGATCAATTGCTGCCCGAAGATGTCGAAGACGCCATTGAAATCATACGCTGGTATCAGTTCCTGCCTGCGGCCAAACTGGTCAGCGTGCTGGCCGTCGAAAAAATCGAGCAGATACATGATCGTCAGCAACAACACGACGACGGGCGGATCAAGGTCGCGCTGATCGGCATTGATCGTTCGCTGCTGTCCTGGGGGCGAGTGCAGATGTTCTGGCCGGAGCGCGCGCGGGAAATCATGCGCTTTGCCGGAATGCTTTCTGAATTGCGATTGGAGCTGGAACTCGAATTCCCCGAAGCGCGCGATTTTATTCGACCGGGATTCGACGAAGCTTCAGAACATGCGATGTAATCCAAAGGCATAAACATTTTCAGCCACAGAGATCACCGAGGATAACATCTTGGTTGATCTTCCTCGGCGTTCTCTGTGCACTCTGTGGCCGAAAAAATTGATTAAAAAGAGCCTGATGCAAGCTTCAACAAAACAGCGGTGGCGCGTTATCATCTGCCCGCACGAATTCCCGATAACAATCAATCCATTTGCGAAGTCACACGAGAAAAAAGAGACGATGAAGTCAGGCTTTCGGCTCCTCGTGCGCTTCCCGATTCCACCAACCAAGCGAGGTTCATAGCGATGAAAACCCACTTTCGTTTTTCGCGGCCATTGACGATTCTGGCCATCTTCGCGCTGTTATTAGGCGCGGCGGCGATTTTCAAATTCACAACTTCTCAAGCCCAACAGGCTTCATCATCAAATCCGCTGACCGGTTTGCGATGGCGCAACATTGGGCCGTTTCGCGGCGGGCGTTCGATTGCGGTAACTGGCGTCAGTTCGCAACCCAACGTGTTTTACTTCGGTGGAGTCGGAGGCGGAGTTTTCAAAACCACCGATGGCGGAGAAAACTGGATTCCGGTTTCTGACGGCCAGGGATTCGGCACGGGAACGGTCGGCGCAATTGCCGTCAGCGAATCCGATCCAAATGTTGTTTACGTCGGCATGGGGGAAGCCTGCATTCGTGGCAATTTCTCGCACGGCGACGGAGTTTATAAATCCTTGGACGCAGGCAAAACCTGGCGTCGCGTCGGATTGGAAGACAGCCGCATTGTCAGTCGCATTCGCATTCATCCAAAAAATCCCGATGTGGTTTATGTTGCCGCGCTTGGACATGCGGCCGGAACCAACGACGAGCGCGGCGTGTTCCGCAGCAAAGACGGCGGCAAAACCTGGCAGCGCGTCCTTTTCAAATCCAACAAGGCCGGGGCGGTTGATCTGAGCATGGACGCGAACAATCCGAACGTGCTGTTCGCCGCCATCTGGGAAGCCAAACGCACGCCATACAGTTTGGAAAGCGGCGGCCCTGACAGCGGTTTGTGGAAATCAACCGACGGCGGAGACACCTGGACTGACATTTCGCGCAATCCCGGCTTGCCCAAAGGCACGCTCGGACGCATTGGCGTCGCCGTTTCGCCAGCGGACTCTGACCGCATTTACGCCATTGTCGAAGCCAACGACGGCGGAGTGTTCCGTTCAAACGACGCAGGTGCGACCTGGTCGAAAGTCAACGAAAGCCGCAACCTGCGCCAGCGCGCCTGGTATTACACTCACATTTTTGCCGATCCGAAAGATGCCGACACGATGTACGT
>CAYRQB010000602.1:0-2271 GCA_964426025.1 uncultured Heliomicrobium sp.
GCAGAACGAATTGAGGGATCAGAATCGTGCCGCCCATAAAACCGGCTTCGGCGATATCGGCGACGCGCCCGTCAATGATCACGCTGGTGTCCAGAATCTTGTAGCTGAGTTTAGTCTGGCGGTCGCTGAGGATTCCGCCAAGCGCCGAAAGATCAAGGTAATCGCCCTTCGCCGCGCCGACCAACAACCCTACATAAGACATAAACAAGGTCAAAGTCAGCGTCAGAAAAGATTTGATTGGTTGATCCCACGGTTGAGCCGTAATCAGAAATCCCATCAATGAAGCGCCGATGATTCCCAGTATGGAACCGATGGCCGCGCCGATAAGCGTTTTCAGCGAAGCGCGGCGAATGCGAAGTTCAAAGAAGATAATTCCGCTTGCCAGCACTGCTCCGGCTGCTGCCGACAACAGCCGAGAACCTCCGGGCAAACCGAACTCTTTGCCGATCCAATCCGGTATCGGCTGAATCAACGCTCCGGCAATGACAAGGATGAGCGTAAAGACTGTGCGAATAAGAATTATGTCCGCCTGCATAAAACATAAAACCTCGGGTAATTATGAACACCGACCACAAACGACTGACTTCCCGGTTAGCTATGATAATGATGAAATGAAGCGAGCTGTCGTGAATCGTTGTTGAAAGATTGAATAGAGTCCCTATTGAGCGGCGGGATTGTAACACGGTCGGTTAATGGCGTCATGGAAGCGAGACGGTTTTCAGAATCGTTCGCGGCTCATTTCGGAGCGTAATACCCTGCGCGCGCTCGCGCTGTGTAACCGGCCTTTTTCACACGCACGGCAAGTTTGCGATAAGAACCGTCGCGATTTTCGTTGGTCGAAAGAAAGCCCAGAATGAATTGCGTTCGCAATTGTTCGGCCAGACTGGCAAACGCCTGGTCGAGTTCCTTCAACGATTGCTGGTCAATTTCTTCGCCTTGCGTGCCGGGTGTGGCTCGCGGACGGAAAACATCGCCGCCGGTTTCACTGGCCAATGTTTCCAGCGCGCGTTCGCCGGCCAGATCGCGCAGGTTCTGCGAAAAGCCGAAATTCCCTGTGTAAACGGAATAAACAACCGCATCCGATTGTTGAGCATTCTTCAGCGCGTCCAGCAATCCTTTGTCGCTGGTGGTGTCGCCGCCGTCGGAAACTATGACGATGATGCGGCGGCCTTGCGCGGCGTTCAGGTAATCGGAAGCCAGATAAATTCCGTCGTACAGCGAAGTCGCGCCCTGAGCTTTCATTTGTTTGGTCGCCTGAATCAACAACGGAACTTTGTTGGTGAAATCCTGGACGACACTGACATCGGTGGAAACGGAAAAGATTGCCGCGCGATCTTGAGGACGAATGACTCGTTCGAAGAATTTCGAAGCCGCGCGTTTTTCAAACGCCAACTTCTGCGTCACGCTCAAACTGGTGTCGAAAAGCATGACCAGATTCAACGGCTGTTCAGCGTCACGAGCGAAATTGGCAATTTCCTGCAGAACGCCGTCTTCCAGAATCTCGAAATCTTCCTGTTGCAAATCCAGCGGCGAGGTCGGCGATTTTTTTGAAATGGTGGCGACCACCGTGACCAGATCGCTGTTGATGCGAATGGTGTCTTCTTCGTCCTTCTTCGGCGGATTTTGCGGCAAATTTTCGGGAACGCGGATTTTCGGTTGCGGGGTATTGGGCGGAACGACCTTCGGTTTCTTTTGCTCCTGACCCGGACGCCCGCTTTGACTGAGAACAGAGGGCAGAACCATTAGCAACGCCGCACACGCCGACAGCAAAATTATCGCCGCGATTTTTTGCCTTTTGCCTTTTGCCTTTTGCCTTTTGATTTTCATGCGTGAAGAACCTGTTTCGCTTCGTCAATTCGGTTTAGCCAATCGTTGAATGCCTGCAATCCGCGCTCGACTTGAATACGATGGCGGTCGGCTTTGCGTTTCGCCTGTCTGCGAATTTCAGTTTCAAGCGGCGGCAACAGCGCAAACGTCGTGTTTGCCGGTTGAAAGTTTTTTGCGTCGGCATTGGCCAGATAAAAGGCCAACGAACCCGTCGCCGATTCGCGCGGCGGAGCCGATGTTTCCAGATTCGAGGCCAACCGCGCCGCGTTCATTCCGGCAATCATCCCCGTCGCCATTGCTTCTGTGTAACCTTCTATCCCGGAAATCTGTCCGGCAAAAAGAACGTTCGGATGCTGGCGCATTTGCAAAGTTTCTCTCAGCAATCGCGGAGAGCAGATGTAAGTATTCCGATGCATCTGGCCGAAGCGTATGAACTCAGCGTTT
>CAYRQB010000603.1:0-2260 GCA_964426025.1 uncultured Heliomicrobium sp.
CGCCTGTGTTCATCATCAATTGCGCCGGAGCGTGATTGAAAGCGTCCGTCACCATGCCTTTGACTATGGTGATGTCGTCAACGATCTGCGCGGTGTAGGGAAGAAGCTCAGAGATTTCCGCGCCCGACTGGCCGTATTTGGCGAACTTGAATTTCGGCCCCAGCAGCGTTGAGTTCGGATTGATGAATGCCGCTCGATAACCTTTCAGCAAATCCGCAGGCGGCAGCGTGCCGTCGAATTTGGCCAGCGTCGGTTTGTTGTCGAACAATTCCATGTGGCTCGGCCCGCCAGCCATAAACAGGTAAATGACGTTCTTGGCCTTCGGCGCGAAGTGCGGCTTTTTCGGCGCCAGCGGATTTTGCGCTGCTTGCGCGTAACCGGCGCTCGACAACAGATGATTCAGCGCCAGCGCGCCCATACCGACGCCGCATTGTTCAATGAACCAACGGCGAGAGACATTTGACGTGGATGGAGATGTTTGCTTTTTCATAGCGATTCAATTCCTTAACTTTCCACTTTTGCTTGTTGCGCGTTCCAGCGAATAGTTCGCGCCTGTTTCAATGCCAGATTGCCCAGATGCGCAGCGCGTGCGGCTTCGACTGCGACGCGAATGTCGGCGGTCGGAGTCTTGCGGCTCTTAACCGAGTCCAGGAAGTTGCGAATGTGCGTGAAGGTTCCGTCGCCTTTCGATGGAATCAGTATGCTGTGTTTGGAATCGCCTGCGCGGCTGAACCCCTGGCCGGTTTCGGGGTAAACCGCCAGCCGTTCGCGGTCGAGCTTCATTGTCGCTTTCGTGCCGCGCAATTCCAGGCCGCCGTCGTCAATGCTGCTGGACATCGTGCCGTGATAACTGGCCGTGAAGTTCTTCGGGTATTCCAGCACGCAATTGATCGTGTCCGGGCATTCCCAATCAAGCACGTACCGGTTGCCGATGGTCGTGGCCGTAGTTGGCGTCGTCACGCCCTGATACCAATGAACCACGTCAATCCAATGGCACATCAGATCGGTCAACGCGCCGCCGCCGAAATCCCAATACCATCGCCACCAGTAAAATTTGGCGGGGGTGATTTCCTGAGCGGGCGCTTTGCCTAGCCAGGCTTTCTGATCCAGTTTGTCGTAGGCAAGTTTGCTGGAATGCCCGCTGGCCGGATAGTTCTGATACCACCACATTCGCACGGTCGTGATCTGGCCGAGCTTGCCTTCGTCAATAATCTGTTTGCCTTCGATGAAATGCTGCCAGCTTCGTTGCTGCATGCCGACTTGAACGACGCGCTTTGACGCTTCGACGGTTTTGATGATTCCGTCGCCTTCTTCCATCGTGTGAGTGATGGGTTTTTCGACGTAAACGTCTTTGCCTGCGGCGACGGCGTCCGAAGTGATCTTGACGTGCCAATGATCCGGCGTGGCGATAACCACGGCGTCAATGTTTTTGTCGTCCAGCAAGGCGCGATAATCTTTGAGTTGTTTGGCGTTTGGAATTCCAACCGTGCTTGCCGCTCGTTCGATGTTCGGTTGGTAAACGTCGCACAGCGCGACAATTTCAGTGTCCGGTTGATTTTTGAAATGGTTCAGCAAACCTCGCATGCGTCCGCCGGTTCCGATAGCTCCGATGCGTACGCGGTCGTTGGCTCCCAAAACTTTTGCCGAAGCCAATCGCGACGAAGAGATCATCGCGCCGACTCCCATCGCCGAAGTTTTCAGAAAATCCCGCCGTCCCGTGTTTGTTTCCAATCGAGTTCGCAATTTCATTGACTACTCCTTTGCTCAAAAGTCAAAAAGGTTTGTAAAGTTTGCCGCCTTTCATTACCAGACGAACTTTGCGGACTGCCGATACGTCAAGTGTCGGATCGCCTTCGACGGCAATCAGGTCGGCCAGCAATCCGGCTTTGACCGAACCGATCTTGTTTTCCAGATGCAGCGCTCGCGCGTTGGTGTATGTCGTCGAACGCAAAACGTCAATCGGCTTCATTCCGAATCTGGTCATCGCTTCCAGTTCGCGCGCGTTATCGCCGTGCGGGAAAACTCCGACATCGCTTCCGGCGATGATTGTCACGCCTGCTTCCAGAGCGGCTTTCATCATCGCTGGTTTGCGCGCTTGATTGCCGACCGAAAGCGTAGGGCACAGCGCGACGCCTTTTTCTTTCATCAAGCGAAACACTTCGGGCGTGCCTTCGTCGCCGTGTTCGATGGTTTCGACTCCGGCCAATGTCGCTCGGCGCATGCCTTCAGGCGTCGTGGCGTGAGCCGAAACCGGCACGCC
>CAYRQB010000604.1:0-2227 GCA_964426025.1 uncultured Heliomicrobium sp.
GGTTGCGCCGGTTCTCAAGAAGACTGATTGAGAAGCAGCGCAACCTTGGCAGGATTGCGCTACCACTTTGGGCGATTCCATAAATTGGTAGAGTTATTTCCGCTCCAGTCCTTAAATACTTTCGCGAATAAGTTAGCGAACATCCAATTCGCGCTTACAAAACCGCTTCGATCAACTGCGGGCCGGGTTCGGCCAGAGCTTTGCTAAATTCCTTCGCCAACGATTCCGCTGAATCCACGCGCACAGCGGGAACGCCCAATCCTTTCGAGACGCTGACCCAGTCAATCGGCGGATTGTTCAAACCGATCAGGCTTTTGGCCAAAGGGCTGAACTCCTTGACTCCGGCGCGCATCAATTCGATTCCGAGTATTCGATAGCTGGCGTTGTTACAGATAATCGTTTTGACGTTGAGCTGTTCGCGAGCCTGAGTCCACAGCGATTGAACCGTGTACATTCCGCTGCCGTCGGATTGCAGATTGATGACTGTGCGGTCGGGACAGGCGATGGCGGCTCCGGTCGAACAAGGAAATCCCAAACCAATCGCACCGCCCGGTTGAGTCAAAACCGTGTGCCGTCGCGCCGATTGAGCCGTCGCCAGAAACGGCCCCAGGCTGGTGTTGCTTTCATCCATGACAATGCTGTTTTCAGGCAGCAACGCGGCGACTGTCGCCGACAAGGTTTCCGGCGTCAGTTTGCCTGTTGGCAACGTCGGGATTTGCAAAACCGAGTTCGTCGTGACTTCGTTCGGCGCTTTCAGAGCATCGGCCAAAGCTTCGAGCGCCGCTTCGACATCTTCAATCGGCGAAGCCAGAGTGACAGTTTTCTGATCGGACGAAATGAAATAGCTCGGCACGCCCGGATAACCGAAGAATGAAACCGGCGAGCGCGCTCCGGCCAGCACGATTGATTTGTACGGCGCGAGCGCGGCGATTGCAGCTTCGGGAAAGTAAGGCAGGCGTTCAATCGCTGGCGTTCCGATTCCGCGTTCCCATCTGGCAGGAAAACTTTCGCAAATCAATTTGCAACCCGTCGCGGCGGCAATGCGGGCGACGGCTTTCAAACCGCGTTCGCGCAAAGCATACGCTCCGAGAAAAAGAGCCGCGGATTCCCCGCGCAAAGTTTCAGCCGAAAGTTTGATCGCTTCATCGCCAACGGCTGGTGGCGATGAGACGGTTTTCAGTTCAACCGCTCCGCTCGCAGATTCCAATTGAGCATCGTGCGGGACGATCAACGTGGCAATGCTGCCCGGCTTGATCGAAGCGACGCCGACGGCTTCCGCCGCATCGCCGGCAATTTCTTCGGCTGACTTGCTGCGACGAACCCAGTTGGAAACCGGATTGGCCAGCGAAACTATGTCGCTGGTCAACGGCGCGTCCGCTGGCAAATGCCAGGAAGCGTGATCGCCGATCAAATTGATGATCGGCGAACGCGCGCGCCTGGCGTCGTGAAGGTAAGCTATGCCGTTGGCGAAACCCGGCCCCAGATGCAGCAAGGTCAATCCGGGCTTTTCTGACATTCGCGCGAAACCATCCGCCGCGCCTGTCGCCACGCCTTCAAAAAGACACAGCACGGCTCGCATTCCCGGCACGGTATCCAACGCCTGAACCATTGGCATTTCGGTCGTGCCTGGATTGGCAAAACAGACGTTCACACCGGCAGCCACCAGCGTACTGATTAAAGTCTCGGCTCCGTTCATTTTTATCTTGCGAGCAGAATGCTCGCGCTCCAATTACTTGATCGGCGAATAATCAGTCGCGCTCAGAATCACAGACTCGACTTTTTCCGTCAGCCTGCCGTTCTTTTCGCTCTCGGCTCTGGCTTTCTGCCAATCGGGATCGGCGGCAAAAGCCTGCCAGGCTTTGTTGCGAGCTTCACGGTTGGGATAAGCCATCACGTATACCAAAGTGTTTTCCGAACCTTTTTCCTTGTCGGTCGGCCCCCAAAAACCAACGACTTCCATGCCGTGTTTTTTGAAAAGCTTGATCGTGTGATCGCGGAATCGTTTGTGCAGTTCTTCCAATTTGCCCGGAGCGGCAATGTAAGTACGAATCTCATAACATTTGCCGTCTTTGACCAACGACGGACTTGGCGCGATGGTCGGCTGCGCGGGCGGCGTCTGAGCGTAAGCAACTATTGAAACCATTGAGAAGATCACTGCAAAAGCGAGGAACTGGAAAAATTTATTCACGGATGTTGTCTCCATTTGATATTGGACAGGATTTGCCAA
>CAYRQB010000605.1:0-2224 GCA_964426025.1 uncultured Heliomicrobium sp.
CTTTGCGCCGCCACCTTCGCGTATATTTTCCTCCAGCGCGCGCTGTTCGTTTACAATAGATTCAATATGTGAACGACTCGGATTTTTCTGAGAGGCGTGCTTGATTGATCTTGCCATATCATTAACGTTTGCTTCTGCTACCAGACTTTAGGGCGCTTATAGTCGCAGCAATTAAAAGACTGATGGTGCAGCCAATAAAAAACGCAATCAAAGAGAACACCAAGGTCAAGGCTCTGCCAAATTCCCTGGCTTCAAGAAGTAGCCACCAGGAGAAAAACAGGATCAGCAGGCCGACAATTACCGGTGGCGCTACAATGGAGTAAGCCTCATTTTTCAGGCGTTTTCCGAGAGCCATACCAATCAACTGCGCGATAACGATAACCAAAGCAAAGACAATTACTATTTCCATATCAACCTCCTGACGTACAAGATACGCCAGTTACCATAGTACTGCTTTCTCTGGTGTGCGGCTTTGATTATTGTCACAACGCTACTTTCCCCATAAAACTTCCGTCAAGTTCGCTGTTTTATCTATTTTTTCAGTGGGCAGCCCTTCAATTACCAGCACCGATTGGCCGCGCAATTGAATCAACGTTCCGCCATCGGGAGTTTGAATTGATCTTTCGGTTTCCGTTTTTGATTCGCGCTGTTTAGCCGTCGGGTAACGCTTCAGCGTGCGATTGGCGTAAGCGCGGAAAAATTCCGAAGCGTCTTTTTCAGTGTCCCATGCGCTCAGATGAGTCAGCAGAAGTTGGCCGCTGGCGCTTTCATAAAGCACGGATTGATCTCCGCCCCAGCCCGCGGCTGCCTGTCGAGCGTCTTTCTTGCCGATGTATTCGGCCAGAATCAGCGTGTAGCCGAATTCGCCGTTGACGTCCGCGTCAATTCGCTTCCAGCCATCGCCGAGCAGTTTGGAAACATCAGGCAATTCAACCTTGATCGGCATTTCGGCGGCGGCGTATTTTTCAAAGTGCAGAATTTGTTCGGTTGATTGCGGCAAATCAGTGAAGGCCTGCGAAACTCCCTGCCAGCCGCGTTTTTTCAACATCTCCTGGATGAAGGCCGCACCGTAAACGTAGGAAAAGATCAGCGAATCGCGGAGCGCTGCGGGAGCCGAAAGAAAGACCTCCTGTTTGTCGCGCTCGGCCTGAACCAGAGTTTGATCGGCGAAGCTGGCAAGGCTGGGAATGCGCGTGATGTCTCCGCCCATCGGTTTCAATTGGTAGTTGTACATCAGCGCCGTGGCGTCGCCTTCGATCAGAGCGTGAATGGCGGCTTCGCGGTCTGAATCGCCCTTCGGCCAGTTTTCAAACCTGCGCAAATCGAAATGCTGATCCTGCAAGGCGTGCTGAAGTTCGTGAACCATGACAGGTTTCTGTTGCTCAAGCTCGTTCCAATCGGCGATGAAAAGCTCTTTGCTCTTCGGCTTGTAAAATCCCGCGACCTGTTCGGTCAGCAGCTTGATCATGAATTCCTTGTACTTGAAATCCTTCGGCGCCAATCCGTAAGCGATCATCACTTTGTTGGCGGCATCCAGTTCTTCAGGCGTGGTAGTTTCTTCAAAGCCGCGAATGATTTCCTGTTCGATCTCGCTGCGGGATTTGGCGCCGCTTTTGACCGGCGAGAGAATTTTCAACCCTCGCAATTTGCTGACTTCTTCCAGAATCTGGCTGGCCGCTTCGATGACTTTGGCGGTTTTGCCTGCATCCGCCGGAACTGCGGCGACGCTCGGCTCGGACGGTTTTCTGACGGGTTGTTGAGCGATCAGCGCCGAATTGATAAAGATGAGAAGCGACAGGCTGACGCCGATCAGGATTCGTTTTGACATGCTATTCCTTTCGCGGTAAACAAACGATCTGCTCAGGCAATTTATCATTCGATCCGAGCAATTCAAAAAGGAAAACTTGGCAATGAACAATTCTGACAGCCAGAATGGTCACGATTGGTGCGAAACTCGCGTCCGCGTGCGTTACGCCGAAACCGATCAGGCCGGAGTCGTTTACCATTCAAATTATCTTGTCTGGTTCGAAGTCGGACGCGTGGAGCTTTGCCGCGATTACGGTTTCAATTACCGCGATATGGAAAAAGAAGCCAATGCTTATCTGCCGGTCATCGAAGCTCGCGTCAGGTATCGCGCGCCAGCCAAATACGACGACGAACTGATCATCCGGTCGAAGGTCATCAAGATGCAGAGCCGTTCGATCAGATTCGCTTATGAAGTCAG
>CAYRQB010000606.1:0-2219 GCA_964426025.1 uncultured Heliomicrobium sp.
TCACGTTCCATTGAGTTTCGGCGTTCGACAGCGCTCCGCCCGCGTAATAATTCGCTGCAGCAGTCAACGTGGCGAATCCGCGAACCAGGTGCGGGCCGTCGCTTGCCGTAACTGTGACTTCGTATTCGGGACGGCGGAATTCCTGAACCTGAAAACTGTGATTGGCTTGTGAGCCGGGAAAATTGATCGGCGCTCCGTCCGCAACCAGCATCAGATTCGTGTAGCCCAGATTCATCGTCGCTGGCAGTTTGAAAGCGGCGTCGAATCCACCAAGCGCATTGACTCGCAGATTGCCTTTCAAAACTTCGTTGCCGCGCGAATCCATCAGTTTGTAGCTGACCGATCTGGCCAGGTCATTTGCCAGACCGACATCGCCGAGCTTGCCTCCGGCAATGCGGCGAATCCATCCTTTGACGTGAACCTCTTCGCCCGGACGATACATCGCGCGGTCGTCGAACACGTGCCAGCGCAGCGAATCCGAAGAGCCGCGTTGATGCCAACTGCTTTGCGCGCCTTCCCACCAGTACGGGCTTTCGGGCAAAAAAGCCACGTCTTCGCCTTTGCGGGCGACCAGCATTTTTTGCGAACCGGAAGCAGGCAGCGACAATCGCGCCAAACCATTGGCTGCGGTCGTTGCAGAAGCTTCCCTGGCGCTGCTGAAAATTTCCAGTTGCGCGTCGGCAATCGGTTTGCCGTCTTTCAACGAAGTCGCCCATCCGACTAACTCTGTTTGATCGGCAAAAGCGTCAAGCCCGATTTGCGTCGCCTGAACCCACAGGACGATTTCCTGTTCCCAATCGCGGCGTTTGACCGTCGGTTCGATTGTCAGGACGACGTGGCCAAGCGAGTTTTTCAGCGCGGGACTCAGGTCAATGGCGGTTTCGGTCAGTTCGTCCGCTTTGCCGTTGATAGTGACGGTTTGAGATTTGACCAGTTCGCCCGGCGGAGTGATTGCGGCTCTCTGCCCGCGCCTTTGCAGCGATTGCTGGTAAGCGCGCCATTGTTCGATGGTGACGGCAAACAAACGAACTTTCACGCCCGGTTGATTGATCGTGTAAATCGAAAATCGCGGCGGCCCGTTCGGATCAAGCACGACAAAACCGTTGCCGTTGGCAGACAACATCGGATAAGCGTTGCCGACTTCGAAGCTTCGCGTTTCGCGGCGGCCAAGCGTCTGGCCGAATACGTCCTGCAGATTCGGTTCGATCGTCACGGTGTAAGCCGTGCGGCCTTTCGTCGCTCCGCTGATTTGAATCGTATTGCCGTAAACGGCGGTTTTCATGCCTTCGATTGGCGGAACGACTTTGATCTGCGATTGCTGAAAAGCTTTGGCGTCCAGCGGATTGTTGAATCGCAACTGAAACGGCGTGAACGGACGGCATCCGTCGCCGTATCCACATCGCGCTTCGGCCAGTTGCAATGCGTCGTAGGTTTGGAAAGTGAATTTCTGAGCTTCGACGGTTTTGCGCTGCCCTTCGGCTGAAGGCGCTCCGGCCAGTATTTGAACCGTGAATGACGTTCCGGCTGGCAAAGGTTGATCCGCGCTACCGCCCGCGCCTGGTTCAGCGCGGAAAGCCAACCAGCGGCCTGTTTCAGCGGATTTCATCATGCGATGCACGTTGTCGTCAGCCGCAATTTCTTCAGCCCTGGCCAGACGCAATCGCCACGAACTGGCTCCGGCAATCAGGCGAATTGATTTCAACATCGCCGACGGATCAATCCGCTGATCGAATTCGATAAAGAAAACAGGATTGCGAACGTGCGGGCCATGGTTCGGATGACCGGATTTCATCTGCGCAGGCGGAGTGGCGAATGTCCATCGCTTCGCCGTCGCCAACGCGTTGCCCGTTGCCGATTTAGTTCCCGCCGGAATTTCGACGGTGTAATTCGTCGCCATTGGGAATCGGCCTTCTGGTTCAAAGATCAAAGTTTTCGTTCCCAGCCATCGCCATTTGCCTTTGGGTTGAGGATTCAGTTTGACAGGAACTTGCGACGCGGCCAGATCGGCGACAGAAGTGACGGCGACCATCGGTTGAGAAAAAGTGACTGTCAGATGCGGAGCCATTCCGACTTCGCCTTCGGGCGCGAATCGCAAAACTTCCAGCGAGCCGTTGGCCGTTGGTTCGGGCCTGGTTGAATTGTCAGGCGGAGGAAAAATCGAATTGATCGTCTGGCCGGTTTTCGGCGGAGGCAGCGAACGATCGCGCAGCGCAAATTCC
>CAYRQB010000607.1:0-2216 GCA_964426025.1 uncultured Heliomicrobium sp.
CCATCTTCTAACTTCGTCATTTGGCGCTTCGCCATCAAGCACTAATCGTTCATCGTCATCAGACAAGAATCTTCCCGGCTGCGGCAGCTTTGCAAAATCTGCCTGCGCTACGGTTGAACGAATCACACCTGAAAAGGAGAGCAAACAATGTCCGTCAAAGCATTCGAGCCAAAGTTTATGAAAGTCGGCGTGTTGACCGCCGCATTGCAGGAACTGACTCCGCGCGAAAAACGCGATCCAGACCCGGACCTGGCCATTGAAGAATGGGTCGCATTCGCCGCCGAACTCGGAGTGAATTACATTCAACTCGGTTCCGCGCTGCATCCATCGGAAGCAGACATCCCAGCCGAAGCCATGCTCGATCCGACTGCGAACCATCTGGATTTGCGGCAGCCGTTCACCAAAGACAGAGCCAAGCGTGTCCGCACCTGTTTGCAAGCAAACAAAGTGGAAATTTCCGATGTCGGTTATTTCGACAACATGCTTCACGACGATCCGGCGCTCAGGAAAAAGAAGCACGATTTCATGCTGCGCGCTATGGATGCGGCTGTGGCGTTGGACGTCCAGGCAGTTTGCGGCTTTGTCGGTCGTAACCAGAAAACCAACATGGATCAGAACCTGCTGGATTTTGAGGAATGGTTCATTCCGCTGTTGAAAGCGGCCAAAGAGCGAGGCCTGGTTTATCGCGTCGAACAATGCCCCATGCCCGGATGGGTTCCCGGCGACAACTGGCACAACAACATCGCTTACACGCCGGCCACCTGGATCGCGCTTCATCGCATTTGCGAAAAGCACGGCGTAGGCGATCAGTTCCGCATTCATTACGATCCGTCGCATTCGATTCTGATGGGTCAGGATACGCGTTCGATGTTCCAGTATCTGAAAGACGAAGGCTACAACTTTCTGATCGCCGGTTTTCACGTCAAAGGTCAGGTGATTGACGCGAAGGGCGTTTCGGCGTGGGGTTATGGCGGGCAGACCATACAACGCGGCGATATGATCAACGGCAAACCTTCGCCGAATGTGGTTGATCATCTGAACGCCTGGGCCAAGCAGGTCGTGTTATGCGAACACGAACTGCCCGGCACAGCCAAACACGATCCGCTGGCTTATCTGCAAAACCGCACGGTGGATTGGCTGGATCATCAACTGGCCGCGCGCGAACTGTTGAAACTGGACGTCGAAAACACTGTCCTGATCGTCGAGCACGAATATCCGAAAGCGCGCATTCAGGACAAGGAAAAGCTGAAACCGATTCTGCAAGGTTCAATCGCTTTCGCCCGCAAGATTGACGAAGCCGCAGCTTGCATGTACGCGCTGCAAAACGAAGTGCTGGCCGCGCAAGGCATCCCGGTTCAGGGCATCGGGCGCGAAGCTTATCGGTCGTAAAAAATCTGACGAAGGCGGTTGAATCACCTTTGTCAGATCGTTTTGAAATCAGGAAAGAACGCGAGGATGGTATGAAAAAGAGAATATTGAGAGCGTCGTTATTGATCGCAATGCTTACATTAATGGCTTCCTGGCTGACGCATGCGACTTGCGCTTGCGGGCCGAAGCGCAGCCCCTTAGACAAAATGTTGGAAGCAATTGGGCTTGCCGAAAAGCCAGCCATCGCCGCTCAGCGCAAAACCAGATTGCTCTTCGTCACCGAATCGAAAGGCTTTCGCCATCAGGTTCTGCATCAGGCCGAAGAGATCATGGAACATCTTGGCGCGAAAAACGGCTTCGACGTGACCATCACGCAGATGGCCGAAAACAAGCTGACGCCGGAATATTTGAAATCGCTGGACGTGATTGTCTTTTACACGACCGGCGAATTGCCGCTGTCCGACGCGCAAAAGAAAGCTCTGTTGGATTGGATCAAATCCGGCAAGTTCTTTCTGGGATTGCACAGCGCGACCGACACTTTTTACAAATGGCCTGAATACGGCCAGATGATCGGCGGTTATTTCAACAAACATCCGTGGACTCAGGACATCACCGTCACCATCAAAACCGAAGACAAATCGCATCCAGTCTCGCGTCATCTGCCTGACGGCTGGTCAATGAAGGAAGAGATTTATCAGATCAAGGAT
Organism: uncultured Heliomicrobium sp.; assembly: GCA_964426025.1. Taxonomy (GTDB): domain Bacteria; phylum Acidobacteriota; class Blastocatellia; order RBC074; family RBC074; genus RBC074. The sequence goes on from CAYRQB010000607.1 coordinate 2,076, forward strand.
TTCATTGGCCGCGACAAAACTCATGTGCTGGTCAGCCTGGATCAATCCAAAACAGACATGACTCGCCCGGGAGTTGAAGCCAAAGAATTCCCGCTGGTCTGGTGGCACGATTACGGCAAAGGCAAAGTGATGTACAACGCC
>CAYRQB010000608.1:0-2189 GCA_964426025.1 uncultured Heliomicrobium sp.
AACGAACCTACCGGAGATTGCTCAAATGCTCAATTTATGACCGTGTTCGGTATAAATGGTATGGGTTGTGAAATAAGCGTATTTTCATCCTGCCCTTGCTTACGCGCGAGCTACCGACACCATACACGCAACTGAAAACCGATCCAAGTGGTTAGCTCCGTCAGGAGCGGCCTGTTTATAGATGGAGTGATCAATTATCTCAAAGCTCCATCGGAGCGGCCTGTGACACAGATCGCTCCGATGGAGCTTCAAGATAACTATAAACAGGTCATTCCTACGGAACTACAACCCACACAAATTAGTAGCGCCGATGCAAACCGCTCTAAATCAAGTCCGCACTGGCAGCACGTAATAGATGACGGCCAGGAAGTGGCAGCCGCTTCCGGCCAGAACGAAGACGTGCCAGATGGTGTGATTGAACGGCAAACGATCCCAGGCGAAAAAAACCAGGCCGAGCATATAAGCCAATCCGCCCGCCGCGATCCAGGCCAGACCTCCCAACGGAACTGCGGCGATGATCGGTTTGACCGCCAGCAAAGCAGCCCAGGCCGTCAACAGATAAAGCGACATCGTCACGGATTTATAACGATCAACGAAGATGATCTTGAAGACGATGCCGAAAATCGAAAGCGCCCAGACCAGCGTCAGCAACATCAATCCCCAAAAGCCGCGAAGATTGACCAGCATAAACGGAGTGTATGTTCCGGCAATCAGCAAATAGATCGCCATTTGATCAACCTGCAGAAAGATATGCTTCAGTCGCGGTTGCCGTACGCTGTGATAAAGCGTCGAAGCGGCGTACAGTATGACCATCGTCGCGCCGTACACGCCGCAACCGACGAAATGCCACATGCTGCCTTTGGTCAATGTCAAAGCTATCAGAATCCCAAATCCGGCCAGGCTCAGAACGAAACCTATTCCGTGAGTGATGCTGTTGGCGATTTCTTCTACTATCAAGCGCTGTTCAAAAGACATTGGCTATCCTCATCTTTTAAGAGTTTTCGGTTTTCAAGAGGAGCGAGCGGATTATAAAACCGAGCGGGAAAACTGAGAACAAAAAATCTGTCGCTGGCGTTTTTTTGACTGTCACACAATAACAGATGACCGATTCCGGCAATTCCGCTCACAACTTTGAACGCTTGTCTTCTGCTCTTTCGGGCATTAGACTCCGCAACCGTGAGAGCGGTTCAACCCTTTTCGGCTCGCACTGTTTCAACAATCACCAAATTCGACAGGCAAGAGGAGAGTTCAATTATGAGTAAACGTGTAATGAACCCGGTCAGCGTCATGTTGTCGCTGGTCTTCGCGATGTTTTTCGCGGTTGCGGTCTTCGCCCAATCGCATCCGGTTGAAGGCACATACAACGTGAGCGCCACCAGCAACGAACTTGGGACAATCAATTTCGTGTTGGTCATGAAAAAAGACGGCGAAAAATGGACTGCCGAAATCAAGGATTCGCCGGTTCCGCAAACCGTCACCAGCGCCACCGTTGACGCCGACAACAAAGTCACGATTGTCACAGACGCTGGCGGGACCGCCGTCAACATCTCAGGCAAATTCGATGCAGGCAAAATCGCAGGCGATTGGACTGCGGGCGATGTCAAAGGAACCTGGAAAGCTGAAAAATCCGGCGCGATGATGGCGGCGAAACCGGCTGCGGCGGCTCCGGCTGCGGGCGGCGCGGCTGCCGGTATCGAAGGTTCATATGATTTCAAAATCGTCGCCGACGGTCAGGGCGAATTCGCAATGACGCTGATCATCAAACGCGACGGCGACAAGTTGGTCACGGCGGTTGAAAACGGCGGCGACCTGAACGTCACAGGCATCGAGGTCAAAGACCCCGACACCACAAATCTGACCGCAACCTATCAAGGCAACGGTCCGATTCCGCTTAATGGCAAACGCACCGGCGACAACATGGGCGGCAAATGGGAATTCGGCGGCTTTTCAGGAACCTGGGAAGCCAAGAAGAAAAAGTAAGCTTCGCGCTTTTTGAAAAAGGCCGGCGGTATCTGAAAAGATCGCCGGCCTTTTGTGTTTATCGAAGCAGTTATAGAGTTCAAGAAAATGTTTTCCCGCCGATGACGCGAATAAACGCGGATATTCGGCTGAGGCTTCTCAAAATGAAATTTACCAGACGTTCAATGCTCAAAACCGGCGCGGCTGTTTGCGCGGCTGGAGTTTTGCCA
>CAYRQB010000609.1:0-2188 GCA_964426025.1 uncultured Heliomicrobium sp.
TCTGAACCGTCGCGAAATAAGAAGCCCGCAGTTCCTGGCTGGCGACTTTGGTGCGCAGCGATTCGACAATGTTCAGCGTGTCTTCAATCTGGCTTCGCGATTGATCCAGATCGCCGGTATCAAGTGTGACGCGGGCGATTTCGTAACGGGCTTTGGCTTCCAGCGACGGATCGCTGATTGCGCGACTGAGTTCCGCCGCCAGATTGAAATTATCCAGCGCTTTTTGTTTGTCGCCGGACGCGCTGTAAATCAGCCCGATGCTGATCAGTGTTTCCGATTCTCCGTTGCGGTTGCCGACTTCGCGATGCAGCGGCAAAGCGCGGTTTGAAAATTCGAGCGATTGGTCGCGCTGATCCATCGCGCGAAAAACCATTCCCGTCGCGGTCAGCGTGATCGCTTCGCCGCGTTTGTCTTTCAACTGTTGCCACAACGGCAAAGCCTGAGTCAGGTAATCCAGCGCTTTCTGTCTGTCGTCCAGTTCGTAATGCAAAAAGCCCAGCAAGTGCAGTGTGTCGGCTTCAAACGTGCGGTTGCCGGTCGCGCGGTGAATTTCCAGCGCTTGTTGATAAAGCTCCAGAGCTTTTTGCTTTTCGCCAAGCGATGAATAAAGCGTCGCCAGATTGGTCGTAATCGGGCCTTCCAGTTGCTTGGCTCCGACTGTGCGGGCGATCGGCAACGCTTGCGCGTAATAATCCAGAGCCTTCTGTTTTTCTCCCAACAGGTCGTAAGCTTCGCCGATGTTTTGCAGCGCGCTGATTTCGCCGTTGACGTGTTTGAGGTCGCGCCAGATGGGCAGCGCTTGATTGTAAAATTCCAGAGCGCGCTGGCTTTCGCCCAAATCCGCGTAAACCGTGCCCAGGTTGGTCAGCGTGCTGGCTTCACCCGTTCGATCCCCGACGGCGCGGCGAATCGGCAGAATTTCGTTGAACGAATCAATCGCTTTGCGTTTATCGCCCATGCCGACGTGGATCAACGCGATGTTGTTCAGCACGGTCGCTTCCAGCCTGCGATTGCCCATCTCGCGCGCAATCGCCAACGACTGTTCGTAATTTTCCAGAGCCGGTTGTTTTTCGCCGAGCGCTATGTAAACCAACCCCAGAAAGTTCAGCGTGCTGGCTTCGTCGCCTTTGCGTTTGAGGCTTCGCCAGAGCGGCAACGCCTGTTGCAGAAATTCCAGCGCCTGTTTGTTACTGCCCGTGTCGCGATTGACCGCGCCGAGATCGAACAGCGATGAAGCCTCTCCGACCTGATTCTTCGCCGCGCGATAAATTCTCAGAGCTTCGGCGTAAGCTTCCAGCGCCTTCGGACGGTCGTTCATCGCTTCGTAAATCCGACCTGCGCCGACGTAAGTTCCGGCTTCTTCGTCTTGATCGCCGACTTTTTGCCAGGCGGTTCTGGCCTGTGCGAAGGATTCAAGCGAAGTATTGAATTCGCCGGAAATAAGCTGAGAGGTTCCGATCAAAGTAAGAGTCGTCGCTTCGCCGCGCTGATTGCCCGTTTCCTGCATCAGGGGCAATGCCTGGCGGAAAATCTCCACCGCCTGTTTCTGCTGCCCCATCGCCTGATGAATCTGCCCGATGTCGTTGAGCGTTTCGGCTTCGCCCTTTCGATCTTTCAGTTCGCGGCGAATGGCCAGAGCCTGATTGAGGTAATCCAACGCCTGCTGATTTTCGCGCAAAGCGCCGGAAACTCCGCCAAGCGCGCTGAGCGCCCAAACCTGTTTTGCCCGATCGCCAACCGCGCGCCACAGCTTCAAAGCTTCGGAGTAATTGGCTATTGCGGAGCGCCGGTCTTCGGCAGTCTGCCGCGCACGAAGCCCTTCGCCTTTGGCAAATTGGCGCTCGGCTTCGATGCATTCAGGATCGAGTTTGCCCGATGGCCTGAGTTCGCTCAGCGTAATCGAAACCGAATTTGCGGAATCGGTTTTATCGCGCGATTCGATTTCCAACAGGTGATTCCCGCCGTAACCGGCGACGACGGAAATTTCAGCCGGGTCGGGCGCGGACTTCGGCCATTGGTATTCGGCAATCGTTTTGCCGTCCGGCGTCAGAAGCCTGAGCGAAAGATCGAATCCGCGCGCCATCACAGTGACGCGAACGTAATCGAGCGGTTTGAGCGGAATTTGAAACGATTGCTTTTCGCCGCCGCGCAATTCGGCTTCGATGGTTTTGTTCAGTTCCAGCGCGCG
>CAYRQB010000610.1:0-2185 GCA_964426025.1 uncultured Heliomicrobium sp.
CCGCGCGCTTCGCAAAAACCCGGAGTCGCTTATCACGATCCGATCATCGCCGAAGCTCCGGGTCACGGCGAAGGTCACAATTCGGGAATGGCCGTCAACATCACCGCCGCGCTGGCGCTGAAACAGTTGATGGAGAAAAACAAAATTTCCGGCACGCTGAAAATTCTGCCAGGCGTGGCCGAAGAACTGGTCGGAGCGAAAGCATTCTTCATTCGCGCCGGATTGTTCAAAGACGTAGATATAGTTCTGGGTTCGCACGTGGACAACGATTTCGTTGTCAATTGGGGACAGCCCGAACGCAACAGCGGACTGGTTTCCGTTCAATATACTTTTCATGGCAAAGCGGCGCATTCTGCCGGAGCGCCCTGGTCTGGACGCAGCGCGCTGGATGCGGTCGAGTTGATGAACATCGGTTGGAACTTTCGCCGCGAGCATCTGCGATTGCAGCAACGTTCGCATTACATGATTCCCAACGGCGGAGATCAGCCGAACGTAGTGCCTTCGGAAGCATCGGTCTGGTATTACTTCCGCGAATTGGATTACCCGAAGATCAAGGAGCTTTACGAACTGGGCAACAAGATGGCAACCGCAGCAACGTTAATGACCGACACGACAGTTACTCAGCGCATAGTCGGTTCGGCGTGGCCGAATCATTTCAACAAAGTCGTCGCCGAAGTGACGGCTAAAAACATCGAAGCCGTTGGTTTGCCCGAATGGAGCGAAGCCGATCAGACGCTGGCCAAAGCTTTGCAAAAAGAAATCGGCGCAAAGGTCGAAGGTCTGAAAACAAAATTCAAAGGTCTGGAGGGGCCGAAGGAAGTTGTCATGGGCGGAGGTTCGGACGATGTCGGCGACATTTCATGGAACGTGCCGATGATTTATCTGCGCTACCCGGCGAACATTCCGAACCTGCCCGGCCACAGTTGGGAAAACGCCGTGGCAATGGCTACGCCGATTGCTCACAAAGGTTCGACCGCCGGAGCGAAAGTTCAGGCGATGACCGCGCTGGATTTTCTGCTGCAACCGGAAAAGGTCAAAGCGGCCTGGGATTATTTCAACAACGTCCAGACCAAAGAGATCAAATATCAACCGCTGATCAACCCGACGGATCAACCAGCCGTTGATTTGAACAAAGAGAAGATGGAAAAGTTCGCTCCCGAGTTGAAGAAGTTTTATTTCGATTCGACGAAATACAAAACCTATCTGGACCAATCGGGAATTCAATATCCGACTGTAAAGAAGAACTGATTGCAGGAAAGATTTTCCCGCCCACGAAGACACACGAATAAAGCACGAAGAGAGCAAATGCTTTGAAGACTTTCTTCGTGAAACTTGGCGTGGTTTTGTGGGAACGAAATCTTAATTTGGCCAAGCCAGCATTTTGAGGGTAAACTCCGCGCTATGGACGAACGAGACTTTTACACCGAGCGACAGGAAACCAAGACGGCTACTTATTCGTGCCCGAAGTGCCGTCAAAGCTATGAATTTCAGGTTCGCTGGATTCGCCGATCGAAGAAGCGCGAATTGCCGCGAGGCGCCAGCGAACTTGACCGCGCCAAATTTGCCAAAGCGCGCGATTACATGGTTCGGGTAGACGATATGCTCTTCTGCCCGAATCCGCGATGCCGCGGCAGGTTTGAAATACCGAATTCGCAGACGGTCGTGTTCGTTTGAACCGTCTGTAAATGCAATCCATCTCTGGCAGGATTCGCAAGATTGGCTGGTGGCAAAATATCCGGCCTATCCTGCTTGTCCTGTCTTTTTGCATTCAACACTTCATGAGCTTCGAAGAATTTGAAAGCAGTTTAAGCTGGGACAATCCATCCGCTGAGCTTTCGCCTTACCTGACCGCGCTCTGGCACGAACGACGCGGCGATTGGAACAAGGCTCACGAAATCGTTCAGGACATCAATTCCGCCAACGCCGCGTGGATTCACGCTTATCTGCATCGCAAAGAAGGCGACGAATCGAACGCGAGGTATTGGTACAGCATTGCCGGAAAATCTTTTCCCGGCAGTTTGTCTTCGGACGAAGAGTGGGAAAGCCTGGTCAAGAGACTTCTGTGAGCCGGAACGTCCGCGTTCCAATGAACACTGATGGGCGGACTGCGAAGTCCGCGAACCAGACTGCGGACGGAACGTCCGCGTTCCAATTGACAAAGAGCCTGAATTCGACCGTCACATCC
>CAYRQB010000611.1:0-2182 GCA_964426025.1 uncultured Heliomicrobium sp.
AAATGAAAATGCGGAGCGATTGTATGCTCAATCAATTGAATCAACAGATAACCGCCCATCAACCATCCCATTGCAAAGATCAGATTGCCGTTCCATTGCTTGGCCACCTCGGGGACGATCTCAAGAAATACCGTCGCCAGCATAAAACCGGCTCCCAGTGCGATCAATTGTTTGAGCAGTATGTGTTTGGCATTCCGTGCGTTGGTTAGCAGAAATCCGCCTAGCAAATTTCCAGAGGCTGCAAGCAGACCTAAGCTCAGAAGTTGAAAGAATAGTTTCATTGTAGACAGTTATCTTCACAAGCGGCCTGAAATGCAGCCAGAATCCCAAAAATACGCGCGCGAATATATCACAGCATCAGCCAATCAACCCAGTTATCCAAAATGCTTAAACTTTAAGCATTTTGGGGAATCATCCAGATAAGCATGGTTTGGCATTGATTGGGTAAGTTCAATTATTGTCGCAATATATTAGTTTTAGCAGTCTAAACCTAAAGTAAACTCTTAATGATAGGGCCGCTATTAATTCCTTGACAGCAATCATTTACTTAACTACTATACGCCCCACTCAGTGGTTCAAAGTAGAGTATTATGGAGTTTGTTGGCCGGGTATGGCCCAACGGTGGTGTGCATAATTGCTATTCCAAAAAATAAAGTAAAGCTCCCGGAAGGGAGTCTGGTTAAGAACATGTTTTGAATTGATCTGTTGAACTAAGGCTTTTGCGTGAACGTAACGGGCGAGGTTCGATGAGTCAGATGCCGAAATCAAATGCTGAGAGGAAGCTACACAGCAAAGATGGACGAGAAAGGCCGTCTAAAAATCCCGGCGGGTTTCAAACGGTATCTGGAAGAGAAGTATCAGAGCGGGGATTTTTACGTGACGAGTTTGACAGGCGAGAATGTCTGGATTTACCCGATGAAAGAATGGGAAGCGATTGAAAACAAATTGGCTTCAATGCCTTCGACGTTATCGGCCAGGCAAAAATATCTTGATCGGGTCAGTTATTACGGACAAACACAGCAGATGGATGCTCAGGGCAGAATCCTCATTCACCAGTTGTTGAGAGGCGCGGCGGAATTGATCGGCGATGTGACGGTGATGGGGAAGGTCGAGTATCTGGATGTTTGGGAGATGGATAAATTCCTTGCTTCGCGTCTGGTGTCGCAACCGTTTACGGACGAGGATGCGGCAATGCTGTCTCAGTACGGTATTTGAATCATTTGTCTTTTACGATTTTCGGTTAGGGAGATGCGAAGACGATTGACCCCTCCGCATCTCCTCCCCCGTGCCCTGCAAAGGGCGGTCAGCAGAGCAGGAAGCGAGTCGTCATGCCAACCCATCGTCCGGTAATGCCTGTTGAAGCGCTGGCGTATCTTCACGCTGGCGGCGAAAAAGGCGATGGCTTGTTTGTTGACGCAACGCTTGGGCTTGGCGGGCATACCGAATTGATCCTGCAGGCTTCAACGCAAAACCGCGTGATCGGATTTGATCGTGATGCGGAAGCGATAGAGTTGGCCCGTCAGCGATTGGCTGCATTCGGTGATCGCTTTGAAGCCGTCCACACGGATTATCGTCAGATCAAAACAGTTCTCAGAGAAAGACAGGTTACATCGGTCGCGGGCATATTGGCCGATTTGGGTGTTTCGTCATTTCAGTTTGACACGCCGGAAAGAGGCTTCAGCTTCAAACCGGGACAGTTCGGAGAAGACGTTCTGCTGGATATGCGAATGGACCGTTCGCAGCATACAACTGCGGCTGATCTGGTCAACGGTCTGAGCGAGCGCGAACTGGCGGACATCATCTTTGAATTCGGTGAGGAGCGGGCATCGCGGCGAATCGCCCGATTGATTGTCGCCGAGCGGGCAAAAGCGGCGATCAAGACAACCGGACAGCTTGCCAATCTGGTGATCAAAGCGGTTCGGCAGCAGGGACATTGGAAAATTCACCCGGCCACGCGAACTTTTCAGGCGTTGAGGATTGCGGTCAATCGCGAACTGGACGGGTTGGATAAATTCGTAGCCGATGCCGTCGAAATGCTCGAAGCAAATGGTTGTCTGGTGGTCATCACCTTTCATTCACTTGAAGATCGAATAATCAAACAAGCCATCAGGTTCCAGTCTGGTTATTGTGTGTGCCCCCCAAGCCAGCCTTTGTGCCAATGTGGAACGGTCAAGCGCGTGGA
>CAYRQB010000612.1:0-2162 GCA_964426025.1 uncultured Heliomicrobium sp.
GCAATGGGCAAGAGCGAGGAAGAAAAACAGTTGGTGCAGCGGTACGTAGGCAAAATCGCTTCGGGCGAAGATCAGCTTGAGCGATTGAGATCGGAAGAAAAGAAGTTGAACGAAGAAAAGGATTCCAAACAAAACCAGTTGGATGACCGAATCCGCAAACTGACGATGGAGCATCGGCTGAATTGACCAAGGAAATGGGGAAGGCAGATACGCCAATGTCGCCAGCGCATTTACCTTCCCCAAATTTGTGCGGCTTATCTGCCGCCGGCCAGTTGTCGGAAATCGCCGACGCCTCCGGCCAATACTCGCCCGGCTTCGTCTTTGATCTCGTACATAAAAGTTCCTGTCGCGTGCATAGCCGGGACCAGGAATGGGACTCGTCCGCGCGTTGTTGACATCAACGCCTGCCGGGTATCGCGATGATCTCCGGCGGCCAGTGTCACAGCAATGTATTGCAATGGATTCGGCGAAGCGATGTCGAATTCCAGCGTGACGTTTTCGGTCGTCGCGGCAATTTGACGCGGAGTGACGGTTAATTGCGACGGCGCATCTGCGGCAGAAACCGAATCAGGCGGAGCCGAAGTCTGGCTTGCGCCCGATGAAACTTCGCCGGAAGAGTTCGACGTATTGCCGCCCGACAACGATTCCGGCAATTGAGGCTGCGGCGCGACGCCGGTCGCATCGAAAACGCCCGTGACGTACTGAGGCGGATTCAAGCCCGAATCATCCGGCTGCGCATTTTGCGATTGTTGCTGCGCTTGTTGCGGGACGGGTTTCTGCCCGACCGTTGCGCCGCGAATCAACCTGAGAGCGCCGCCTTCATCGAAAACCATCAACATCCAGTTTCCGCCTTGAGCGATGGTTTCGCTGACCGGCAAAACGATTTCGGAATCCGGCGCCAGATTGAACGGCATTGGAGTAATTTCGTTGCTGTTGCGTTCGTCGCTCAGGGTTATGTTCGCCGTGCCGGTGAAGTTGCGTTCGAGGTCCAGATTGCGCAACTTCATCATCAACTGTCCATCCACAACCTGAGCCGTTGCCTGCAACCTCGGCGGGGCGATTCTGCCGTATCCGATTCCGCGCGAAGTCGTAGTTTTACCGCCTCGGCCAATTTCCGGCGCCGGGTTGCGAGCCGAACTGAAACTGCCCGGCGATAACGGCTGCGAATTCGTCACCACAGAAATCGGCGAAGACGAAGCGCCCGGCGGTGGAGGCGGCGTAAGCGGTGTGTTTGCGACCGTCGCGATGAATGCCTGTTCGACCGGTCTGGAAACCGGCGTTGGCGAAGCGTTCGTGCCGGGCGGCAAATTCGCGGGTGGAATTACTGGCGGATTAACCGTCTGAACAGGAGCCGGAGTTGAGTTCACAGCCATATCTTTTTTGGCTGCCGCGACAGGAGCGCGAACAAACAGCACGCTCAGATCGGGGTTCAATCGCCATTCCTGCCTGCCCAACGCAAAAACCAGCATCTCCCGCCGCGTCATTCCAGTGTTCACCGGAGGAAGCTGCGGCGTTGTCGCAAACAAGCTGCGATTTGCCGGTATCCACCATTGGCGAGCGCCGATGACGGATAATAATTCGTTTGTCTCTTTAGGTGACGGACGTTGCTGGACGTATTCCTGCACTTGAATGGAAGCTTGCATCGTATCGCGCAGCGGCGTACTCATCGGGGTTTCGTATGCCGTAATCGCGTAAGATTCCAGCAATCCCGAATCGAGCAGGCTCTCGGCGTAAGTATAGGCGGTTTCAACCGACGGAAATTTGCCCAACCGCACGCGGTAAAACAATCCGTGTTCCGGCAAAACTATCTTTACCCAATAAGCTTCCAACCCTCGCGCGAGCAGACCGCTACGCAGTTCATCAGCATTTTGCTGTGACCGCAATGCAGCAATCTGCACCGCGTAATCTCTGGCTAATGCTGGCACGACGCAAAGGCCAAGCCAGACGAATAGCGTCATCAGCGCCAAGCAAACGGGCGGCACCTGTCCCTGTTTTACTTTCGCGTTTTTCATTTTGCCCTGCCTTAAAAATGGTGAGGAAACACCTTTATCCCATACCAGGCAACGTGGGTAATACAAATTTTCGCAATTGGTTTGGGGATCACCGATAACTGAGGGATGCGGGTTTCGTCATCGGCAAACGGATGATAACAGAATCATCGC
>CAYRQB010000613.1:0-2152 GCA_964426025.1 uncultured Heliomicrobium sp.
TCGTATGCCACCGAATCCCAGACGGTTCCGCCGCCGCCGACTTTCCACCATTCGCCCGCCCAGGTTTTCGCGGCCTTGTCCATGGCTGGTTTCATCGCGGCGGGAACCGGCTCTTTCGGATCGCCCGGCACGGTGTAAAACCGCCACGCCAGCTTACCGGTCATGGCGTCGTAAGCCGAAAAGTATCCGCGCATGCCGTATTCGCCGCCGCCATTGCCAATGATGATTTTGCCTTTGACCACGCGCGGAGCGGCGGTGATCGTGTATTGTTTGCTTTGATCAACGGTGACGATTTCCCAAATGACTTTGCCCGACGCCGCGTCCAGCGAAGCCAATCGCCCGTCCAGCGTGCCGACATAAACGCGGCCTTTGTAAACGGCGACTCCGCGATTGACCACGTCGCAGCATGCTTTCGGCCCGTAACTATGCGGAACTTTCGGATCCCATTTCCAAAGCTGTTTGCCTGTGCGGGCGTCAATGGCAAAGACAATGCTCCAACTGCCTGTCGTGTACATCACGCCGTCAACGATGATCGGCGTGGCTTCCAGTCCGCGATCGGTTTCAGTGTCGAACGACCAAGCCAAACCCAAATCTTTGACATTGGCGTCGTTGATTTGTTTGAGCGGGCTGTAGCGCGTTTCGGCATAATTTCGTCCGTGAGTGATCCAATCGCCGGTTCGCGCATCGGCGTTTTTCAATGCGGCGTCATCAATTTTTGCGGCGGGTTTGTCGGCGGATTTCTGAGCTTCAAGCTGCGGCAGGAATACAAGGCAGCAAGCCAATAAGAGCAGGCAGACAAGCTTCACTTTTCGGATCATTGATCAAGCCTCCGTGAATTTTATTGTGGCGGATTTTTAACTGCGATGACGCGCATTCTGCCGCAAGAGTTTGCCGAAGTCATCCGGGCTGCTGACATTTATCGGTGAAGGTAGCTTGACTTACAGTCTGCGGTGAATCGCGCGGCTAAACTTGCGTTTCTGTGGATTCAATCAACCACGGTAGAGCAAACTGCCGAGTTTGCTCTGCTTCCTTCAAAGACGTCTTATGAGACAACCTGGCAAGCGCGGCAGCTTGCACTACTTTTGAGGAAACCGAAGATGACAACCAGAGCAATTCTTTTCGTTTTGATTGTGCTGGCAACGACCGGCGGCGCGCTGGCTCAGCAAATCAATTATTCCGAATACGATCGTCTGACGCGCAAATACGTCAACGCACAGGGGCTGGTCAATTACAAAGGCTTGAAGGGCGAATTGCCCGCGCTGAAAACTTTCATTGATCAGATTTCCTCCGTCAGTCCCGAAAGCAATCCGAAGCTTTTTCCCGATGGCGGCGAACAACTGCGTTATTGGATGACGGCTTATAACGCCTGGGTTTTGTATATCGCCGCGTCTGAATATCCCAGCAAGAGCGCGCTCTGGAACTTCCTGGGTTTGTTCCGCAATCGCAGCATAAAACTTGGCGGCAGAGATTCCTCGCTGGAAGAACTAGAACACAAAATCATCCGCGCCCGATACAAGGAACCGCGAATTCATTTTTACATCAACTGCGCGGCGTACAGTTGTCCGCCGCTGTGGCAGGGCGCGATTCCTGAAGGCAAGACCTGGGATGTGCTGAATCAATCGGCCAAACGATTCATCAACGATCCGCGCAACGTGAAGTACGATCCGGCGACAAAGAAACTGCAATTGTCGAAAATCTTCGACTGGTTCAAGGAAGATTTTCTGACCTACCTGAAAGAGAAGAAAGGCATACAAGACCCGCACATCGCTCAATACATAACGATGTATCTGGACGGCTCGCAGCGAGCGGCGCTGGAGAAAACGCCGACAAACGAAATCAGCGTCAGCTACTTCAGCTACAACAAATCACTCAACGAACAGAAGTGAGAAAGATGATCGAGGGCTGAGCAAGGCCATTGACCGAAGCTCAGTCCTCATCGCTCGGCGTTCATCTCACTTGCCAGAAATTGCAACTGAATCGCTTTTCTTCATCAAACCAGTTTTTCACCGGTCGAAAGCCGGCGTCTTCGGCCAGAGCGGCAAGCTGTGTCAGATCGTATTTGTAAGAGTTTTCCGTGTGAATCGTCTCGCCAGCCTGAAAATCCACTTTGATTCCGACTTTTCCAAGTTTGACCGATTGCGCGATTCGGCTG
>CAYRQB010000614.1:0-2150 GCA_964426025.1 uncultured Heliomicrobium sp.
CTTTTTGGCTTCCTTGATCGCGCCCTGTCCCCAACTGCCTGTCAGGATGTAATCGGCTGAAGCGCCTTTGGGCAGCAGGTTCATCGGAACCATCGAAAACTGCAAACTTGCTCCGCCCTGCAAAAACAGGACTTTGTAATTGTCTGGAATGCCTAGCAGTTTGCGCAGGTCTTCTTCGGCTTCCTTGATGATCTGCTCGAAGGTCGCCGAGCGGTGACTGATTTCCAGCACGGACATGCCTACGCCGGGCAAAGCGAACAAATCGCGTTGAGCTTGTTTCAAAACCGGTTCAGGCAAAATTGCCGGACCGGCGCTGAAGTTGAAAACGCGTTCGGACAATTGAATATGACTCCTGTTAGTAAAGATGAATTAGATGCAGTTTCGATTGATTGCCGGTTAAGACGTAAAAATCAGGATTTGCCGTTTTGATCATGAGAATGGCCGCTGACGTGCCGTTCAACGACAAGGATGAGCGCGTTAAGACGCTCGCCCATTTCATTCAACATTTCATGTGTTGCTTTATTGGATGCCGCCAGTTCTTTCAGCTGTTCGTCAGTCTTCTGCTGATTTTCGGCGATTTTGGTGACGGTGTTGTAGAGCGAAACGAACGCGCCTTCCAGACGGCTGATTCGTTTTTCGCCCTGAGCATGCGCTTCCTGAATTTTTTGAATATCCACTGTGAACTGCACTTGTTGTTCAACAATAAATTCCATTTTTCTGTTCAATTCTTCTTCGGTCATGGCTGTGACTCCTTTCAAACTTTCATTACGACTGTCACCGCTGAGTAGAAAACAGTCTGTGACGCTCAGTCAAATGCTCATAATGCGAGTAAGTTAGCTTCGATCACGTCGCCGTTGCCGCCGCGAATGCGATCCATTGTTTCCGGTTCCAGCGTGCCGTCGAGTTCGATGCGTGCGATGGCGGCTTCGGCTCCGGCGAAGATAATGTTTTCCATTTGCTGAACGTTGATGTCTGCGGACTTGATTTCGTTCAGCACGTGAGCCAGCACGCCCGGACGGTCTTTGTGGCGAACGACCAACAGATGAGTCGCCGGAGTTCGATCGGCCAGATTGACGACGTTCGGAACCGAACCGGTTTCCTTGAATTCGCCGATGATGCGGACGGTTTCGGCGGCGATGGCTTCCTGCGCCTGATCGGTCGAAGCGCCGATGTGATGCGTGCCGTAAACATTCGGCAAGCCGAAAATTTCGTCTGTGAATTCTCCGGTCGCCGTCGTCGGTTCGCTGGCGAAAACATCCAACCCGGCGCGGATGCCCTTGGTTTTAACGGCTTGTGCCAGCGCCGCCTGATCCACGACTTCGGCGCGCGAAGTGTTGATGAAAAAAGCCCCGGGCTTCATGACTTCAAAAACATCCGCGTTGATGAAGCCGCGAGTTTCAGGCGTCAGGGCGACGTGAATGCTGATGATGTCGGCTTCGTGGGCGATTTCCAGAATTGTCTGGCGAAAATGAATGCCAAGCTCATCGGCCATTTCCGGAGTCAGGCTGCGGCTCCAGCCGATGACGTTCATGCCGAAAGCTTCGGCGCGGCGAATCATCTCGCGGCCAATCTGGCCAAGTCCGATCAAACCCAGCGTCCGTCCGTAAAGCCCTGCTGCTTTGCCGAATTCCTTTTTGTTCCATTTGCCTGCTCGCAATTCGGCGACGTTGTCAGGGATTCGTCGGTCAAGCGACAAAATCAATCCGAAGGCCAGTTCCGCCACCGCGACGGAATTTTTGCCGGGACAATTTGAAATGTAAATGCCTCGCGCCGACGCCGTTTTGACATCAATGGTGTTGTAACCGGCTCCGGCGCGAACGACCAGACTGAGCTTGCCCGCATTCAGCGCGGCTTCGCTGACTTTGGTCGAACGCACGACCAGCACGTCAGCGCCTGTTTCGCGAATGGCTTCGACCAGCGCATCGTCTTTCAGATCGGGATTGCTGACGACTTCGCAGCCGATGGCTTTCAGCCCGTCAATCCCGCTTTGCTCGAATTTGTCTGCTATCAGAACTTTCATTGATTTCATCCTCGCGAAAAGCCGCGAAGTCGCAAAGACAAAGTTGATTATGGTTTGAAAGTATCTTTGAAAGTATCTTGGCGACTTTGATGCCATAAAGACGGTTTCTCCGACGTTGAACTATCATGAG
>CAYRQB010000615.1:0-2142 GCA_964426025.1 uncultured Heliomicrobium sp.
TTTCAAATTCCGTGTTGGAAATCTGAAATTTGAAAAACAAACGGAGAGGGTGGGATTCGAACCCACGGTACCCGTAAAGGTACAACGGTTTTCGAGACCGCCCGATTCAGCCACTCTCGCACCTCTCCATATATCTTCCGGTCAAGTTACTCAGACGTTAATCAGATTCGTTATCGGTTTTGGCTTTGCGCCTTTTTCTGAAAAATACCTGCATTAACTTGCGGCTTTCTTCAGCTCTGATGCCTGAAGTAACTTCGACTCTGTGATTCAAAGAACTGTTTGTGCAGATTTGAAAGATGGAATCAACAGCGCCTGCTCTTGATTCCGAAGCTCCGTAAACCAATCTTTTGACACGCGCATTGACAATCGCTCCGGCGCACATTGCGCAAGGTTCAATCGTCACATAAAGCGTGGCATCGGTTAAGCGGTAATTGCCAATTCGTCGAGCCGCCGCACGTATGGCCAGCATTTCGGCGTGGGCAGTTGGGTCATTCAACCTGATCGGTTGGTTATGACCGCTACCGACAATCTGCTTGTCAACGACCAAAACAGCGCCAATCGGAACTTCGTCAATTTCTCTGGCTCGGCGGGCTTCTTCCAAAGCAAAGCCCATAAAAAAATGATCTATCGTATCCGGATCGCTCAGAAGGTCAGCCGAAGCAATTTCCTGTTTGTTTGTCTGCTGACGCTTTGCCATTGCTATTCCGATGCGCCAAAAAATGAAGGCGAATGGTACTGACGATGACTGTGACTGTCAAGCACGCCAAAATTGTTCTACTTCTTCCCAAATCTACGACTGATGGCTATTATCCAAACGTTTAACATCAATGGCATTACCCTAACTTAACCCTCTACAAAATGTGAGGACAAATTCGATGCGCACAAAATTATTCGTAGTGTTGAGCAGCTTTCTGTTTTTTGGGCTGGCTTTCACTGCCTCTGCTCAGCAAAGTAACGAATTCGACGTACTGATCAAAAACGGCATTGTTTACGACGGCAGCGGCGGCAAGCCTCGTCGGGCTGATGTATTGCTCAGAGGCGACAAGATCGTTGCTGTCGGCAATTTCAAAAACGCCAAAGCGAAAATCGTAGTTGATGCCGATGGCCAGGCTGTCGCTCCGGGCTTTATCAACATGCTTTCGTGGGCGGTTGATGATCTGGTTGTTGATGGGCGTTCGATGGGCGACATCAAACAAGGCGTGACGACGGAAATTTTCGGCGAAGGCAGTTCGATGGGCCCACTCAATGAAGAAATGAAACGGCGCGCCCAGGCAGAACAGGGCGATCTGAAATACAAAATCGAATGGACTACGCTGGCTGAATACTTGCAGTTTCTGGAACGGCGCGGCGTGTCGTGCAACGTGGCTTCGTACATTGGCGCGACAACAATTCGCGAATACGTCATCGGACTGGAAGACAAAAAAGCCACGCCGGAACAGATGCGGCAAATGCGCGAACTGGTTCGTCAGGAAATGGAAGCCGGAGCTTTGGGTATAGGATCGTCGCTGATTTACGCTCCAGCGTTTTACGCTCCGACTGAAGAATTGATCGAGCTTTGCAAAGTCGCAGCTCGTTACAAAGGCAAATACATTTCTCACATGCGCAGCGAAGGCAATCGTTTGATCGAAGGCATTGAAGAACTGATCCGCATCGCACGCGAAGCCAAAATTCCAGCCGAAATCTATCACCTGAAAGCCGCTGGCCAGGCGAATTGGCCGAAGATGGACGCGGCCATCGCACTCGTCGAAAAAGCGCGGCGCGAAGGTTTGAAAATAACCGCCGATATGTACACCTATCCGGCGGGTTCGACAGGCTTGGATGCCGCCATGCCTCCGTGGGTTTTGGACGGCGGTTACGAATCGGCATTCAAACGATTGAAAGACCCTGCCACGCGAAAGAAGATCGCTGAAGAAATCATGACGCCTTCGGACAAATGGGAAAATTTGTTTTTATCGGCTGGAACGGCTGATCGTGTTTTGCTGGTCGGGTTCAAAAACGACAACTTGAAAAAATACATCGGCAAGACTCTTGGTGAAGTCGCCAAATTACGCGGCGAAGAAGTAACAGACACGATCATGAATCTGGTGGTGGAAGATCAATCGCGCGTCGGCACGGTTTATTTCATGATGTCCGAAGAAAACA
>CAYRQB010000616.1:0-2122 GCA_964426025.1 uncultured Heliomicrobium sp.
CAAGCGATCTCGCAATTCCGCTTTCCAGGTTTGGTGTTCGGGGTCTTCTTCCAGTTTCTTTCTGTTGGCTTCGGCTTTGGCGTCTTGTTCGTTGATGTAATCGGTTACGGTTTGGCGGTTGGCCAGGTAATAGGCAATCACGGCGTAAACGTCGGCCAGATCAAGCGCAGGGAATTTGTGGGCTATCTGTTCCGCCGTCGAGCCTAGATTGAAATGGTGAATAATCGTTTCCAGATTGACGCGAGTGTTGGCAATTCTTATCACGCCATCTTCGGCGAATGTGAGCGGCACGTTTTGGATGGTTTCAAGCCTTGGTGTCATTTTTTCCCTCCGACCCAAATTCTCTTTTCGGCGATCAATCATAATCCCTCAAATCACAGCCACAAAGAGCAAAGGCTGTAATCGCCGAAGTTCAAAATTGAAATTGAACCGATCTGCGGCTGCTGGTCAGCGAATGCGAATAATCGTAGAATGCGGTCAATATGACATCGCGTCGCGTTATCCCAATCTTTCCGCTTCCGCTGGTGCAGTTTCCCGGAGCAATTACGCCGCTGCATATCTTCGAGCCGCGTTATCGCAAGATGCTCAAGGATGTGATGGCCGCCGACAAAATCTTCGGCATTATCTACCGCAACGACGAAGTGTTGATGGAATCCGAACAGTTGCCGATTGGCAGCGTTGGTTGTTCGGTCGAAGTCGCAGTGCAGCAGGAATTGCCCGACGGACGGTCGAACATTTTGTGCGTGGGAATGTCGCGTTACAGTCTGGTCAATTACGTCGAAGGCGAGCTTTATCTGCAAGCTGAAGTCGAGTTTTTCGATGACGATATTTCATTCGACGATCTTTCGGCAGATGTCGAGCAGGCAAAGAAATTGTTCGCGCGGTTGTCAGCCACGATTCGCAAGCTGAAAGGCGAAAACGAGCGCGGAGAAGAAGAAATGCCCGATCTGCCGGACGATCCTCAAGCGCTTTCGTTCATCGTCACGGCTTATCTGGACATTGAAGCCGGCGACAAACAGGATTTGCTGGAAATGACCGACACCGGTCAACGGTTGCGAGATGTGAACAAAATGCTGGAAGACCTGGCCGACGATTACGATAAACGCGTCATCGCCAACCAGCTTTCCAAAAAGAACGGCCACGCGGGCAGAATGCCGAAAATCGAAATGGACTGACCTCAGCCATCCAGCGCCGACTGAAGAATCTTCACGGCCTCATCAATTTGAATTCCGTCAATCCGAATCAATTTGTTTCTGGATGTCTGGCCAGAAGTGATCGTCACTTGTTGGCGAATGACTGAGAAAAGTTTGGACAGGAATCGGATCAATTCTTCGTTCGCTTCGCCGTCAACGGGCGGAGCGGCCAGACGAATTTTCAGCGCGCCATCAAATTCGCCGACTATCTCCGTGCGCGAAGCTCTAGGCTGAACCCGAACGGCGAAGCTGACGCCGCTGTCTTTGGCGGTGATTTTGATCAAAGCGGTTTGGCGGAATCACATTGTTATCCCTGAATGCCCACGCGTGAAACGCTGTAAAAGAAAACGGTCAGCACGGCGACTTTGGCGAAGTACAAGGCAATCCACAGAATCAAAAACGACCATCCGGCGAACACTCCGCCGAATTCAAAGACTCTGAGCAGAGGGCTGATGCGATGCAATGACCAATAAGCCGCGCGCTCGAACAAGCCGGAAATCCAGTTGACGAATACCAGCGTCATCAGCGTCATCCCGGCAGCCGCGTGCGGGCAGCGTGGAAGGCTGCCGTTTCAACAAATATGGTTAAAAAACGCGACAAAAGGGACCGTGTTTCCCGGATGACCGGGAACATGGATGTATTGTTTATGCGGATGCCATTATGGCCAAAGACCGTCAAACCCCCTTGTCGCCGTTCTCGGTGCGCTTTACGCCCGAGGAACGGGAACGGCTTGACCGCGCTGCGGCAGGCATGCCGCTCGGGGCGTTTCTACGGTCCCTCATCTTTGACGAAGATTTGCTTAAAAAGCGGCGCAAACCCCGTAAAAGCCCGGTCAAGGATCATCAGGTCTTAGCCCGCCTCCAGGCCGAGCTCGGCCAATCCCGCCTTGCCAATAACCTCAATCAGCTCGCCAAGGCCGCCAATAACGG
>CAYRQB010000617.1:0-2120 GCA_964426025.1 uncultured Heliomicrobium sp.
AAATTCCAAAGTCGGCGACGCGTTGCTGGAAGGTTCCATAGAAGTCACGCTGGCCGACGGCAAGAAAGTTCGTTGTCGTCCGGTGTTCGATTTGGTCAAGGAATACGCCGCGCACTTCGATCCAAAGACGACGGAAGAAATCACCTGGGCGCCCGCCGCTGCGGTTGAAGAATTGGCGCGGCTGTTTGCCAAACAACCAGGCACGACGTTGTTTGCTACCGGGATGGGGCCGAATCAGTTTTTCAACAACGACAACAAAGACCGTGACATCTTTTTGCTGGCCGCGCTGACCGGCAACGTAGGCAAGATCGGCGGCAACGTCGGCTCTTACGCGGGCAATTACCGCGTGGCGCTGTTCAACGGCTCGCCGCAATATATCAACGAAAATCCCTTCGACATTGAACTCGATCCGGCCAAACCTGCGCGTCCGAAACAATACTGGCGCGCCGAATCGGCGCATTACTACAACCACGAAGACCATCCGCTGCGCGTCGGCAACAAACTGCTGACCGGTTCGACGCACATGCCCACGCCGACCAAAACTTTGTGGTTCGCCAACGCGAATTCGATTCTGGGCAACGTCAAATGGCATTACAACACTGTGGTCAATGTGCTGCCGCGCATTGAAATGATTGCGGTGAATGAATGGTGGTGGACGGCGTCGTGCGAATGGGCGGACGTGGTTTTCGGCGTGGATTCGTGGGCGGAATTGAAACATCCGGATATGACAGCTTCGGTGACGAACCCGTTTTTGTCTGTCTTTCCGCGCACGCCGATTCCGCGCATCTTCAACACGCTGGGCGACATTGAAGTGCTGGCGCTGGTCGGCGCGGAAATGGCCAAGCTGACGGGAGACAACCGCTTCAACGATTACTGGAAATTCGTCCGCGAAAATCGCACCGACGTTTACCTGCAACGAGTGCTGGATCATTCGACCAACACCAAGGGCTACAAGTTCACCGATCTCGAAGCCAAAGCTCTGGAAGGCGTGCCCGCCTTGATGAACAGCCGCACGACGCCGAAAGCCGTCGGCTTCGATCAACTGACCGATTCGACGCCGTGGTACACCAAGAGCGGACGGCTGGAAATGTACCGCGAAGAAAACGAATTCATCGAAGCCGGCGAAAACCTACCCGTGCATCGTGAACCAGTGGATTCGACGTTTTACGAACCGAACATCATCGTTGCGCCGAAACACGAAGCTCTGCGCCCCGACGGGCCGGAAAAATACGGCGTCAAACGCGATGACCTGTCGTGC
The DNA here is from genome assembly GCA_964426025.1 of uncultured Heliomicrobium sp. Lineage (GTDB taxonomy): Bacteria > Acidobacteriota > Blastocatellia > RBC074 > RBC074 > RBC074. Next base: position 1,259 of record CAYRQB010000617.1, read on the forward strand.
GAAACGCGCTGTGGACGCAACGTGGTTTATTCGTGGGCGGAAGCCAAGAAGACTGCGCATCCGCTGATGAAAGACGGCTTCAAGTTCATCTTCCACACGCCGAAGTATCGCCACGGTTCGCACACGACGCCGGTGGACGTGGACATGATCGCCGTGCTGTTCGGCCCCTTCGGCGATTTGCATCGTCGCGACAAACGCATGCCGTTCGTCACCGAAGGTTACGTGGACATCAACCCGACTGACGCGCGCGAGTTGGGCGTACAGGACGGCGATTACGTTTGGATTGATCCCGATCCCGAAGATCGTCCGTTCCGCGGCTGGAAGGAAAACAAGAAGGATTACGAGTTTGCGCGCCTGCTCTGTCGCGCTCGTTACTACCCTGGCACTCCGCGCGGAGTGACGCGCATGTGGTTCAACATGTATGCCGCCACGCCGGGTTCTGTGCAGGGACAGAAAGAACGTGCCGACGGTTTGGCCAAAAATCCGCGCACGAATTATCAGGCGATGTTCCGCTCCGGTTCGCATCAATCGGCCACGCGCGGCTGGTTGAAACCTACGTTGATGACCGATTCGCTGGTTCGCAAAGGAACGTTCGGACAAGGCATCGGCAAAGGCTTTATGCCAGACGTGCATTGTCCGACCGGCGCGCCGCGCGAGTCCTTCGTCAAAATCACAAAAGCCGAACCCGGCGGCATCGAAGGCCACGAACTCTGGCGTCCGGCGGAAATCGGCATTCGACCGAAGTATGAATCCGAAGCGATGCAGAAATATCTGGCTGGCGGTTTTGTCGCTGAATAAAGGAATGAAAATTGGCGTTGAAGGTAGCGCAACCTGCCGAGGTTGCGCTGTTTCTTAACTTGCC
>CAYRQB010000618.1:0-2118 GCA_964426025.1 uncultured Heliomicrobium sp.
TTGGCGAAATCTTCGACGGACAGATTGCCGTCATGGATGTGTTCAACGCCCAGTTTGTTTTCAATCGAGGTCGAAACATTGACCGCATTGATTTAATGAACGAGCCGGAAGTTTCCGTTGAAGAATTGCAGCGGCGATTGCGCGAACGTTTGCCTTCGGCAATTGAAGTGACGCGGCCATCTTCGCGCGGGCAGGGAATTGAAAACGCTGTGTCTGCGATGAAGATAGGCATGACCGTCGCCAGCTTCATCGCCTTGCTAGTCGGCGTCTTCATCATCTTCAACACCTTCAGCATTTCGGTTAATCAACGATGGAAAGAGATAGGCATATTGCGCGCTCTCGGCGTCGAACGCCGCAACGTTCAGCGAATGTTTCTGGCCGAATCCGTGATCATGGGAATTCTGGGCAGCGCGCTTGGCGTCGGCCTGGGATTCTTTCTGGCTGTCGGAGCCGAGCGAGTGATGAGCAAAGTCGCCGCTCAACTGTTCAGTTATGTCGCGACGCAACAGCCGCCGGTCTTTCGCTGGGATTATGCTTCGACTTCGTTCGCGATTGGCGTCGTCACTTCGTTGCTTGGTGCGTGGTTGCCGTCGCGCGCCGCTTCGCAACTCAATCCGATTCTTGCCCTTCACAACATCGAAACTCGTCAGCGCGAAAACGTTCTGGGCAAAACGCGCATGTTCACCGGGCTGGTCATGGTTTTGGCCGGATGGGGATTGGTCGCTTATGGCCCGGCCAGCGTCGGTTTGAGCCTGCAATTTTCTTACTCGGCTTTGATCATCTTCGGACTGGTTTTGCTGTTGCCGAAACTGGCTGAACTGACTGCGCGAATATTGCGCCCGCTGATGGATCGCGTCTTCGGTTCTGAAGGGGTCATTGCCGTTGACACTATGATTCAATCGCCGCGCCGCACTTCGGCGACGGTCGGGGCATTGATGATCGGTTTGTCGTTCGTCTTTTCGGTCGGAGCTTACGTTCGCAGTTATCAGCAGACGGTTGCTGATTGGATGGATCGGATGATCAACGCCGACATCATCATCAATACGTCTGAAAACGCGCGCTCGCGGACTTATCATTTCAGCGAAGACCTGGGGCCTAAGCTGGCTGCGATTCCCGGAGTCAATCGCGCGGAAAACGTCCGTTTCACTTTTTTGCCATACGCCGATGATTCCGTCGCTTTGGTCGCGCTGGATATGAAAGGCTGGTTTGCCCGCGTTGAAGATGTCGTCGAAGGCGCTGACGAAGCGGAAGCCAGCGAGAAAGTAATTCGCGGCGAAGGCGTCATTGTCGCCCGCAACTTCGTCGCTCGATACAACCTCGGCATTGGCGACCGTTTGAAGCTGGCCACGCCGACCCAGCCTTTCGATGTGCCGATTGTCGGCGTGATCGAAGATTACACTTCGGAAAAAGGCGCAGTCTTTTTTGACCGCGAATTGTACAAACGATACTGGAACGATCCGGCGGTGGACATCATCAATCTGATTCTCAATCCGGGAGTTTCCGCCGCTTCGGTCAAACAGGAAGTTCAGCGCGCGGTCAAAGGTCAGCATCGCGCATTCATATACACCAACGCCGAATACAAAAAATGGATCATGGATTTGATCAACGGCTTTTTCGTGTTGAATTACATGCAAATGGCCGTGGCGATCATCATTGCCGCGTTGGGCATCGTCAATACGCTGATCATTTCCGTTTCCGAACGCAAACGCGAACTTGGCGTGTTGCGCGCGATTGGCGGATTGCGCAGTCAGGTTCGCAAGATGATTTTGCTGGAAGCCGCCGCCATAGCCATCGTCGGAGTTCTGAGCGGCGCGCTTGCCGGAATGTTCAACACATATTTTCTGGTGCGAACGGCAGCGACAATGATCGGCGGATACACGATTCCATTCCGCTTTCCGTTTACGATTGTGCTGATGTCATTGCCGATTGCTTTGCTGATTGCGCTGGCTGCGGCCTGGTGGCCTGCGCGCAAAGCCGTCAATCTGAAAGTCGTAGAAGCGATAGGTTACGAGTGATTCACCGCTGATGATCAAAGAATGAAAGTAAATTGCTGGTTCGGGCAAGATGCCCGCGGTACCATGGGAGCAGGATGCACGCGCTTCCGGAAGGGGAATTTGG
>CAYRQB010000619.1:0-2102 GCA_964426025.1 uncultured Heliomicrobium sp.
CGGGTCTCTCTCATCGCCGAATTCCGCCCGCCGCAACTCACGCCGCCATCCTTCGGTGCGTTCTATAAACGTCGCCAGGTTCGTCGCTCCCGAATCCGAAATTGTGCCTCTGATGCGGTCGTCGTATTTCGCCGCCACGGAAAGCGACATATAACCGCCATAGCTCGCCCCCTGCACAAGAACGCGATCAGCATCGAGGTCGGGTTGTTTCTTGATCCAGTCGAGCAAAGCGCCGATGTCCTTTACCGCATCTTCGCGCTGCGTGCCATTGTCGAGATCGAGGAATTTCTTTCCATACCCCGTCGAGCCGCGCACGTTGGGGTAAATCTTCACGATGCCCAGTTCGTTGACGAAGTAATTGTCTTCGTAGCCGAAGACGGGCCGATATTGCTCTTCCGGGCCGCCGTGAATATCAATGATGACGGGGCGCTTGCCGGTGAATCCGGCTGAGGGGCGATAGAGAAAACCGGAAATCATTCTACCGTCGAAGCTCTTCCACTGGATCAGTTCAGGCAATGGCAGCTTTTCCAGGTCGAGGCCGCCGTTGACGCTCTTCGCCCAATGCTCAACCTTGCCCGTCCTTGCATCCAGCGAGTAAACGTCATTCGGGGTGCGCGGCGATTTGAAATTGAAAGCAAGATCAGTCGAGTTGTTGTGCCATTTGAGATCGGAGATGACGCCGACCGGCAGATCGCCCGCCGGTTTGTAGCTGCCGCCTTCCGTATCGAGCAGGTAGAGGCGGGAGACGCCGTTTTCATTAACGACGAAAGCCAACGTCTTTCCGTCGGGCGAAAGCTGAAACTCATCCACGTCCCAGTTGATTGCCGCCGTCAAATTCTTGAACTGACCGTTGGTAAGATTCAGATGCGCGAGCCGACGGACATCGGAACCTCGGTCAGTGATGACGAAAATGCCCTTTCCATCTTTGCTGAACAGTGGGGAATCGTAGTATTCATTGGCCTTTTCAGCATTCCCGGACAAGAGCCGCTTTTCGCCCTTTTCCACATCAACCAGCCAGAGCCTGCTCGTGGTGTTTCCGATGAACTCGCAGAATGCCACCTGCGTGTCGTCTGGCGACCAACCATACGCCTTCAAATAATTCCCGGTGGACTCGACCAGCAAGCGGCGGCTTTTCGGATCGGACGGATTGATGACGGCTAGACTAACGCCGCTTCCTTTTGATGGTGAAAAACTCCAGACAACGCGTTCGCCAGAGTGAGACCACACCGGCTCGGTATTCCTCGATTTTTCCTCAGACAGCAGCGTGCTTGCGCGGGTCGCCGGGTTGTAAAGAAACATCTGAAACGATTCGTCGCCATTTGCATCGCGGTTGTAAACCGCATATTTCGCCTGCGGCTGAAAGTACACATCATAAACATCGCCGAATGGAAGATAGACCCAGGGCTTTTGTGAACCGGCGGGCGCTTCGATGCGCGCAACCCACGCCGCACTCGAAATGCCTTTGACCCATAGCTCTCGTTTTTCAGGATGCCAGCCAGCCAGCGGTAGGCCGTAGGCGCCCAGATAGCGTTTTACTTCCTTCGCCAATGAAGACGGGACTTTGGGAACGCCAGACACCTCCATGCTCCTGGGCGGCGCAATTTCATCGCTCTGTGCCGTTGCGCCGCGCGGCAAAGCGACCAACGACAGGACAACGGCACAGACCGCTATCCACAGATATTCCGAAAGCAGATTGAACCGACAACGTGCTTGCGTTGACATCATCGCTCCATGAAATCGTGTGTGAGGAAGAATGGTTTTGCGGGGGATTGTCTCTAATCCTGTTTTACGGCCTGAACCTCGCGTCGTCTTTCGTTGGATAGGGCAACTCAATCGTTCTGGACGCGTCGGTATTTTCTCACGTCAGCAATAGACGGCAGAAAGGCTTTCCCATTTCACCCGCGCGAAAAAATATTCTCGTGCAGTTTTACCGCCGCGCGTGAAATTGCCGCCGCGATCTGCCGTCCTTTGTTTACGCGACTTCCGCAGGAGTGGATATGCAATCTCACGAAACTCGCACAAATACGACAGAACGCCGGGCGCTAATTATCGCCTCTAATCAGGCAATGACCACGTCGCTTCGGAATATTCTGGAACAGGCG
>CAYRQB010000620.1:0-2098 GCA_964426025.1 uncultured Heliomicrobium sp.
GCGCAAGCTCCCCGCTTGCCCCGATCTTCAATGTGAGGTCAGATTATGAAACGGATAATGCTCCTTTCGACCATCCTGGTCGGCTTAGTTCTTCTGGCAACCGTTAGCGCTTTTGTTCAAGAACGAATTCGCCCGCAACTTGGCGAGCGCGAAGAAATACCTCAGAAAGCCAACGATCCCGATAACCTTCCGGCAACTTACCTGAATCAGAATCAGCTCCACAAAATGATCATCAACCACGAAGAGGCTGCCGAAATGGACGTTTACAGGCAGCTTGGCGAAAAAGGCGCCATTCGCCAGGAAGTAAATTACGGCGCATTTAGTTTGATCGTCGTTGATCAGGAAGCCGTGGGCGGACGCGCCGCGATTCAGGCTCTGCCGGTCGCCGCCCGCGATGAACAGAATTTGATCGTCTTGAATGGTTATGTGATTGATACCAGCAACGCCGAGCCTGTGAGCAAAGAGCCGCCCGCCGATTTGCGGCAGACGCAGATGTCCGTCGCGCGCAAACAATTCATGCGACCGGGGGCGGGAATGTACATTGTGCAATTCATCGGGCCGATTCAGGACGAATGGCTGGAAGCGTTGAACCAAACCGGCGCTGAAGTAATCAGTTACGTGCCGAACAACGCATACATCGTGCGCGCCAACGACCGCGCGGGATTGGAATTGATCGCGCTGAAAGATCAACGATCTTTCGTCCAATGGGTCGGCGATTACGAACCGGCGTTCCGTCTATCGCCTGCTTTACTTGCCGCTCGTGATATTGATGCTTTCCAGAACGTCAATGTCACAGTTCAATTCGTTGACGGCGACGACGCCAAACAGTCGGTTGCCGGTTTGAAACGAACGGCTCGCCGATTCGTCAGCGAACATCAGGTGTTGAAATACCGCAACGTGACAATGAATCTGCCGTTGTCGGAAGTGGTTGAACTGGCCAAACAGGACAACGTTTTCGCAATTGAAGAGGCCGGTGAACGCCGCCGTCTGGACGAAGCTCAAGGCCAGATTGTCGCTGGCAATCTGACGGGCAATTCGCCTTCCGGCCCAGGTTATCTGACCTGGTTGCAGGGCAAAGGATTCGGCAGTTCGCAATTCACAACGTTTGCCGTCAACGTGGTTGACGACGCTTATTCATTGACCGGTCATCCTGATCTTGCCACTTCGCGGATTCCGTTCCAGAACAATCCGACCAATCAGACCGGCGCACAGGGCGGACACGGATTCCTGAACGCTCACATCGTCGGCGGAATCAATACCGGAACCGGTTCGGCCAACGAAGACGCCAACGGATTCAATTACGGTTTGGGCATCGCTCCGTGGGCGCGAGTTGGCGTGACGGCGATCTTCGGCAGCACCGGAGCGACTTACAACTCATGGGAAAGCACCGCCTACGGTCAAGGCTCGCGGATTTCCGCCAACTCGTGGGGATTGCAAACTTCGGCGGGAGCGCCGATTCCGCGTTACACCACCGACTCGCAGACATACGACAGCCTGGTGCGCGACGCGCAAAGCGGGACGACAGGAAACCAGCAATTGACCATCATCTTCGCCGCAGGCAACGACGGATCGGCGTCGAACACCGTCAGCACTCCTGGGACGGCCAAAAACATCATCACAGTCGGAGCCAGCGAAAACGTCCGCCAGACCGGCACGGACGGTTGCGGCATTGGCAACACGGGCGCAAACAGCGCCAACGACATCATCAGTTTTTCCAGCCGAGGCCCGGTCAATTCAACCGGAGGCGACGGACGCATCAAACCTGACATCGTCGCCCCCGGAACTCACATTCAGGCGGGCATTCCACAATCGAATTACAACGGCAGCAGCGTTTGCAATCAATATTGGCCGAGCGGCCAAACGTTGTACGGATGGTCGAGCGGTACTTCGCATTCGACTCCGGCAGTGGCGGGCGGAGCGGCTCTGGTTTACCAATACTTCCTGAACAACGGTTTGAGCGCGCCTTCTCCGGCAATGCTGAAAGCCTTCCTGATGAATTCCGCCACTTACATGAGCGGAACCGGCGCTGGCGGCAATCTGCCATCGAACAGTCAGGGAATGGGGCGCATGGATTTGGGACGCGCTTTCGACGGCGAAT
>CAYRQB010000621.1:0-2091 GCA_964426025.1 uncultured Heliomicrobium sp.
TTGCGACGAATTGAGTACAGGCGGGTTTCCGTGCGTATCAGCAATCGCTCGCCGACGATGGCGGGTGTCGCCTGCGCCATTTCTTCCAGTTCATTGATGTGCAGGAGCTTGAACGTTTCGCCCGCCGCAATGACGAAGGTCTGGCCTTCCTCGCTCAGACAGAACAGCTTGCCGTTGTACGCCCAGGGCGAAGTCGTGAACGCCGTTGCCGCAGGATCAATTCGCGTTTTGTAAGTCTGCTTTCCGGTTTTCGCCTCAAAGCGGGTCAGAATGCCGGTTTCGGTCAAAGCGTAAATGCCTCCCTCGTATGCCAGAGAAGACGGCAGGTACGTTCCGCCGCGCGGCTGTGACCAGACCACGAATTGATTGGCAGTCTGACCTTTTTCCAAAGAAATATCTCCGGATGCGCCCGGGCGAATGGCAAACAACCCCGCTCCGCGTCCGCCATTGACGTAAAGCAAGTCATCAAAAACGAAGGGCATGGGTATGGGCACAGGTGACATTCCTGTCAGACGCCATAATTCCTTTCCGTCGAGGTCGTAACTCACTGCGACTTCCGGGCCGACCGTCACAATTTCCGTGCGCAACGCCTGTCTCCAAACAAAAGGTGTCACCCAGGCCGATTGTCGTCCTTTCGGGCCAATGTCCCGATTTGTCCGCCAAACCTGTTTGCCAGTTTGTTTGTCAAAGGCGGCGATGAATTGCTGCTTTTCATTATCGTTCACGATGACCAGCCGGTTACCTGCCAAGGCCGGCGAGCTTCCCGTGCCGAAATCGAGATAGATTGGATTGGCTTCGAGCGGCGTCGTCCAAGCCAGCTTTCCTCTTAGATCAAACGCCCACAAACCCAAATTTGCCACATAAACATAAACGAATTTCCCGTCCGTCACGGGGCTTTCAGAGCTAAAGCTGTTTTTGCGATGACGCCCGCCAGGAGGGTGTCCCGAATAAAACTCCTTACGCCATTCCACCTTGCCGCTTTTCAGATTCAGGCAATAAATGAAGTAATGCAGCATCACTTCTTGGGGCAGTTCGATGTCGCGCTCGGTGACTTTCTCGATCACCTTTTCCATCGGCAGTCCCTGTTTTTGCAACTCCGCAACATATTCATTGCTGTATTCCGTGCCGGTTTGCGGTGGCTTCGATTTGCCATCAGTGGTGACGGTAGTCAGGTAGATCTTCCCACCAGCGACGATAGGCGAAGACCAGCCGCGCCCGGGAATTTCCTGCGACCATTCAACGTTCTCGGTCTTCGACCAACGTTCGGGCAGTCGCGCATGCGTTCCCACTGGATTTGATTGCGGCCCGCGGAACTGCGGCCAGACCGGGTCTTGACCGTGAACCGCAACCGACGAAACAAACAGCACACACGCCAGACCAACCTGGCGCAAGAAGGGATAAAGACCAAAAACTTTATGGATTCCTGTCAATTCGGGATTAGGTACGATCATTTATTTACTCCGAGTAATGAAGTCAGCATATTGCGCCGTGTTTTTTCAAAAGTCTGGCAATTTTGTCATGTCCGCGCCGCACCGCCCATTGAAGCGGCGTCGCCCATTTCGGATCGTCTTTGAGGTTGGTTTTCGCTCCGTGCTTTAACAGCAATCTGACCATTTCCAGTTGGCCGAATTTGGCGGCCCAGCCCAGCGGCGTTGAGCAAATGTCTTCGTCACGGGCGTTGAGGTCAGCGCCGTGCGCGATGAACCACCTGGCCTTTTCCATTTCGCCTTTGCGCGCAAACTGGTGCAGCGGAGTGATGCCCAGCCAATCGGGGTAACTGGGATTCATGCCGTGGGCAAACAGCAGTTCGTTCAATGATCGAGTCTTGCCGCCGACCAGCCAGCCGGGAAAGGTAGTGCGTTTGGGCAGGTCGGGTTGATAACGGAGCATCAATCGCACAAAAGCTTCGTGGCCATTGCCGGCCGCGATGGCCAAAGCGTCAGGGTCGTTCGACAACGACGGGTTTGCCGCAAACACACGGTGCGCCGAGGCAGACCGGCATCGGCCTGCGCGCGCCGCACGTCGACGAGGTCCTCGAGACCCGCCCCGCAATCTCCTGGTTCGAGGTGCACAGCGAAAACTATCTCTGCG
>CAYRQB010000622.1:0-2088 GCA_964426025.1 uncultured Heliomicrobium sp.
CCAGCCTCTTTGCCAGCGGCGGTATTGGTTGCGGAACTGATCTTCAAACCCGCTGCGCAGCAGATGATCGGTCAGGGCTTCCATCAATTCTTCCAAGCTGATGTCGTCCCAACTTTGCCCCGTCCATTTCGAATATTTTGTGTAGCGCATATCAATTAACCCTCCCGCCGCTCCAATCGTCGAAATCGCGTTGGCGTCTTTGCGGGCGTTCGGGCGCGGACTGGTTGTAGCTGGTTTTGCCGCGCTCTTCGTTGCGAGCCAGTTTCTTCTGCGAATGCAGACCTTCCAGAATCAATTCGCAGGTGGCGATCAGATTGCCGTCGGATTCGTCTTCGATTCGTCCGCTGCGAGCGGCGTCAAACAAACCGCGAACTTTGCGGAGTTGGTTCAAAGCTTCTTCGCCGGTCATGACATCGCTCAGGCTGAGCGATTTCCCCTGATTGAAATGATCCATGACCTGCCGGAAATCTATGCCGCTGAACCGCGCGGTGAAAATTTCTCCGCAAGCTTTGCGAATCAAATCGCGTGCGACGCGGTCGGCTCCGACTTGTTCGCCCTCGTATTCCAATTCCAGCTTACCTGTGATGGCCGGCAGCGCCGAGTAGACATCGCTGATGCGCGGCGCGGCCTCAAGCTCTCCGTTTTGCAAAGCGCGGCGTTCAGCGTTCGAGACCACGTTTTCCATCACCGAAATCGGCAGGCGCTGGCTGACACCGGAACGTTTGTCTATGCGTTTATCGTCGCGGGCGATGAAGGCGATCTGTTCGACGACTTCGTAAATGACGGAGGGAATTTTGACCGGCAATTCTTCGTCGTCGCGACTGAGCCACGCTTCTTGCTGAGTGATGGAAATTCCCAGTTCCAGCGAAGCCGGATAATGCGTCTGGATTTCAGCGCCGATGCGGTCTTTCAACGGAGTGATGATTTTTCCGCGCGCCGTGTAATCTTCGGGGTTGGCGGAAAAAACCAGCATCACGTCCAGCGGCAACCGAACGGGATAACCTTTAATCTGAACGTCGCCTTCCTGAAGTATGTTGAACAAACCGACCTGAATCTTTCCGGCCAGATCGGGCAATTCGTTGATGGCGAAAATTCCTCGATTGGCGCGTGGCAACAATCCGTAATGAATGGTCAGTTCGTCCGAAAGCAGATGGCCTCCGCGCGCGGCTTTGATCGGATCAACGTCGCCGATGATGTCTGCGATGGTCACGTCCGGCGTCGCCAGCTTTTCCACGTATCGAGCATCGCGTCCGACCCAGGCAATCGGCGTGTCGTCGCCTTTTTCGGCCACAAGCTGTTTGCCGTAAGCGCTGATCGGATGAAAAGGATCGTCGTTGACTTCTGAACCGGCGAGGGCGGGAACTTCTTCGTCCAGCAAGCCGGTCAATTCGCGCAGGATTCGGCTCTTGGCCTGTCCGCGCAAACCGAGCAGTATGATGTTCTGTTGCGCCAGCAATGCGTTGACCAATTGCGGGATGACTGTGTCTTCATAACCGATGACGCCCGGAAACAGAGTTTCTCCCAATCGCAATCTTTTGATCAGGTTTTGCCGGATTTCAGTTTTGACGGAATGGCTGCGCCAGCCTGCCGCTTTCAATTGGCCTAGCGTTTGCAGTTTGGACATGTGGAATGAAAACCTCTTCTGAATAAACGTTGATGATGCTGGGTGAATTCGGTTCGATTGCGGTTATCGGTTCAAGGGCGAATTGATCTTAGCCGCCGTCCGCAAGGCGTGCAAGCTTACGACCTGCGAAACAAACGCTTCACGCAAAGACGCCGCGACGCAAAGAGATGAAGACTTTGAAAAACCGGATGTTCTGCTTTTCAGGTTCTGCCGGAATCTCATCCGGTAATCAGGAAAATCAACCATTAACCACTACCCATTAACCATTAACGGTCAGGGTGAAAAAATCTCTCCCGCTGATTGTTGATGGCTAATTTCGATGCTGGCAAACCGTGATTTGCGCCGCTCTGCTGCGCCCGCTAGAATCGGCGTTTCGTCACCAACACAAATTTTTGACTGTAACTCACTGTATGGCAATTGATCGCATCACAGTGCGCGGCGCGCGCCAGCACAATCTGAAAAAC
>CAYRQB010000623.1:0-2070 GCA_964426025.1 uncultured Heliomicrobium sp.
ATTGTCGAAATCGTCGCGCACGTCGGTTTGAACATCTTCACCAACTACTTCAATCAGGTCGCTCAAACCGAGATTGATTTTCCGAAGGTTTCGCTGGCTGCTGGGAAGTAGCTGGAGGCGGGATCAGCGTCGCAATCGCCGGGAAGCGACAGGCGGATCAATGAAATCTTTCTGTCGGTTGCGGCGCTGATTTCGATTGCCAAACGCGGGTTGGAAACGCTCCACCTCGCTTGCTTTGAACAAACGGCGTGCAGGCACGTCAAAACATAATTTGAACAGGAGAGGAAAGAATGATTTGTAAATCACGTACGAACATGGCTGTGATGATGGTCGCACTGTTGGCTGCCATTTCCGTTTCGTCGCATTCGCGAACAATCGCCACGTCTGCGGCGCAACAACAGGCTGGCAGCATCAATGACGCCAACATCGCCGCCATCGTTTCGGTTGCAGGCGGACTGGACATCGCTTACGGAAAGATCGCCATGTCCAAAGCAAAGGACAAGCAGGTCAAGGAATTCGCCGAACGCATGGTCACCGATCACAGCGCCGTGCAAAAAGCCGCTGAAGAATTGCTGACCAAGCTTGGCGTGACGCCCGAAGAAAACGAAACCAGCAAGGGGCTGGCGGCAAACGGCGTGAAGGTGAAAGAGCAACTGAACAAGCTCAAGGGCAAGGAATTCGACAAGTATTACATTGACAACGAAGTCAGTTACCACGAACTGGTCGTCAATGCGACGGAAAACCTGCTGATTCCCAACGCGCAAAATGCCGAATTGAAATCAACGCTCGTCAGCGTGTTGCCGTTGTTCCAGAAACATCTGGAGCACGCGCGTCAGGTGCAGGCGTCTTACGGCAAGAAAGGCGCAATGGGCGATCACAAAATGGGGATGAAGCACTGATGTTCAAACTTCATTCAATCAACCAGTCAGGGGCGGCCAGGCCGCTCCTGATCCGCAGCCTGTTGTTCGGCTTGATGTCCGTTCTATTCTTCGGAATGCATGTGTTTGCGATGCGCAGCGTTGATTGGCAGAAAGCTTTCGCCGGTCAAAAGTCGGAATCGCAAACGCACACTGTGCTGATCAAGGATTTCAAATACCTGCCGGAAACCTTGACAGTCAAATCGGGCGACACAGTGATTTGGAAGAACGAAGACATAGTGCCGCACACGGCGACGGCCAATGGAAAGAGCTTCGATTCAAAAAACATAGCGTCAAAAGCTTCGTGGAAATATGTGGCAGGAAAGCCGGGGAACTATCCTTACATCTGCACATATCATCCGACGATGAAGGCAAGGCTGATAGTGAAGTAACTTAAAAGCTTCCCCGCCTTTTCAGATCGCGAAGCATTCATCAACAAAACAACCCTCAACACTGGATTCAATCCGGTCAGCTACGGGTGTATCAAAAGAAGGAGGAATGACAATGCAATCAATGACACTGAAACGAAAAATTCAAATCTGCGCTGTGCTCATCACCGTTGCCACAGGGCTGGCGTTTTCAGCTTTTGCTATCGTTTCGCAGGCTGGCAGCGAAGGCAAAACCGACATGGCGAAAAGCTCAACACCATCAGCGGGTGAAATGAACCAAATGACTCAAACCGTTGCCAGGTACGACAACGAAGGTGCACTGATTCGTCCTGAAGGTTATCGCGAATGGATTTACATCGGCACGCCGTTGACTCCGAACGATATGAACGGAGGCAACGCCGCTTTCCCCGAATTCCACAACGTTTACGTCAATCCGGCGAGTTGGGCCGAGTACAAAAAGACCGGCGAATTTCCCGACGGCACGGTGGTGATCAAGGAACTGGTTTCAGTCGGCAGCAAGGAGGCTTCCAGCGGCAAGGGTTATTTCATGGGCGAATTCATCGGTCTGGAGGCCGCCGTCAAAGATTCCAAACGCTTTCCGAAAGAAGCCAACGGCTGGGCATATTTCAGCTTCGGTCATTCCTATCCGCTTGAGAAAAAGGCCAAGGCGCAGACTCAGGCTTCCTGCGCTCAATGCCATCTGACCGCGCCCGGCGGCAGCATGGTCTTTTCGCAATATTATCCCGTGCTGCGAGCGCGCGCTG
>CAYRQB010000624.1:0-2053 GCA_964426025.1 uncultured Heliomicrobium sp.
TTGCTGTCTGGCGCGGTTCCGAAGGCCGTTGGTATATCCTGCAAAGTTCCAATGGCGCTCAGCAAATAATTGAATGGGGCGCAGGCTTTGCTCCCTACAACGATGTCCCTGTTCCAGCCGATTACGATGGCGATGGCAAAACTGATCTGGCAGTCTTTCGTCGTGCCGATGGTCACTGGTTCATCAAGCGCAGTTCGGACGGCGAGATCGTTGACCGGCATTGGGGAGTGGGCACAGACGTTCCAGTTCCGGCGGATTACGACGGCGACGGCGTGGCGGACATTGCCGTCTGGCGAGGCGAAAGCGGCGACTGGTACATAATCAAATCATCCAACGATCAGATCATGACCTTCAGATGGGGCAGTTCAACCGCGCCATATTACGACCAACCGGCGCCATCGGATTATGACGGCGACGGAGTAAGCGACTTCACGGTCTGGCGTCCGACAGAAGGCGCCTGGTACGTCAAACGCAGCCGTGATGGGGTCATCCAACGCATCCAGGCCGCGATACAGGGCAACACAACAGTCAGCGGCAAATAAAACCAAGCTGTAATCAAATCAGCGAAGCTAAAAAATGGTGTGGGCTAAACGGCTCACACCATTTTTTTGTCAGAAGCCAGACTTGAAGTTTAGAAATGCAAGTAAGGCTGTCACGCGTCAGCAATTCTCAGTTTGTTACCTGGCTGAAAACTCGGCTCCACCACAAAAGGCACAAAAGACACAAAATCATCACAGTCAATTTTGTGTCTTCTGTGTTTTCTGTGGTTTCGATTTTTCTTTTCCAAGCAAACTGAGAATTGCTGTTCGCTCGTTCTGTTTTCCAACGAATGGTTTCACTGATTGCCGCTCGCGATTGCCGAGTTTAGAAATGCGACAATCTTTTCAATGTAAGAAGCGTTCCCCGATCCGATCAGGTTGTGATTGCCGCCTTCGATGATCATCAATTGCTTTGGCTCTTTGGCTGATTCGAAAAGCTTGCGGCCTTGAGCGACGGGAATCGTTCGATCGTTTATCCCGTGTATGACCAGCACTGGGCAATTGACGCTGGCGATTTTGCGCGCGGATTCAAAACGGTTTTTGGCCAGTCGTCGCACAAAGCCCGGCAAAAACGGCAACGAGTAAGCGCCCATATCGTCGGCTGAACTCAGACCCGCTTCGACTATCAACGCGCCGCAAGGTTTTCTGGAAGCCACATCAATCGCCACGGTCGTCCCCAGCGACATTCCGTAAAGAATCAGGTTTTCCGGTTTCACTCCGCGCTGGTTGATCAGATGGTTGTATGCCGTTTCGCCGTCGGCATTCAGCGCCCATTCGTCAGTCACTTCGCCGTCGCTGCGTCCGTAGCCGCGATAATCTATCAGCAAAACGTCGAAACCGTTTTCGGCCAATTCAGCGCCGTACCAACCCGTGTTGGTGATGTTTCCGCCGTTGCCGTGCAAATGCAGAATCGTCGCTTTGGCGGGTTGACTGGGCGATTTCAAAAACCATCCGTGAATGCGCTGGTCGCCAGTGACATTGATCCACACGTCTTCGCCGTTCTGCGGAACAGTCCATTCAACGCCGGGCGAGTATCGAACCGGGTGATGAGTCAGAAAATCCTCGACGCGACGCAACGTGACAAAAGAAATCAACAGAACGATTGGCAGGTAAATTCCGATTCTGGCCGCGCGCGGCAAACCGAAAAGCAGAAACCGCTTTGATTCTTTTTCTTCGGAACGCAATTGATCAGACATATGATTGGAGCGCGGGCATCCTTGCCCGCATGGGGTTGCGGGTGTCTCGCCCGCATTTGTTATTGATTAAATTTTCGGCACATCGCCCGCCGACGATCTTGGAACATCTTTGTTCTTCATTTGCTCGATCATCATCCTGTTGAATTGTTCGGATTGTCCGCGCGGCACGCTCAGGGTTTTCCATCCGGCGGATTTCAGATGCTTGGCCAGAAAAACTATTTGGCCGACGTGCGTTGCGTAATGAGCCGTCTGTCGGCTGATGGCCTGAATTACCGTGTGAGCTTCTCGCCGGATCATGACTGTTCGCATTGCGTCTTC
>CAYRQB010000625.1:0-2052 GCA_964426025.1 uncultured Heliomicrobium sp.
TACCAATCCATTAAAGACATCGCCATTGATCTGCGCGAACTGAACGAGCCGGAAGTAGCAGGACACCTTCCTGCCGCTGCCGCAGCGCGCGTCACGACAAACCAGAATGCGCTTGAAAACGAGACGCTGAAAATGTCGGCAACTACAACCGGGGATATGGAACGACAGCTTTCTGATGACGATCCTGCTGTTCAGAAAACTGTGCGGTTTTCACGCGCGAGTTGGTTGCTGGCGATCGCAGGGATTTTGGGATTTTTAGTCATTGGCCCAGCTTATCGAAAAGCATCAATTGATTCAGAACTCAAGTTTGCTTTCTCGCAGGATGTAGCGATCAACAAAGCCAGGGAAAACATCGCAAGTTTGGGCTACAAATCCTCCGACCTTGTGAGCCTAGCATTTATTCGCGAGACGGATTTGGATTTGAATCAGGTAGCAATTCAGCAGGGAGTTGCCGAAGCACGTCGCGCAGTACGCACAGGAGACAAGTATCTTTGGACTGTCATTTTCAAGCAGGCTGATTCTATTTTGAAGAATCCATTCAGCCAAGAAGAACCATTTGAACCCAAACAAGGAGAGTTTTCAGTTTCTCTCTCAACACAAGGCCGAATGATGAGTTTCAAGACCAAGGCACTGGATGACGCGCCTGCCAATGAGGTCAGTAAAGAAGAGCTTGTTGCGCTGGCTTCAGATGTCGCACGACGGTTGCTCGCAATGGATTTGAGTAGCTATGCCATGGATTTTTCAAGAAGGTCCATACCTCCTGGGCTGGCAGAGATAATTTGGCGTACCCCACAACCGGTATATGCCCATCAGGAAGTTATTCGCGCAGAATTACAGGGGAAACAAATCATCAACCTAAGTCGGAATTTTGAGCCGTTGCCAAAACAACATATTCCTAACGGATTTGAATTAAGCTCCTTATCATTCCCGGTCAGCATACTTTTGTTCCTGGCCACTGGATTGGCCTCCATAATTTTCTTGATCAAGAAAAGGGCCAAATCTGCTTTTACCAGTCTGCTACCGATTGTTGCGACGTTGATCTGTATGTTGGGAGTAGGAGGATTTTTCTCCTTTATGGGTGAGCTTACTGGTTGGGGGTTCCTTGCAGCCTTCCTTGCCATTCTTTTTGTGTTCATTGGCATTCCTACATACCTTTTCTTTGCAGGAGGCTTTGCATTGGTCCAAGCATCAAACCAAGTACGTCTCAAAGGAATGCTACAATTAATACGGGGGCGGTTGTTTTCAGGCCCGGCAGCAGCTTCGCTTGTTCACGGATTATTGGGCGCGACAGCATTGGCTGGAATTGCTGGTTGCTTCGGTTTGATCTTAGCAAGCGTTCATGGTTATTCACCACAGGCTATTGGCTCATCACGGTTCCTATTTAAGTTTAGCTTTATCCTTATCGCCTTATTTAGTTTTTCTGGAAGCTTAGTAAGTACAACTATTATGTCAATCGCTGTGGAGTTGGTTGAAAAAAACCTAAAATCAAAACTACTCCAATACTTGATTCCCGTTTCGCTGATCACTGCAACAGGGCTGGCAGGTAGACAAGGCGGTTTTACTGTCCTGGCGATCACTATCGCATCAGTTCTGCTGACCACCGTGGTAACTCTTCTCCTTTACCGATCACGAGGTTTTGCGGTTGCGTGGCTGGCTTCTGCTTTCTCCGCTATCCTGCCTCAAGCCACCGTCTTTCGCCATGTGGAAGAGCCGAGTTTCGTCTGGCAAGCGAATTGGCTGCTGGTGCTTTACTTCGCGCTCCTGGCCATTGGTATTTGGGGCTATGTCGGAAATTGGGTAATTGGAAAGTTTCGTACGATCAAGATGGACTAGCTGCCTGGTGATTCACCACGGCCTACTCTTTGACGGACACATACCGGTTTATCAGCCAGCCAATCACCAAGCCGACGATGCCGCCAAGCGCACAACCTTGGACAAAGCTATCCGCCGAATGCGGTAGGAACGCCAATGGCGTCGCTTGAAGAAGCGCAACAACAACAAGAATCACCACCAACACTGCCAGATATTTTAGTTTTCGTTTTTCAAACACAG
>CAYRQB010000626.1:0-2043 GCA_964426025.1 uncultured Heliomicrobium sp.
GTCCCAGAAAGTCGCGCATCAGTTTGGCAATTTGATCGCCTTCTTCCTCAAGCGCGAAATGGCCTGTGTCGAGCAAGTGCGTTTCCAGGTTTTTCAAATCCTGCTTGTACGGCGTAGCGCCTTCCGCCGGAAAGATGTAATCGTTCTTGCCCCAGACGATCAGTGTCGGCGGTTGGTGTTTGCGAAAGTACGCCTGCCAAGCCGGATAGTGCTTCGGGTTTGAGCCGTAATCAAAGAAAAGCTGCAACTGGATTTCCTTGTTGCCCGCGCGGTCGAGCAGGGCTTGATCGTGCGTCCAGTTATCGGGATTTTGGTTGTTGGGTTTGCGCGTGCCGTGCGTGTATTGCCACTTGGTCGCTCCAAGCTCGAAGAACGGGCGCAGCTTCGTGGCGTTGGCCTCTGTGCGCTCCTGCCAATAGGCTTTGAACGGAACCCAGAAATCCCGCAAACCTTCTTCATAAGCGTTGCCGTTCTGAACAATCAATGCCCGCACACGTTCGGGATGTTTGGTCGCCAGCCGATAGCCAACCGGCGCGCCGTAATCCTGCACATAGAGCGTGTACGCCTTCAAATTCAACTGCTGAGCAAACTTGTCAACGACATCGGCCAGCCGGTCGAAGGTGTACTCGAACTCATTCACCTTCGGCATGGAGCTTTGCCCGAAGCCCGGATAATCAGGCGCAACGACGTGATATTTGTCCGCCAACGCCGGAATCAGATTTCGAAACATATGTGACGAAGTCGGAAAACCGTGCAGTAGCAGCACCGTCGGCGACTGCTTGTCGCCGGCCTCGCGGTAAAAAATGTCCAGGCCGTCAACCTTGATGGTGTTGTAGGTGACGCGATGCTCCGCAGTTTGCGCGAAGGCCGTAAGCTGCACGGCCAGCGCCAGCAGGCTGAACAAAACAAGGCGTAACGCTCGTTGCGAATGATAATGGGATTGCTGCTCGATCTTCATGATGTTCCTCTCTGGTTTGGGCGGGAGCGAATCGTATTGGCAATCCGCTCCCGCGCGGCCCTCAAGCCTGATTAGCTGTGGTAGTAGCGTTCGTTGACGATTTTGCCGTCGCGCCATTCGGTTTTGACGACTTGTTCCAGACTGATGGTTTCGCCGTTCTTCAGCTTTAAGCTCAATACCGCGTCGTAAAAGCTGGTGTTCCCAGCAATGGCGACCGTGCCGACGGCGTAACTGACAAAGCTCGCCACGCCTATGCTTTCCCGAAACTTGTTCAGCCGTTCGATGGCGGCTTGCTTGCCGGTCAGGGGCGGATTGGCGCCTTCCTGCGTGACGACATCGTCGGCGAAGTAGGTTTCCTGGCCTTCGGTCATGCGGCCTTCTTTCAGAATTGCCAGCATTTGGTTCAGTGTTTCATTGATTTGATTGTTCACGAGCATTCCTCCCGGTTGACCCGCCGCCACGGCGGCGGGGTTGGTTGTTTCAGCTTATTGGTTTGTCAGCACGGCGTTAGGCAGCTTTCGCCACCGTCAGGCTCACCTTCGGGAAATCCACGACGGTTTGCGCCACGTGGTTGAAGTAGTTGGTGAAAATGTTCAGCGCGACATTGGCGATGATCTCTGTGATTTCACCATCGCTGAAACCGGCTGCGCGAACGGTTCGCACATCGGTGTCGTCAACTTCGCCGCGTTTGACGACGATCTGGTGGGCGAACATCAACGCCGCGTTGGTTTTCGCATCTTCAGAACTGGCGCGGCGACTGGCTACGAGTTCGTTTTCGTTCAAGCCGACCATCTTGCCGATGGCGGTGTGCGCCGACAGGCAGTATTCGCAATTGTTGGCGTCGGCCACGGTCAAGGCGATTTGCTCACGCAATTTCGCGTCGAGCAGCCCGCCGCCGAGCGCGCCGCTGAAATTCAAATAACCTTCCAAAGCCGCTGGCGAATTGGCGAAGGTCCGCATCAGGTTCGGAACCATTCCGATTTTGGTTTTGACGCCGTCCAGCAATTCTTTGGTTTTGCCGGTCGCTTCTTTGGGATCAATCGCGTTAAGTCTTGGCATGGTGTTTTCTTCTCCTGTCAGTTCGT
>CAYRQB010000627.1:0-2042 GCA_964426025.1 uncultured Heliomicrobium sp.
CGCGTCCGGGCGGTTTGACGCCGTGGGAATTGAAGCGCGCCGCTTTTATGTGCGGTCAGAATCCGAAAGTCCGCGCGATTGATCTGGTCGAAGTTGATCCTGAAAACGATCTGGCCGAAACGACCGTTCTGACAACGGCTTCAGCGCTGTTGTCGTTTGCCGCCGGATTGGTCACACGTTTGAGAAAAAATCCATGAATCGTTCGCTTGCCGTCGTCAATTGCTCTCAGCTTGTAACTCTGGCCGGGCCTGAGCGTCCGCGCGTCGGCGATGAAATGCGCGAGCTTGCGATCATCAAAAATGGCGCGATGATCGTACGCGACGGTTTGATTGAAACAGTAGGCACGCCCGAAGAAGTCGAACCGGCAATCACAGCCGATTGCGAAATCATTGATGCCGGACAGCGAATCGTGCTGCCCGGTTTCGTTGACGCGCACACGCATCCGGTCTTTGCCGGAAATCGCGCAGATGAATTCGAGTTGCGTGCAGGCGGAGCGAGTTATCAGCAAATCGCTGCGGCTGGCGGCGGCATTCGCTCGACTGTCAGCAAGACCCGCGCGGCCAGCGAAGACGAATTGTTTGAATCCGGCAAACGATACGCCGAATGGTTTCTGCGTTGCGGGACAACGACGGTCGAAGCCAAATCCGGTTACGGCCTGACGACCGAAGACGAATTGAAAATGTTGCGCGTGATTCGACGATTGAACGAAGAAACCCCGCTGGAATACGCGCCGACTTTTCTGGGCGCTCACGTCGTTCCGGATGAATTCAAGGGACGAAGCTCGGTTTATGTTGATCTGATTGTCGAAGAGATGTTGCCGCAAATTGTCGAAGATCGTCTGGCCGAATATTGCGATGTCTTTTGCGAAGAAGGCGCTTTCACGGTCGAAGAGTCGCGAAGGATTTTGACGGCGGCAAAACGTCTGGGTTTGAAGCTGCGCATTCACGCCGATCAATTGACGCTCAGCGGCGGAACTAAGCTGGCTACGGAACTTGGCGCGACGACGGCGGATCATCTGGAACAGGCCGATCAATCGGCGATCAGCAATCTGAAATCCGCCGACGTGCAACCCGTCTTGCTTCCCTGCTCTGTTCTGATGATCGGTTCGCAGCGTTACGCCGACGCGCGAGCGATGATTGACGCCGGATTGGCCGTGGTGATTGCGACGGATTTCAATCCCGGTTCATCTCCGGTGGCTTCTATGCTGCTGGCGCTGACGCTTGCTTCGACTCAGATGAAGATGACGCCCGCCGAAGCCATCACCGCTGCGACGATCAATGCGGCATACAGTTTGGGACGCGGCGCGGAGATCGGCTCGCTGGAACCCGACAAGCGCGCCGATTTTGTTATTCACGATTGCAAAGATTACCGAGAGCTTGCCTACTTCGCGGGGATAGAACATCCGCTTCAGGTTTATGTCAGCGGTAGGCTGATCGGCGAAGGGAAGGTCGCGTCCTGATAAATTTCTTGAAGCTTCAACTCACACTCCAGCGAAACGACCTTCAAAACAGCATCAAGCTCGTTGAATTCCAGATTGAGCCAGGAATCGTCCGTTTGCCTGATGAATTGAGAAACGTGCGGGCGATGCTGTGCGACGACCAGATATTCGCGAAGCGACGGTATGGATTTGTAAGCGGAAAATTTGTCGCCCCGATCGTAACTTTCGGTTGAAGCGGAAAGCACTTCAATGATCAGAGTTGGGTTGGTCAGGACATCAACTCCGCCGATTTTTTCAAACTGCGGTTTGCCACAGAGCGCCGAACCATCACCGTAACGATAAGGAGGCATAGCCGGCACTTTGATTCGCATGTTGGCGGCAAATACACGGCAATTTCGTCCTTCAAGCCGTCCTTTGAGGCGATAGATAAGATTCGTTTCAATAAGATCGTGCACATCGCTGACGCCGCTCATTGAAAATATTTCGCCATCCCAAAATTCCAATCGCTCTTCGGATTTGGCATCCAGTTCAAGATATTCTTCCAATGTGTATTTCTGTTTTGGCAAAGCGGTCATCGCGCCAACTCCTTTCTGACTGACGGCTG
>CAYRQB010000628.1:0-2036 GCA_964426025.1 uncultured Heliomicrobium sp.
AAAGTGATTCCGGCGATGATGATCGGGTAATACAAACCTGCGTAGATGTTTCCCGTGGTCGCGCAAATCCACAATCCAATCAGCGGCAGCATTCCTCCGAAGATTCCATTGCCGATGTGATAAGGCAGCGACAATGACGTGTAACGAATCCTGGCCGGAAAGGCTTCGACCAGATAGGCTGCAATCGGTCCGTAAACCATGCAGACAAACACCAGTTGCACGAAGATCAGAAAAACCAGCATCGGCACGTTCGGATTTGCGGCTTCTTTGGCCGGAACGCGCGCGCCCGATTCGTCCACCGTCAACGGAGTCAGTTTGATTGCTCCCGTCGCTTTGTCGCGCGTCGTGCCGTCAACCGCGACGACGTTGTTTCCGGCTGCGGATTGCATCGCTTTGTAAATCGGGAAATAACAGACGACAGCCAGCAGGCATCCGGCCATCATCAATTTCTTGCGACCGATTCGATCAGACAGCGCGCCGAACAAAGTGAACAGCGGCATGCCTAACAACAGAGCAATCGCCACAATGATGTTCGCCATTCGCGCGTTCACCATCAAAATAGTTTGCAGATAAAAGAGCGCGTAAAACTGTCCCGTGTACCAAACGACGCCTTGTCCGGCTGTGGCTCCGAACAGAGAAATCAGCACGCGTTTCAAATTTTCCCAATTGGCGAATGCTTCCTTCAGCGGTTGAACCGAAGCCGTTCCGGTGGTTTTGATGTGTTGGAAGATCGGCGATTCTTTCATTCGCAAACGGATGTACAGCGACATTCCGACCAACAGAATTGAAAGCAAAAACGGCAATCGCCAACCCCATTCATCGAACGACTGTTTCGACATCGAAGATTGAACGGTCAAAATCACGGCCAGCGAAACGAACAATCCCAGCGTTGCGGTGATTTGAATGAAGCTGGTGTAAAAACCCCGACTTTTGTCGGGCACGTGTTCGGCCACGTAAACCGCCGCTCCGCCGTATTCTCCGCCCAGGGCCAATCCCTGCAACACGCGAATGACAATCAAAATAATCGGCGACACCCATCCGACGGTTTCAAATGTCGGCATCAAACCGATGGCTGCGGTGGCTCCGCCCATAATCAGCAGCGTCACCAGAAAAGCGTATTTGCGTCCGACCAGATCGCCGATTCTTCCGAAGAACAATGCTCCGAACGGGCGAACGACGAAACCGACGGCGAATGTCGCCAGATAAGCGATGTAGGCGAAGGTGTCATTGTCCGGCGGATAAAATTTGACGGCCAACACGGCGGCCAGACTGCCGAAGATGTAAAAGTCGTACCATTCGATCATTGTCCCGACGGCGGAAGCAATGATCACGCTTCTGATGCTGTAGCCCTTGGCTTTGTTTTTCGACGAAGGCGAAACGACGGACGAAGAGGCGGATTCAGCCATTTTCGGTTTTGATGCTCCTGTTCGATTGAGTTCGGTTGCGATGTTCAGATGGGAATTACTCTGCCCAAAACTGCGCCAGAGGGTACAACAAATGGCCGATGTTCAAAAGTCGCGCGACTGTTCGCCGCAAATCATCGCGTTTATCGCCCGATAAATTTTACATATTGGACTTCGAGCGAGTTTGAGGAGTATCGTCTCGAACGTAATCCAACTACCATTTATCACTTCAAAACCCTTGAACACATTCTCCCGAAGCGGAAATTCGAGTTGGCTGTTTATGAAAAGAACAAGCATGAATTTTGAGAATTCCAAATCAGCCGTTGCCCATTCGGTGAATTCCACCTTGCTTGCATCGCTCCCGCTTTCGGCATCAATCGCTATTACTGGTCTTGTAACCGAAACGCTTCGCTGGCGGCTAAAGTAATAATCAGAGAATTGGAATCAGGAACGAAGCCCCAGCGAGATGCAATGAAGCCCGCTGGGGCTTCGGGTTTTTTGTGAGCGCCAAAGCGGTAACATCGAAGCGTTATTATAAAAAGGGCACTACCGTAATTTGTGTGGATGAAAACTGCATATGCGGCTTTGCCGCCTGATGTGCGGAAGGTCTTTGACCTTCCGGCGGTTGCTCTC
>CAYRQB010000629.1:0-2023 GCA_964426025.1 uncultured Heliomicrobium sp.
TTTCTGGCTCTGACCGCCAAACCCGAAGACACTTCGCCGACGGCGCGCGGGCTGTTCATACGCGAACAATTTCTCTGCCAGCACGTAGCCGAACCGCCGCCCGGCGTGAACACAAACTTGCCCGAAGTCACCGAAGTCAAACCGCAGACAAATCGCGAACGGATGATCGAACACGTCACGAATCCGAGTTGTTCGACTTGCCACAACCTGATTGACCCGATTGGCTTCGCTTTTGAAAAGTTCGACGCTATCGGCGCGCGGCGCGACAAATTCAAATTGCAGTTCTTTAGCGCAGAAGAAGACGGCGAACGACGAACCGCCAGGACGGTTGAACTTGATGTTGACACTGCGGGTTATGTCGCGGGCATTCCGGATTCCAGGTTTACTTCGCCGCGCGAACTTGGCGCAGTGCTGGCGCGTTCGCCGCAATGCCAGGAATGTATGGTCAAACAGTATTTCCGTTACACCGTTGGGCGAATGGAAACGCCCGCCGACCGCTCAATGATTCGTCAGATTTTTGACGATTTCAAAAAGTCGCAATTTCATTTCAGAGAGCTTATGATTTCGCTGGTTCTTGCAAGAGAGTTTCCAAATTGAACAGAGTAACGCAACCTGCCGAGGTTGCGCGGTTTCCAGTAGTGGGCGAATGGAGAAAGCAGCGCAACCTCGGCAGGTTACGCTACATTTAGGAGACCTTCATGTCACACGTCATCACCAAACGTTTCAGAGTTTCGCGCCGCGCTTTTCTGAAAGGCTTCACGCTTGCCGGAGCGCAAATCACCGTCGGATTGCCGCCGCTGGTTTCTATGTTCAATTCGACCGGCACGGCTTACGCGGCCACAGCGGACGCCGCCGAAAGCCAGATCGAAAGCCGCTTCGTGCTGTGGTTCAACGGCAACGGCATCCCCGAACGGTATTGGATTCCAGCCGAAACCGGAGCGAATTATCGCTTGACGCCTTGCTTGCAACCGCTGGCTCCGTTTCGCCGAGACATACACGTCATCAGCGGATTGGACAATGCCGCCGCTTCGTTGCCAGGTCCCGGCAACGGCCATCACAAATCCATGAGCGCTCTGATGAGTTGCACGTCCTTCACCGGACGCGGCACGGCTGGCCCTTCGATTGATCAAGCGATTGCCGCAAAGCTTGCCCCAACAAAATCTGGAAGCGAACCGCGTTTTCGTTCGTTGCAAATCGGCGTTTCGCAGGAATCTTTCGGTGAAAGCATCCAGCGCAACATGAGTTGGGCCGGATACGAACGCGCTCTGCCGCCGGAGATGATCCCGCACAAGTTGTTCGATCGTCTGTTCGGCCAACGCGAAGAAGGCTGGGTCAATCGCAAACGCAGCATTCTGGACGCTGTCCGCAAAGACGCCGCCGCATTGAAAAAGCAATTACCCGAAGATGACAAAGCGCGCGTCGAAGAACATCTGTCTTCCATACGCGATCTGGAACGCGCCATCGCCGGATTGCCGCCCGAATATAGCCGAGTTGATCCGCCTGATTTCGATGGCGATATGAAGGACTGGCCGCGCATAGCCAAGCTGCAAAGCGATCTGCTGGTGCAAGCCTTCGCCACGCGGCAAACGCGCGTCGCTTCGTACATGCTGACCAAATGCCAGGGGCTGTCGCGCTTTCCCTGGCTGGGTTACACCGCGGCCCGCCATCACGATTACACGCACTCCGACGGCAAAGCTCCGGGCGCAGACGGCATGGACGGTCAACGCATACTGCGCGACATTTGCCGCTGGCACGTCGAAGAATTCGCCTACCTGCTCGGCAAACTGAAATCCATTCCCGAAGGCGAAGGCACGCTGTTGGACAATTGCTGTCTGGTTTACTTGCATGAACACGCCGAAGCCAATCCGCACAAAAACCACGGCCTCGGCCTGATCGTCGCCGGTCACGCAGGCCGTTTGAAGATGGGACAGCATTCGCGGATGGAAGGGACGTTTGGCGATCTGTATTTGACACTGGCCGATGAAGTGATGAATGCGGGCTTGGGCAAGTTCCCAACTGCGAC
>CAYRQB010000630.1:0-593 GCA_964426025.1 uncultured Heliomicrobium sp.
TTCGAGGGGTTAACGAAGCAGGGTGGGGCTTGCGGCCTGATCGTTGACGCCTGGCGTGTGGGGTTAATCGAAGCCTGCGTATCCAATGCTCTCGCTTATGAATACGAAGACGTTCTGGAACGCAAACTATCGTCCCGGCGTTGGACGCAAATCCAGCCTGTCTTGCACAGCTTGTTGCAACACGCCGAGTTTGTGACAATCTATTTCTCCTGGCGCCCGAGTTCGCCCGATCCGGGAGACGAACATTTGATTGATTGCGCAATGAACGCCGACGCGACTGTGGTGACCGCAAACAAACGGGATTTCGCACAGGCTCAACAGACTTTAGGTTTGCGTGTGATGTCGCCCGTAGAATTTGTGACGGAGCTAACCGGTTCGAACTAATCGCGAGTTTTATCTGCGGAGAGAATTGCCATGAATACCATAACGCTGAACTTACCTGATGCCCTGTACCGCCAGTTGGAAGGATTGGCGCAAACCGAAGGGCTTTCCCTGAGCCAGTACCTGTTGAACGCCATGACTGCCTACGCCGCGTCGAATTATCGTGTGCGCGCAACTTCTGATGCCGAACGCCTGCAACAACGCGCCGAATT
>CAYRQB010000630.1:603-2020 GCA_964426025.1 uncultured Heliomicrobium sp.
TGGGAACCCTCACCGAAGCAGAACTGGATCGCGCGCTGGCCGAACGCGACCCCATTCCCCCCGAACCGGAACTCAGCGCCGAGACGGCGGCCAAACTGCGCTCTTTGATTGAAACGCGCAAAGTGGGACGCGCTGAGTAAAGGTCATCAGCGAAGCCGCCGTTTCGACAATGGCAAGATAAGCAGCCCCCGTCCCGGTCAAACGCGGGGACAGCGGCGCGGCGGTAAAGAGGCAAATCATGAGTGGAGACCGTTCAATTGCCGATCTCGGAAAGTGGCGGGGGCGCGCTCCCAGCAAGGAAGAATGGAGCAAGTTAGCCCGCTGTCACTGTCCCGCTTGCGCTTTGCATAATGTAGATGGCCTGAAAGCCAGTGGATTAGCTGGGTTCTGTAATCAAGCGACGCATAATCATTGGGTTTTGCTTGATGAAGCCCGCCGGCTCAATAAGCACCTGCAAGCGAATACATACGCTAACAATTACAAGCGCCGCTTGGATAACTCCACTTACCTGCCACTTATTACACAGGTTCTCAAGAAAAAACAGGAAGAAACAAGGTCATAGAAAAGCATTTCTTCTTGGCAGCCACACTACGACTATGAACTTTCCATCATCTGCAAAAACTCAACCGGCGTCACAATCTTCAAAAAGCGAAAACGCTGCTGAAAAGTGCGTCCCTCTTCCTTTTCCCACTTCATCAAATCGAGCAAGTCAGGATCGCGGCTGATCAGGTAATCGGCCTCAACCTCAATGGCCAGATTCAGGAAGGGTTCATCATTGGGATCGCGCGGGTAATCAAACCATTGCTGCACGTCGCGCACGTAAATGCCCCGGTAGCGCAAAAACGTGATGAGGCTTTCGACTTTTTCTTCAGTGAGTTGTGCGGGTGCGCAGCTTGGAACGAGTCAGGACTTCGCGGGCTTCGCGTATAGTTTCGCGGCTGACAACGACATCAATCTCTCCACGTCGGAAATAAGCCAAACACTTGCTCGCCGGGCCGAGATCGTTGAGCAAGCTTTGCAGGAGAACGTTGGTGTCTACGACGACAACCAGTTTATCAGGCACGATGGCGCGCTCTGACTTCGGCAACGGCGGCATCAATCTCGGCCTCTAGTTCTGCCTCCGTTGTCCCTTGTGCTTTGATTTGTTCGCGCACGTCAGCGAAAACCTCCCACGGGTCAGCAAGCTCGACGCCCCGTTTCAGCAAGTCCAACGCGTAATCTTCAACGGCTTTTCCACTGGCCGATGCCTGCTGCAACACTAATAACTCAAGCTCGGCAGGAATCGTAATTGTGATGCTCATCTGCTGTTACCTCCAACATCAGGATACTGCGCGAAGATACGGCAGGGCAATTCAATTGTGATAAACTTCAGCGCGTTTTACCGGCACACCAATCCAGACAAAAAGGAAAGCATCAT
>CAYRQB010000631.1:0-1996 GCA_964426025.1 uncultured Heliomicrobium sp.
CCTAAGCCCGTGAAATGGGCGACAGCCAACACGCTTTCGCCTGTTCCACAGGCTTTGCTTTCTACTGCCTATCGTCCTGGGGTTCCGGCTAACGCCTTCACCCCAGGCTTTACGCCATCACCCGCATTCGCGGGTTCGGAATCAGAATTTCTGAACAGGCTCAGAGCGATTGCGCTCGCTCATGCTCGCGTACTGCTTTCTTACTCCTCATCCTCTATCACATCTATCTTCACGCCGGATTTGACTTCAACTGCGGCCATCACCAGCTTGAAGTTGTTTTTGTCCAGCCGCAGCACGCCGTAATCATTTTCGGCTTTGATGGTCAGCCAATGTTGTCTGGATTTTGAATCGCCAATCACAGCCGCTGCCAGACCAAGCGGAAGCAGCGGCCAGAAACTCATGGTGAGTATTGACAGATAAGAGGCGGCGGCGACGCCTGCTTTGGCTTTCCAGCGCGGATGTTTTGAATGCGAATAATCCGCGCCTTTGATGTCCGCGTAATCGAGCTTCTTCAATTCCGCGCCGGTTTTGGCGTTTTCGATGATCAAATGTTTTTCCTCGAACCGCAGCCGCGCGCGAATGCCTTTGACTTTCCTTCCCTTCGGCACAAACAGCTCGACCTTCTCAAAAACTTCCGTCGCGACGGGCTTGCTGTCCTGAGCAAAAACAGGCGGCGACGTGATGTAATTCAGCAAGAGAGAAATGACCAGAATCCATGCTGCGTGTTTCATACGCCTCCTTTACTCCGGCTTCTTTTCTTCTGCCGCAGCTTTCCGGGCTTCCTTGAATTGTTTGACGATGGCGTCGGCCAGGTGAGGTTCGATCTCGCCGCCCAGCGAA
The DNA here is from genome assembly GCA_964426025.1 of uncultured Heliomicrobium sp. Lineage (GTDB taxonomy): Bacteria > Acidobacteriota > Blastocatellia > RBC074 > RBC074 > RBC074. Next base: position 841 of record CAYRQB010000631.1, read on the forward strand.
CTGGCGGTGGCTCCGGCGACGACGCGTTCGGTTGTCGGTTCAAGAAAACTGCAAGTAAACCGCGTGGTAAATCTTTTGCGTGTTACTTCCAGAACCAGATCGGCCAGGTCTTCTTTGCGGGTAAGCTCCAATCCCATCTCGCTGAACTCTCCGCGTTTGAGCAATTCGCGTTCGAGCTTTTCCTTGTTAAATCGTGAAGATCGCTGCTTGATGTACAGCACTCTTACTTCGCGCATGACTTCGGCGGCTGAAAGCTCAGTGAAGTAGTTGGGCGAGTGCGCAGGCTTCGTTTCCTGTTGCTGATTCTGTCGCTGCAATTCCTGCGAGCTTTCAGGGCACGGACGCGAAACGGACAACGGGCTTGTTGATTTTGTGGCGTAGGCAAAACCCGCCAGAATCACAAAGCCCAGCAAGTCCGGCTTGCATTGTTTGGCCTCGGCGGGTTGTTGAGACGATTTAGACAAAAACCTTTCGGTGGTAGAAATGTCTGCGGCGGTTTGTGCTGGAATACCTGATACGCTGATCACTATCACTGACAGCAGATGGAATATTCTGATCATTTCGATTCTCCCTCCTTCGCCTGATGTTTTCGATTATCGAATCACCAGTCCAATGCGCAGGCCGGTTATGCGTCCTTCGGAATCGCCGGAATGAATAAAGCGACGGACTTCGACACGAAAACCGATATGCTTCGTGCTCCAACGATTAAATCCGCCGCCGTAGTTGATTTGTGTCCCAAGTCCCGCGCCGTTGATTCCGGAAATTCCGCAGCCAGCGGATATGAATGGCTTCGTCCGGTTTGCGTCGTCTTTTTCCTTGAATTGGTAACCGCCGGTTAATGCAACCCAGACGATGTTGCCGCCGGAACTGACTGACTTGGGTGTATTGCTGAAATCGCTCTGAACTATTGATTCGGCTAGTTCAAAACCAAAGATGGCATGCTGTCCGAGAAATTGTTCAACTCCACCACCTATCGCCAAAGCAACTGCTTGTTTGTTCGGACGGTTTACTGCGTTTGGTGAAGCGAACAGATAAAACTGTTTGTCGTGGTCTGGTGGCTTAATGCCAGTCGTTTGAGCTTGCAGCGGATGAGCGCAGAAAAGACACGCGCCAATGCTGAGAAACAAAACGCAAAGTAAACGTCTCAAAAAATACT
>CAYRQB010000632.1:0-1995 GCA_964426025.1 uncultured Heliomicrobium sp.
TCAGTCAACATCGAAAATGCCGATCTGGACGTTTTGATTCCAAAGAAAACCCTGGCTGAAATCGGACGATTGAGCGCTGAAACCGAAGAAACTGTTGAAGTCGCATTTAATGACAATCACCTGTTTTTCCGTTTCGGCAAAAGATTGCTGGTTTCACGCACATTGAGCGGTCAATTCCCGAATTACGAAATGGTTTTGCCCAAAGGGAATGACAATCGTGTTGCGCTACCCGCCTCACAGATCGCCGCGGCGCTTCGTCGAGTTTCACTGATGGCCGATGAGCGTTCGCACACCATTCGTCTGGATGTCACCAGCGGAAAGCTGACAATTTCCGCCCCGGCGTCGGAAACAGGTGAAGCAACAGAAGCTTTGCCCGTTGAATATGAAGGGCCGGAAATTTCGGTCGCTTTCAACGCGCAATATTTGCTCGATTTCTTCGGCGTTATTCAGGATGGCGATGTGCTGGTCGAATTCAAGGACAGCAATTCGCAAGCTCAACTCAGATCCAAGGACGAGTCTGATTACGATTTCCGATACATTGTTATGCCGATGAGGTTGTAGATTGGGTTGACTAAATTCCGAATGAGGCAAACAATGTTTTTGCGTTTCACTTCTTTTGTTCATCCGACAATTCAAACAAACACACTGACGCTGATTCGGTTCAGCCCGCCGGAAGATGGCTTTTTTGCAGATGTCACCGGCAGTGGATTATTGAACTGATAAGTCAGCCTGGCGAGGTGGTTAGATGACGACCAATCGTAGAGATTTCCTGAAAAGTTCGGCTGCAAGCATGGCTTTTACTTCTCTTTCCGCTCCTGCAATTCTGGCTTCTCAAAAGGCAAAGAAGCACCGGACTGCTCTGGTAGGTTGCGGCTGGTGGGGCATGAATATTCTGCGTGAAGCGATGGCCGCAGGTGAATCACAGGTCATTGCCATGTGCGATGTTGATGAAAATCAGATCAATCCCGCCGCCGCTGAAGTCAACAAGTTGTCGGGCGATCAGCCGAAGCTTTACAAGGATTACCGCGAGATGTTGGCGAAAGAGAAGCCAGAGGTCGTCATCGTCGGCACGCCCGACCATTGGCATGCTCTCTGTGCGATTGCCGCCATCGAATCCGGCGCTCATGTTTACGTTGAAAAACCGATTGGTCACACCGTCAAAGAAGGCCGAGCAATGGTCAATGCCGCTCGCGGAAATAAACGCACGGTTCAGGTGGGCACACATCGACGTGTTTCACCTCACAATGTTTCCGGCAAGGAATTCATTGAATCCGGCAAACTCGGTAAAATCGGAATGGTTCGCTGTTTCGTTCATTATGGCGGAGGCTCCGAAAAGCCCGAAGCCAACAGCGAACCGCCCAAAGGTCTGGATTGGGATATGTGGTGTGGGCCAGCTCCATTAAGGCCTTTCAACAAAAAAATGCACACGCGCGGATGGCGCAATTTTCTGGATTACGGTAATGGAACCCTGGCAGATTGGGGAATTCACTGGCTGGATCAGATTCTGTGGATTACCGGAGAAAAATATCCGCGCAAGATTTTCTCCACCGGCGGAAGACCAATTGCCGGGCCGATTGTCAACACCAAGGAAGCGCAGACGACCGATGCTCCAGATCATCAGGTGGCTGTTTACCAGTTCGATCAATTCACTGTCAGTTGGGAACATCGCCGCTTTGCAGCCAATAACGCCGAAAAAACCAATCCGCAGCAACCAGTCGGTTGTTATTTTTACGGTACGAACGGCACATTCCACATGGGATGGCTGGACGGCTGGACTTTTTACCCGACCAATCCCAAAGACACCCCCATTCACGTGGACTCCAAGTTGAACCAGCCCGATTCGCAAAACATCAAAGAGCTGTGGGCAGATTTCCTTGATGCCATCAAAACCGGACGCAAGCCGGTCAGCGATATTGAGCAGATTCACTATTCAACCAACGTCAGCCTTCTGGGCATGCTTTCATACAAGCTCGGTCGCAGCATCGAGTGGGATGG
>CAYRQB010000633.1:0-1993 GCA_964426025.1 uncultured Heliomicrobium sp.
TGGCGCGCCCGACAGGGCTCGAACCTGTGACCTACGGCTTCGAAGGCCGGCGCTCTATCCAACTGAGCTACGGGCGCGCATTTTCAATCTTTCTGCGGTGGGCAGTTTGTACCACAGACTGCTCTATACCGGCAACATCAGCCGCCTGCAACGAATCCTCTTGCAACCGCCTTTCAATCTTCCAGCATGCTGACGCGTCGTTTGTCCGGTTGCGGACGAGAAAAGATGCGTTTGAAAAAACCCTGTTTGCGCGGTAACAGCAATCGTCTGATCTTGGGAATCACGCGCCGCGCGGCTTCTTCTCCGGCGGAAATCATCTCGGCGGCTTTCGACAAATCATCAGGCCGGACGTTTTCAATTTGCGGACGAACAATCACGTCTGCGTCGGCATAAAGGTAATTAACGGTGCTTCGCCCCATCACCGACAACGATTGAGACATGATGGTGAACAGGTTGGTCGGCGGCGGTATCGGCAGATGCTGTGAATTGACGTCAATCGCCACAACGATGTCCGCTCCCATCAGGCGCGCCACCGAAGCCGGAATATGGCCGACCAATCCGCCATCAACCATCATCCGGCCATTGACCGTCACAGGAGTGTAAAAAACCGGCATCGCGCAACTGGCGCGAATGGCCAACGGCAGACTGCCTTCGGTAAAGACAACCATCTTGCCGCTTTGAATATCCGTGGCGACTGCGCCGAACGGCAATCGAGTCTTTTCAAATTCTGTGATGGGGAAATTTTTCCGCACGTAATCTTCGGTTCGCTCGCTGTTGTAAAAACCCAGCAGGGAAACTGTCGGGCGTCCAAGATCGCTCCAACGGATTTTCAATGCCAACTCCTCTATTTGATCGGGTGAAAGTCCGGCGGCGTAAGCTCCTCCGATCAACGATCCAACACTGGTTCCGACTAACAGATCAATCGGTATCTGGTGTTTTTCAAACTCTCGCAACACGCCAACGTGAGCGCATCCGCGCGCCATTCCTCCGCCAAGCGCCAAACCCACCACAGGACGTTTATTTCCGTTTTGTGCCATGCCTTTTTTCCTCCCCATCAATTAAAACTCTAATTCATTTTAGCAAAAGCCTTTCGGCGCGAATATCCATTGAATGTGGCCACACTGTTTTTGGCTGTCGGACGAAAGAGTCTGTTTTCTTTATTCGTCTTCGAGCTTATGATTTGATCCACGAGTCGGGCGAAGATCAATCACTGGACAGACCGACCGTCGCTGTCTCAATCAAAAGCTCATATCTTGATTTGAAACGGAAAGCGGGAAAAAGCTGATTCCGACTTGTGTGTTATGAACTCCCTGACATCAAAAGAAGTTTCCATTGATAACCTGAATCAACCTGCATCGCGCTTTTGGCTTGGTGTTGACGGCGGCGGAACGAACTGCCGGGCTGTCATAACCGACGATGACGAAAACGTGTTGGGTGAAGGCCACGCCGAAGCGGCCAACCTGTTACGCGTTGGTTTGGAAAAAGCCGTCGGCAATGTCACCAAATCTGTCGCCGAAGCCTGTCGGCAGGCTGGCATCGAAATTTCGCAGATTACAGCCGCTTGTATTGGTCTGGCCGGAGTCTCTCAACCGGATTATCACCGGCAAATGCTGAGCGAATTGAAACAGGCTTTGCCGATTCCGCAGATCATGCTGGAAACCGATGCGCGCGTGGCTCTGGCCGGAGCGACAGGCAATCAGCCTGGCATTGTCATCATCGCCGGAACCGGTTCGATTGCCTGTGGCATCAATGCTCGAGGGCGATTTGCTCGCGCCGGCGGTTGGGGGCCTATCATGGGCGACGAAGGCAGCGGCAATTACATCGGTCGTCGCGCGCTGGAAGCGGTCATGATGTCTTATGATTTTCGCGGCGAAGCGACGAGCATGACCGCTCCCCTGCTGAGCCATTTCGGAGTTTCGTCGCCTCCGGAATTAACGACGGTGATTTACGATACGTCATCAAAAGAGAAAGGCGAGGTTCAGGGCAAAATCGC
>CAYRQB010000634.1:0-1992 GCA_964426025.1 uncultured Heliomicrobium sp.
AGTCAAGTTAGCAATTTGGAGGCGCTGTCGAAGCTGAATCGTTTACAATCGCTTTCTATTGAAAGTGCGACCAGAACGCAACGAATGTCTTTGCGGAAGATTCCTGCCAGTTTGGTGGAACTGAAGTTTTAGCGGCGCGGCGTTGCCGAGGTTGCGGAAGGCGAGCGGGCGGCAGCGATTGGAATTCGTGGGAGCGCGGATGTCCCATCCGCCGGAAAAAAAGCGCGCAGCTTCCGAAGATTATGCAGCGTTGACGGCGGTCAATTTACGGCATGCTTCATACAGCGTATCGGGACAGAAATCCTGCTGGTGCGGCCATTGCACGGTGTCGAGCGCGACACGCGCCTGTTTGAAATAGTTCAAGTCGCGCAGTTCCTGAAAGATTCCCTTGTCCAAATACGGCTTCACATCGAATTGGCCTACTTCGCCGTTCGCGAAAGTGAGTGTCAGAGTGTGATCGTCGTTGGCTACAACGGTTACGATTCCTGGGTTCATTGTTTGCCTCGCTTACTTCAACGGATCAATCTGGAAGATTGCCTGTCCTTGGATCGCCAATTCCCAATTCGCCATAAGTTCATCTTGATGAATTTCTATCCATGCTTGCACCAGTTTGGTTTGGCGTGACCTCAGATCGCCTTCGATCAGATCGCCATCCGGAATGCCGAAGACTGCTTCCTGATCCTGATATTTAGCGTGGATATGTGGACGATGATGCCATAAAACATCGAAAGAACAGGCATAGTCTTCTCCTTCCGGAACACTTGCAAATTATGTTACCGCAGACTTGCGATCAGGCAAACGCCTGGGAGCGCGGATGTCCCATCCGCCGAAAAAAGAAGCGCGCAGCTTCCTCGTTAAGAATCGTAGCCGCCGAGGTAAAGCCGGTTGTCGTAATCCACGATGGCGAGCTTCAGTTTGCGCAGCCAGCCTTGCCGGCCAAGCAGGTTGCGCGGCAGATTCGGGTATTTGGCAAAGTAGACGAGGCTTTGAAAAACCATGTCGCAGGTTTGTAGTGTGACTTCGTGTCCGAAAGCTTCCAGTTGGCCGGACAGCGTGTTCAAAGTAATCGGCGCTCCTTGTTCGATTGGAACGCCAAGCCTGCGACCGACTTCGTGCGTGAACAGGCAGACCGCCGCGCCCGGATCAACTTTGGCCTCGACTCGCGCGACCTTTTCGCCGTAACCAAGCGAAACAAAAATCGTGATGCCAGCCGGGTTTTCGTCGTACTGCAATTCTTCGGTGAAGCTGAGTTGAATGCTCATGGCCAGAGGATGTGAGTGATGTTATCGGGGTCTTCAATGAAAGTGATCAGTGGCAGATGCGCGCCATCGGCTTCGGCGGCGGCCCAGACTTCATCATGGTGTGGACTGGCGGCAATCAGCCTGTCGCCATCCAGCGCAACCCACTGATTGGCATATTCGCGTTTGTGATCAGCCAGCCATTGTCGCTCGCTCGCGCCGTCCGGCATTGGTATCGGCTTTGGTTGCGTGCCATTAGGCTTACAATCTGGCGAGCCGCCGTTCTTGGGGACTGACTGTGATTTCGCGGCGGCTCGCTGTTCCATCAGTTGGTTGAGCTTCGCCTGTTCTGCCGGCGGCATCTGGTCAATCATTTGTAGAACACTTTCAGCCGTCATCGTTGGCATGACTGTTACTCCTTTCGTGCTGCGATTGTACCGTGCCTACGCTCGACTTGAAACTGGCGTTTGTGACCATCTCTATTTGGCCGGAGTGATTTCGACTTTGCGGTACATCACCTTGGTGTGGTCGCCCTGGAGCATAATCGGACCGGGAGCGGCTTCGTCGCTGTCCAGTGCGCCTCCGGTGATGCCGGGGATCGTTTCGTTGTCAATGATTGTCTGGCCGTTGAAAACGACGGTGACTTTGCGGCCAACCAGCGTGATGTCCAGCGTCTGCGATTCGCCGGGTTTCTTCGCGGCGTTGACCAGCGGTTTCAGCCATCCGTACACCGCTCCCATTCGCAAACTGACCA
>CAYRQB010000635.1:0-1992 GCA_964426025.1 uncultured Heliomicrobium sp.
GAAAGCGTCTCTCAATAACTCAACGGAGAACCAAATGAAAAAACTTGTTGCAGTTTCGGTCGTGCTGTTTGCGGCAACTCTTTTGAGCTTGGCGGTTGCTGCTCAGCAAGGCCCTCCGCAAGGTGGACAAGGTCGTCCGCCGGGCGGCGGCATGCGCACGGGCATTGAACCGTTGGTTGCAGACGACCGCACAGGCTTCACGCAAATTTTCGATGGCAAAACGCTGAAAGGCTGGGACGGAAATCCCGAAGCCTGGCGCGTCGAAAACGAAGCCATCGTCGGCGAAAGCACTGCCGAAAAACCGCTCAAGACCAACACCTTTATCATCTATCGCGGCAGTCAGCCGGGCGATTTTGAATTGAAGCTGGAATACCGCATCAACTCCACCAACAGCGGCGTGCAATATCGCAGCGCCGAATTGCCCGATGTCGGCAAATGGGTTTTGAAGGGTTATCAGGCCGACATTGATTTCAACAACCAGTACACGGGGCAGCTTTACGAAGAACGCGGGCGTGGCTTTTTGGCGATGCGCGGCCAAATGACTCAAATCACGCCGGGCAAGAAACAAGTCATTGCCAATTTACGCAGCGGCGACGATCTGAAAGCTGCGATCAAAAACAACGACTGGAATCAGCTTCACATCATCGCGCGCGGCAATCGGCTGACGCACATTCTGAACGGTCATTTGATGGCCGAAGCGATTGACGACGATCCGGCTGGTCGAGCGATGGGCGGATTGATCGGATTCCAGATGCACGTCGGACCGCCAATGAAAGTCGAATATCGAAATATCTGGCTGAAGAACCTTTGAGCGTTTGTTCCGGAACAAACGTCTGATTCAATGCCCAATGCAGTTCACGGCAATCTCAATTGGATTGCCGATTTTCTCCTTCCATTTGAATCCACCAGCAATCGAATCCGATTGCCGGATAAATTTTGAAATCTGATTGAACGAATTTTTTCAGGCATACCTTTTTGCATTCAGATGCTGGACTGACCAAATTTCCTGGAAACCACAGGAATAATGCTTTGCTGACAAACCAGGCTTTTCTTCGATGAACTCTTGCGATTGCTGAGCGCATGGAAATGTCAATCTCCATGTCTGTTGAGCCGATCGCGATTAACACAACCCCGGCTGGTTTACAGCCCCATAGTGTCTTTAAGGAGGAGCTATGTCGCAAATCATGAAAAGATGGTTGTTGGCGATATTGCCTGTAACCATTCTAAGCGTCGCCATTGCTGCCCAAGGTTTGACCGGGCAGATTTCCGGCACTTTGACCGACGCCAACGGCGCGGTCGTGTCAAATGCCAGAATTGAAGTGATCAACCAGGATACTGCCCAAGTGCGCGAGACATTATCCGACAGCGAAGGAAATTTCGTTGTGCCTCAATTGCTGTCCGGCACTTACTCCATATCCGTGACGGCCACGGGTTTCAAGAAGTTTGAACAGAGAGGAATCGTACTGACCGCAAATGACCGTTTGGTGGTTCGCAAAATCACTTTGGAAATCGGCGATGTCAGCCAGACCGTCACCGTAACCGCAGAGCAAACATTCATCAAGACGGAAAGCGCAGAACGAGCTGGCCTGATTGATCAACAGCAAATTCAGAGCATTGCGCTCAAGGGCCGCGATTATATGGGCCTGGTCAAATTGCTCCCCGGCGTTGTTGACACGGCCAACCGCGAAGCTCCCGGCTGGAACAATCTGGTCGGCGTCAGCATCAATGGCAGCCGTCAGGGAACGATCAACCTGACGCTCGATGGCGTTTCGTCGCTCGACACCGGTTCGCAACTGGGGCCGTACCTCGCGCCCGGTCTCGATGCCATCGGCGAAGTCAAAGTGTTGTTGACGAATTATCAGGCCGAGTATGGACGCAGTTCCGGCGGCACGATCAACGTCGTCATCAAAAACGGCACGCGCGATTTTCACGGCGGCGGGTTTTACTTCAAACGCCACGAGCAGTTCAACGCCAACGAATTTTTCAATAACC
>CAYRQB010000636.1:0-1985 GCA_964426025.1 uncultured Heliomicrobium sp.
CAGGGCGACATCACTGAACAGCCGGACGTTGACGCCATCGTCAACGCGGCGAATACCGATCTGGTTCTGGGTTCAGGCGTGGCCGGAGCAATTCGGCGCAAAGGCGGCGACATCATTGATGAAGAAGGCCAACGACAAGCGCCAATCAGTTTGGGTGAAGCCGTGGTGACGACCGCCGGCAGTTTGCCGAACAAATACGTCATTCACGCCGCGGCCATGGGTTATCGCGCCGAAGATCGCGCCGTTCCGAAAAAGCCCGGAACCGCATCCAGCGACGAAATCATTCGCAACGCGACGCTCAACAGTTTGCGTCGAGCCGAAGAATTGAAGCTGAAATCAATCGCCTTTCCGGCGCTGGCAACCGGCGTTGCGGCTTTCCCGGTTGATGAATGCGCCGAAGTGATGATTGGCGCGGCAGGCGATTACGCGACGCAGAATCCGGGAAGCTCGGTTGATCTGGTTGTTTTCGTTTTGTACGGTCAGAGCGATTACGAGACTTTCAAACGGTTTAACGAGAAGTAGTGAAGGCGAGCAGAGATGCTCGCGCTCCAAGGCGGGCAAGATGCCCGCCTTCCAATGGAGGACGGATGATTTTTTTCGACGTGGATACACAAAGAGATTTTATGGATGCTGACGGCGCGCTTTACGTTCCCGAAGCAGAAGCCATCAAACCGAACCTGGAACGTTTGCTGCGCGCGGCGGGTGAGAGCAGCATCACTACGATTTCGTCGCGCTGCGCTCATCAGCCCGGCGATCCTGAATTTGAAATGTTTCCGCCACATTGTCTGGAAGGCACGCCCGGAGCCGAAAGAGTCTTCGCCGATTTGCCCGCTTTGATTCATCACGAAATCCCGGTTGATGCCGAAGCCGATCCGAATGCCCGGCTTGCGCGCGGCCAGCATTACATCGTCAAAAAGAAAGTCTTCGATCTGTTTTCCAATGCCTGGCTGGATGATTTGCGGCAACGCGGAATCTTTCGCGATGAAACCTGTGTGGTCTTTGGAGTCGCCACGGATTACTGCGTGCGGGAATGCGTGCTTGGTTTGGCGACATCTGCCGCTCGCGTGCTGGTTGTTGAAGATGCGATTCGCGGAGTGGCGGCGGAAACTACGGCACAAACAATTAACGAAATGCGCGCCGCCAGAGTTGAATTCACGACGACGGATGAAGTATTGAAAGGAATAGCTGAGCAAATAGCTGAGCAGTCGGCAGCCGTTTGAAGTTTTCAAATCTGCAATCTGAAGGAGACACCCCGCCCGAATGAGCTACACCTACGAATATCCTCGCCCCTCGGTGACGGTTGATCTGGTGATCTTCACCATTGATGACAACGACCTGAAAGTTCTGCTCGTTCGTCGCGCTGGTGAACCGTTCAAAGGCCGTTGGGCGTTGCCGGGCGGATTCGTCGAGATTGACGAATCGCTGGAAAAAGCCGCCGCTCGCGAATTGAAGGAAGAAGTGGGAGTGACCAATGTATACCTGGAACAGCTTTACACCTTCGGCGATCCCAAGCGCGATCCGCGTGGCCGAGTGATCAGCGTTTCTTATTTCGCATTGGTTGACGCCGGGCGACAGCGGATTCGCGCCGCTTCGGATGCCGCCGAAGCCGAATGGCATTCGGTCTTCGATCCGAAGCTCAAAGCAAAACTGGCATTTGACCACCGGAAGATTCTGGATTACGCCCTGTGGCGATTGCGAAACAAGATCGAATGGACGACGGTCGGGTATGAATTGCTGCCGGAAAAATTCACCCTGTCGGAACTTCAGCGCGTTTACGAAATCATCCTGCAAAAACCCGTGGACAAACGTAACTTTCGCAAAAAGATTCTGGCTCAGGGACAAATCCGCGAATTGAACGAATCGCGAAACGACGGCGCTCATCGTCCGGCCAAACTCTATTCGTTCAGCGAGAAGAAGTAATCAGACGGCCAAACTACCAGCCTTTGAATGCCAGCCCCAGAACGATCAAGCCAGCTATCAGCCGA
>CAYRQB010000637.1:0-1983 GCA_964426025.1 uncultured Heliomicrobium sp.
TGTTTGATTTCTGAGCCTGATCGCGCTCAGGTGTGCCAATTACCTGTGTCGTTTGAACAGGTTCAAATGCCTGAGGCACATCCGGCTTGGGCAGAATTTCGGTGTTGGATAAGTTGGGGATTAAAGTGCTTGGTAATGCCGCGATGTCTCGTTGAGTGCGTGATGGGCGCAGGTCAGCCAGCAGCTCTGAGGCTGTTTGATAACGTGAGCTGACAGGTTTTGCCAGCGCCTTGAGCGTGATGCGCTCCAATTCCGGCGTTATCTGTGGATTGATTCGCGATGGCGGCAAAGGATCTGTATAAATTACCTGCTGGCAGACTTCGCGTAGGCTTGCGCCTGAAAATGGCGGTTCGCCTGTCAGGCATTCATAAAGCACTGCCCCCACCGAAAACAAGTCGCTGCGCTGGTCCACCTTCTCACCGCGAGCTTGCTCAGGAGACATGTATGCAGGTGTGCCCATCACAACTCCCTGACCTGTCAGCGTTTGGGAAAAAGCCGGGGTATTATCAGTCCCTGACTGCGCATCGACTCTCAGTTGTTTGGCCAATCCAAAATCAAGCACCTTAACCAGGCCATTAACATCAATCATCACGTTTCCCGGTTTAATATCTCGATGAACAATGTTGTGGCGATGAGCCTCAGCCAAAGCCTCAGTGATGGAGGTTATTACGTCGACGGATCTTTCGACGGTCAATTGCTTGTCGTGCAAGACGTCCTTCAGGGTCTGCCCCTCAACCAATTCCATGACTATGAACTGGTAACCATCCTTGGTTTCGTCGTAATCGTAAATTGTGGCGATGTTCTGGTGTTTAAGTTTCGATGCCAATTCCACTTCACGCAGAAAACGGCGGCGAGATGCGGTGTCTGTTGATTGGACGATGAATAGTTTTAGGGCTACCTGGCGCTTCATCTTCAAATCTTCTGCACGATAAACAGCGCCAAAACTACCAGAGCCAAGTTTTTCCAGGAGGCGATAGCGCGAAATAATTTGTCTGATCATGAAGCACCACTTGGGCTTGTGGAACTACGTAATAATGCAGGACTTTATCCTCGGACGGCCGGGCGTATTTTTATCAAGACTCTTGCTTATTGCAAGGTTTGCCACTGCTAGCTTCAAGAAAAGATGAGCTGACTGATTTCTGAGCCGTGCTTGCTGTTTAACCTGATTTTGCTTCCGCCTCTTTCAGCCTCTGTTGTGTTTTAGCAGTTGAGTGCTTTCTTCCGTAACAGAAATCGAGCCTGGATGTAATAGCATTGGGTCGGTATCCGGCACTTGGGGAAATTCAGCCAAGTCTGAGTATGGCTGGTCAAGCCGGTTCTGAGCAGAATACAGCAAAGATTTTTCCTGCGACTGATGACCTGGATCGAGCAGTTTGATCGAACGGTCTAGCCGTTTCATGCCCCGGTAAATCATCGGCCCTGCGATCAACAATCCAAGTATCAGGTTGATCGTCGTTGAATCGAATCTGGTAAAGAAGCTAATCGCCAGCGCGATGATGGCAAAAATCAGCAGCGTTACGGCTCCGGTCGACAGTTTGTCGAAATCCTTTTCCATCGTCGCAACCGCTGCGTCAATTCTTCCTTCAAGAGCCATCCTGACCGCAGGCAGCGATTGCCCGCAGTTTCGGCAGAACTTTTGTTCGATCTTGTTTTGAGCGCCGCATTTCGGACAAAACATAATCACTTTCCTCCGTTGCCAAACTTACCACAGCGATTCAGAAACTACAGCCTTGCAACCAACTACGAAAACGCGAAGAAAAGCGTTCGCAACGATTCGCCAAAAAAATTGACTCGCCAAGTTGTGTGTGATGGAATCCGCCGCAAATCGCCAATCACCAACAACCGGAGGGAGAAAAGATGATGCGAACATTCAAACTTGCAAGTCTGTTTTTCGCGTCGGGCATCTTGCAGCTTGCCTTGATTTCAATCATTCAAGCGCAGCAAGTCGCCGACACCGAATTCAAACCGAAGATCGAAAAGCCC
>CAYRQB010000638.1:0-1980 GCA_964426025.1 uncultured Heliomicrobium sp.
TGCAGGGGCTGGCGGCGGCTTTCGTGATGCGAAGGCGGACTTTGCTGGTTGTTACTCGCTGACCGCGCAGCAAGCGCCCGGCGCCGATGCTGGTGGCTTTGCCGAATTCCGTCCACTGGCCATCACGCCAAACATCAACTGCGAATTCGTCAACGCGGTGGCCGAGTTTGATGTTTTCACGGACGCGGACGACATTGAAAGTTTTCTCTCCGCCAAGGTCAAGCTCAAGTTCGGCGGTGGTTACATTGTCGTCCGTCGCCCAGTAAGAGAAACGATCCTCGTCCAAAACTTTGCCGGCGGCGAATTGCCGCTCGTTGCCGCGCACGTTGCTCGCGTTGGCTTTTTCGCCTTTGGCCAGATTGACGGCGAATGTTTGCCGCAGCCAGTCGCCGAATTAGCGCAGCGATTTCGCGTCATTTTCGTGAATGCGTCCGCGACGGTCAGGCGGAACGTTGAGCAAAAACGAAGCTCCGCGCCCGACCGAAGCGAAATACAAATCTTTCAACTGCTCAGGCTGTTTGACCTTGTCGTTTTGAGCTTCATGCCAGAACCAGCCCGGTCGAATGGAAACGTCGCATTCCGCCGGTCGCCAGACTGTGCCGTTTCGGTCGCCGCTGTTCAGTTGTTTTTCAATTCCTTCCTGGCCGGGATAAATCTTTTCGCCGTTGATCGTCGCCCAGCAAGGATCGCCCGCGATGCCTTTTTCATTTCCAACCCAGCGAACGTCAGGCCCGGCGTCGCTGAAAACCACAGCGTTCGGTTGAAGCCGCCGCACAAGGTTCCAGGTCGCAGGCCAATCGTAATAGCCGGTTTTGTCAATCCTGCGCTTTTCTTTTGCTCCGCCGTAAAAACCGTCGCCGCCGTTTGCTCCGTCGTGCCAGATTTCAAACAGCTCGCCGTAACCGGTCATCAGCTCGCGCAACTGCTGGCGGTAAATCGCAACGTATTCGGGTTTGCCGTAACTGGCGTTGTTGCGATCCCACGGCGAAAGGTAAACGCCGAACTTCAAACCATGACGGCGCGCGGCTTCGGCAAATTCGCGAACGACATCGCCCTTGCCGTTTTTCCAACTGCTTTTTGAAACGTTGTGGCCGGTGGTTTTGGTCGGCCACAGACAGAAACCGTCGTGATGTTTGGCGGTCAGAATGACGCCTTTCATTCCTCCGGCTTTCAGCGCGGAGATGATCTGGTCTGCATCGAAATCCGTAGGGTTGAAAATGTTCGGGTCTTCGTCGCCGTAACCCCATTCTTTGTCGGTGAATGTGTTGGTCGTGAAATGGACAAAGGCGTAAGTTTCCATTTCGTGCCAACGAAGCTGGCGTTCCGACGGGATTGCTCCGTAAGGTTTAGGTGATTGAATCGCTGCGGTCGGCAAGGCAATGACAAATGCAGGAATCGCGCAGAGCAACAAAAACAGAAGTTTGGTTTTCATATCAGTTTTCAGATCAGACCGTTCATCTGCAAACGCCGCAACATCATTTCTTTCGGCACTGCTCCGGTGATGCGATCAATTTCGCGACCGTCCTTGAAGATGATCATCGTCGGAATGCTGCGCACGTCGAAACGGCTGGCCGTCATGGGATTTTCGTCTATGTTCAATTTGGCGACGCGAACCCGCCCGGTCAGTTCACTGGCCAGTTCTTCGACAAATGGGCCGATCATCAAACACGGCCCGCACCAACCTGCCCAGAAATCCAGAAAGACCGGGATCGGCGATTGTTCAACGTCTCTGGCAAAGCCGGCGTCGGTGACTTTCATCGGCTGAGCTGAGGGGGTCAATTGCGCGCGGCATTTGCCACAAACGGGCAAATCACCTGAGCGCAGTTTTTCGAGCAATACTCGATTGGCGGCCCCACAGTTCAGACAACGAATGATTTGCGTTTCAGACATCTTACCTTTCCTTTTCATTGCTTCGTGATCGCTTCATCCAGATTCAGTATCAAACTCGCCGTCATCGCGTATGCGGCCAGTTCAGTCGAA
>CAYRQB010000639.1:0-1977 GCA_964426025.1 uncultured Heliomicrobium sp.
GCTCAAGGGAAGTTTTAATATTCAGGTCCCAACTCCGCTTCGCCGTCACGCGAGATGAAGGTCGAGCGTTTGAAGTTTGGAAATTCCCTTGAGCTTTGAACTTTGAATTTTGAGCTTCATTTCGGCTTCCCACGCTGTTCCGTAAAGAAATCCTTCAGCAACGCGGATTCAATTAACCATCGAATTTTTTTCTTAGCTTTGTATTTTTTCTTTCCGAATATCCCTCTTAAGACTAGGCACAGGTTTATCAGTAGATTCAACTTATTGACCCAGATACCGAACATCGCTTGCTTGTCGTTTTATTTAAGGAGGCAGAATGAATTGCCCAACTTTAATCAGCTTGCTTGAATTTATGCGCCACCGAGTTTCGGTTGACGCAAACTCCGAAATCAACGCGCATTTATCAACCGGCTGCCCCCGCTGTCGAGAAAATCAGCAATGGCTGACAGATGTCATTCGCTTAAAATCCGAAGATCAATCCTTTGACGCGCCGGAAGAACTGATTCAATGGCTGGTCGCTCAGTTCCGCGTTCAATCGGCGAATTACGTCCCGCAACCATCGAAGTTACGCCGATTGATTGCCAATCTGGTGTTTGACAGTTTGACGACCGATCGGATGGTGGGCGTGCGATCAAAACTTGCTGGCGTCGAAAATTTCGGCCCCAGGCGATTGCTCTATCATGCTGAAGGGTACGACATTGATTTGAGATTCGAGCAGTCAAAAAGCTCTGGCTGTGAGGAATTGGTCGGGCAGGTTTTGCCGGAACCGGAGACAGTTGCTCCGTCCAAAGAATTTACCGTCCGGTTGTTGAACGGCGAACAGGAAATCGGAATCAGTCAGACAGATGTCAATGGAATGTTCGTGTTTGCCCAAATACAGGCGGGCGTGTTCGATCTGAAGATCGAAGCGAACGACGGAGAGATATTTATCAGTCAAATTAACACTTCGCGAATTTCTTAGCGTCGTGCGCTGGCGATAAGGAGTGCGGTGCATCAAAAGCATTTCTTGTGAGGGAAATACTTTTGCTGATCCGAAAATGTGTTTTGGGGGATACGCATTTTCAGATCGGGAGTTGCGACTCCGCCAGCGCACGCGCTTAGCCCCGTAATCCTTCGAACGACCCAAAACAGAAAGCTCAAATGGAATTGACGCGCAACAGCGATTCAGAAACTGATAGTGGCTTGGTCACATTTGAAATGATTGAATCGCTCAAGAAAGAAGTGGATTTTTACTTACGCACCGATGCTCAACTAGCGCACGAGCGCGCCGAGGCCACATATCAACTTTCTTTGCAATCTTCAGATTCACTGGCTCGCGCGTTGGGCGCGCGCGCCAAAGCGCAGGCGCTGCACGTGCTTGGCCGTTATGCTGAAGCGACTGACGCTTACCAACAGGCTAGGCAGCTTTATCAATCCAACGGAAAGCCGGTCGAAGCTGCTCGTGTGGCGCGAGCAACCGTTGACGCTTTGATGTATCAAGGCGCTTACGATCAAGCGCTGGCGCTGGCCGATGAGGCGCGCGAGATATTTGTCAAAAACGACGAAAAATTGTTGGCGGCTCAACTGGAAACCAATGTCGGCAACATCTATCACCGGCTGGACAAATATCAGGAGGCATTGGCGGCTTACGAACGCGCAAAGGAAATTTTCGCCGATTTAGGCGATCAGGGAGCGTTTGCAACTGCTGCTTATAACGCCGCCAACATTTATTCCAGTTTGGACGATTTTCGTCGGGCGCGAGAGCTTTACCAACAATCCCTGGATTTGTTTCAGTCGCAGGGAAACGAAAGCTTTGCCGCTTCCGCTCGGTATGCGCTGGGCTATTTGCACTTTCTGACCGGAGAATTTCATCCGGCGATTCGTAGTTTGCACGAAGTTCGCAAGGAATTTTCCAGGCTTGGCGATCAACCCGGAGCCGCACTTTGTGATTTGGATTTGGCGGAAATTTACCTGCAATTGCATGTTGCCGATGATGCG
>CAYRQB010000640.1:0-1976 GCA_964426025.1 uncultured Heliomicrobium sp.
CGCAAGCAACGTTGGGATGTTTTTCTCGACAGGATTCACAAGATTATCTTACAGAATTTACAGGAACGCCCCGCACTGAGCCGCCTCTGTTGGGTTTTCAAACCTGTTAATCCTGAAAAATCATGTCAATCCTGTCCC
Organism: uncultured Heliomicrobium sp.; assembly: GCA_964426025.1. Classification (GTDB taxonomy): domain Bacteria; phylum Acidobacteriota; class Blastocatellia; order RBC074; family RBC074; genus RBC074. Next base: position 139 of record CAYRQB010000640.1, read on the forward strand.
AAAGTTTCTCGCTTTGATTTAGAGAGCTTCTCCGCAGGCCGCAATGGTTAAAGACTGATTTGCTTGACCGAAATGACATGCTCGGATTTCGCCAATTCGGCCAGCGTTTTGGCGTCAAGCGCACTGTCCACCTGATAAACCGCCAGCGCAGTGCCGCCAGCTTTATTACGGCTCAGGTAAAGCTGAGCGATGTTGATGCGATGATCTCCGAGGAAGCTTCCGACGCGGCCAACCACGCCAGGCTGATCGCTGTTGAGCAGAACCAGCATCTGGCCTTCAGGCAATACGTCCATGCGATAAGAGTCAATCGCCACGATGCGCTGTTCGCCTTTGCCAAACAGAGTTCCGGCGACGCGACTTTGACCTTTGTCATTTTTGACGATGACTTCGATCAGGTCGGTAAAATCCTGAGCGGTCAAAGCCTTCGATTCAGTCACGCGCAAACCGCGCTCTTCGGCGATGACGGCGGCGTTGACCTGATTGACGCGAGCGCTGACGCCTTTCAATAAACCGGTCAGAATCGCCTGAGTGATCGGACGGACATCCAATTCGGCGACTTCGCCACTGTAATTGATCTGAACATCAGTGACGGGTTGAGTGAAGTATTGAGCCTGGAAACTGCCGATCTTTTCGCCGAGCGTCAGGTAAGGTTGCATTGTGACCAGAGCTTCTGCGGAAACTGCCGGAACGTTGACGGCTCCGGCGATTGTTCCCGTCGCCAGATAATCCGCGACTTGTTCAGCAGTGGTGATGGCGACGGAATCCTGAGCCTCAGTGGTCGAAGCTCCGAGGTGAGGAGTCATGACGACTTCATCCAGCGCCAGCAGCGGATGATCTTCGGGAATCGGTTCTTTGACGAAAACGTCCAGCGCCGCGCCTGCGACCTTGCCGGATTTGATGGCGTTGTAAAGCGCGTCTTCGTCAACCAAACCTCCGCGAGCGCAATTGATGATGCGGACGCCGTCTTTCATCTTGGCGAATGCGGCTTCACCGATGATGCCGCGAGTTTCGTCGTTCATCGGCGTGTGAACCGTGACGAAATCAGCGCGAGTGAAAACGTCGTCCAAACTGCCGAGTTCGATTCCGGCTTTGGTCGCCACTTCTTTTGAGGTGAACGGATCGTAAGCGACGACTTTCATGCTCAATCCGACGGCGCATTGAGCCACGATCTTGCCGATGTTGCCCAGTCCGATGACGCCCAGAGTTTTGCCGCGAAGCTCAGTCCCCATAAAACTTTTCTTGTCCCATTTGCCGACTTTCAGTTTGCCGTGAGCCTGCGGGATTTTGCGAGCCAGCGACATCATCAATGAGATGGTGTGTTCGGCGGTGGTGACGCTGTTGCCTCCGGCTGCGTTCATGACGATGATGCCGCGCGCGGTTGCGGCTTTGACGTCAATGTTGTCAACGCCTGAACCGGCGCGGCCAATGACTTTCAGATTTTCGGCGACGGAGATGATTTCGGCGGTGACTTTGGTTTCGCTGCGAACGATCAAGCCGTGATATTCGCCGATGATCTTTTTCAATTCTTCCGGTTTCAGGCCGGTGTTGACGTCAACTTGAAACTGTTCGTTGCGGCGCAGAATCTCTACGCCGAGCTTGGAAAGATTGTCGCTAATCAGGATTTTCATAAGCTTATGAATCCAGCCTTTCTATGTTTGATGAAATGTGGCGATTGGTTGACTGCCAGAAGATGCGCGCTCGATGACCACAATTACCAAGACCAGGAATGTGATGACGAACAACGCCAGGAGCAGGATGAATGACCGGATGATGAATTTGATGAAAATTGGACGCCGACACGACCGGAGGTGATCGTCACGGCGGCTATATGATTCAAT
>CAYRQB010000641.1:0-1976 GCA_964426025.1 uncultured Heliomicrobium sp.
CTCGGGTCAATAAGCAGACAGCGCGGTCTTCGATCGCCAGGATCACCTTTATATCGCTTCCGCTGACTACAATCGCTCTTTTAGTGTAGTAGTTGTCGGCTTCGGTTGAGAGGATGTAATGATCATCCGACTGGTTATCAGCAAGCATCAGTGTATATTCCCCGTCCCGATTACTTGTGGTTGTGGCAATTAACTTCCCGCTTTTGTCTTGTGCGCGAATGATTATGTTATCGGTATAACTGGTCAATAATTCAATCAGCTTTTCCAGCTTCCGTCTGGAGATACGCGATGATTTTTCTTTCAGATTGTCTGCAATACCTTGCTTGATGGAGTAGGTCGCCAAAACGTTGAATTTATCTTCGGCCTTGGGCGGTGTTAACAGGCTTTGCAGCAAACGAATCACTGCGGCCTTTTCTCCAGTACGATCCTCGACCGAACCATTGACGCAATAATCATTGAATCCTGCTTTGCACAACTGCTCTTTAATGGCGTCATCTTGAGTTAGTTCCCTGTCGCTTAGAATCAAAGCGAAGATTTCATCCATCGAAGCGGGGCGCAAGCGACCATAGACTTTACGCTTTTGATTATTGTCCGTTGTTGTCGAATTGGATTCATCCTGCTGAGGAGGGCTGTTTACAGCAGAAGTTCTGATTAAACCTGTTTCCGAATTGTTATTTATGGCTGCGGTTGGAATACGGGACAAGGGCTGTGAGGGCGCTTCGTTCCGGGAAGGCGCCATCATTATCCGCAGAGGTGGTTCCGCCGGTTCCGATTGGCGCTGATTGGTGACAATACGCAACGGAGCAGCCTGTATGTTGAGACTGAATTCCTGCGAAAAGCGTTGCGGGGTTGACGATGAGTCAGCCACCTCAACGGTAAACCGGTAAGTTTCCTGAAACGCCTGAAGCAGCAAGCCGTGTAATCGGCCTGAGACTTCCAGTTTCAGGCCTTGTGGCAACTCGCCGCGCGTAATGCGCCAGGTTAATGGAGCAAGGCCGCCTTCTGCCTGAAACTGATGGCTGTATTCCTGGCCAATTCTGGCTACTGGCAAGACGCTGGAAGCTTCTGCTTCAGCATTTAGTGGAGAGGCCATGGCATTTGCAAACTGAGAAAGCAGTGAAAATGTCAACGACATCATGACGAAGGACGCAATGGTTTTTCTGATGAATATCATATCCGTTCCTCTTGCTTGATTGGAGTTTCGAAACCATTTCTGACCTGACGGCAAATCAGTTTGTCGTGGTCATGAAAAAGGTGATTTCAATACAAGTGCCGGGCGTTGGGCGGAAATTTCATGGACCAGTTGAAAATAGTAAAAAAAAAAGATCATCAGATTTGCCAGCAGGTAAATGAGCTCGCTCCTGTTTGTCGTCTGGTTCACTTGCCAACCTAATGGTGCGCCTTATAATGCCGCCGTTATTACAGGTCGCGCGTGGCAAACCCCTCACTGAATTTGGACGAAAATTGAGCTTGGTTTCGGTGGGAAACTACATCTCGGTTATTTCCTTAATGACGGCTGAGACTTTCTGGACAAATGAAAAAAGTAGCTATGACGGAAGAAGCGTTCAAGCGTTTTCTAAATTGGTTGGATGCGGATTATGAGTTGGCTGCTCTGAAATACGAAAAGCTCCGGCGTAGTCTCGTCACTTACTTCATCAGACGTCAGTGTGCTGCCGCCGAAGACCTGGCCGATAAGGTTCTCAATGCGGCGATGGAGCATGTCCTGAGACAGAATGTTCTGTTGCTCGGCCAACCCCTTCCCTACATTTTCGGCATTGCTCGCAATGTTTATCGGCAATACCTCAACAAACAAATTTCCTTTGACGGAGATATAGATTGGCAACGTCTTTCCTTCCCGGATGTTTCGGACGAAACTTCCGAAAAGGAGCGGCTGAGCGAGTGCTTGCGGAATTGTCTTCGCGCAATGAATGACCATGACCGTCAGTTGTTTCTGCTTTATTACCTGAAAAAAACAG
>CAYRQB010000642.1:0-1598 GCA_964426025.1 uncultured Heliomicrobium sp.
CGAAGAAGCACGAAGCTTTCTTTCTCCTTCGTGAAACTTTGTGTGAGTTCGTGGGTGGAATTTCTTTTTTGCTTGATGAGTAATTCGACTATCCGTTCTGACATTCGCAATCACCCCAGTCACGCGTGGGCGTCGTTAAGTTTCGCCCGGAAGACTTATCACGTCCTGCGAACGATCATCGTCTGGATCGCCAGCGTCGTTCACTTCTTCCCTGTTTGTTCGGCGCTGGTGCTGATGGGAATTTTCATTGACCCGCGCAAAAACGACCGGCCGCAACGCTGGCTGTTCCGCAACATTCTGCGGCTGGCAGGAGTGGATTTCGAGGTCAAATACTCTGCGGGATTTGACCGGCAGCGAACCAGCTTTTTCATATGCAACCACATTGATCTGTGGGACGCATTCATCATCTATTCGGCGATTCCGCAATTCGTTCGCGGGCTGGAGCACGAATCGCATTTCAAGATTCCGGCTTACGGTTGGATGATGCGGCGGTTTGGCAACGTGCCTGTTCCGCCCAAAGGCAATCTGGCCAAATACAAACAGATGATGAAGCTGACGCGCGAGCGATTGGATTCCGGCGTCAGTCTGATAGTTTTTGCCGAAGGTTCGCGGACACGCGACGGTTTCGTTCACGAATTCAATCCTGGAGCTTTTCGGATGGCGATTCAATACGGTTACCCGATTGCTCCGATGAGCATCGTCGGGGCTTACGAATTCAGCCGCAAAGGCGATTGGAAAATCTTTCCATCAAAAATCACTGTTTACATGCACGACACGATTGACACTGCTGGATTGGGCAAAAACGATGTCGAACCGCTTCGCCAACGCGTGCAGGAAATCGTTTCAAAACCCGTCAACGAATTTTACGGCGTCTCAAACGGCATGATCGCGCCTTCAGATTCTCTGCCGTCAATGTCGCAAGCCGTCTGATGAAGACCGGCGAGATTGCGTGATAGAATCCGCATTGGCTTGAATCACAAACGACTGCGCAAAAGCGAGGGACTTATGGCCTGGCAACCAGCACGAAAACTTTTCACCACCGCCGAATATCACCAGTTGATTGAAGTCGGAGTTTTAGGTGAAGACGACCGCGTCGAACTTCTTAACGGGGAGATTCTTGAAATGAGTCCGATTGGCCCGCGACACGCTGCTTGTGTTGACCGTTTAAATGAAACATTAACGTTAATACTGAAAGGGCAGGCGAAAGTGCGAGTGCAAAACCCTGTCGAACTCAGCGAGTTTTCAGAACCTGAGCCTGATCTGACTCTGCTCAAACCGCGAGCGGACTATTACGCCTCCGGCCATCCGACGCCTGCCGATATTCTGATCGCCATCGAAGTCGCCGACTCGACTGTAGAAAAAGATCGAAACCTGAAAATCCCTGCTTACGCGGCTGCGGGCGTTCCGGAAATCTGGCTGGTGGATTTGTTCAACGATCGCATCGAAATTCACAGCAAGCCGCTCAACACCGTTTATCAGGAAGTTCGCATCGTTCAACGCGGTCAGAAGTTTTCTTCGCCGACATTGCCAAAACTCAAACTTAAAGCCGACGATGTTCTCGGCTGAACCACAGAAAAAATCTCCCACGAAGCCACACG
>CAYRQB010000642.1:1608-1963 GCA_964426025.1 uncultured Heliomicrobium sp.
GAATCACGAAGAAAGCCGATTGCTAACAAACGAAGTCTCCTTCCTGACTTCGTGTAACTTGGTGTGCCTTCGTGGAAGAAAAGTTTTCTTGAAACTCGAAACCGCGCGATTATTTGCTAAAGCTCTCGCACACGCTTCTCCAATTCTCGCGTTATTTCTGCCACGTCAGTTCCAATTTCAAATTTGACCGGTTCGCCGATTGTCACCGTCACAGTTCCCGGACGCGAAAAATATCGGCGCTGTTCGGTCAGATCAAAAAGCCCTTCGATCTTCATCGGCACAACCGGCAGGTTCAGATTTTCAGTCAGCAAACCAATGCCGGGCATAAACGGATTCATCCGCCCGTCTTCGGTTG
>CAYRQB010000643.1:0-1959 GCA_964426025.1 uncultured Heliomicrobium sp.
AATCTGATGTTCAGGCTTTTCAAAAACTGTTTGTCTTCGTGGCTGATTTCGGCCAGGCGTTGTTCGACGGAAATGGTCGGCTTTGCCGCCGATGGTTCCTTGTCGTCTTCCTGTTTGTCGCCGAGCACTATAGTCGCTTCCAGCACGAGATAAACTTCGTGACCGGCTTCGCGAATGCGTTCGCGGGCTTCGGCTATGTCGTCGGAATCTTCCAGCGCGCGATTGATCGCTTCGCCCAATTCTTGCAGCAGTTTTTGCAGGTAATCGTCCAAAATCGCCTCATTCAGTGAAGATAAATGATGCGGCGGATTATAGCCCGTGTTGCGCGCGCTGTCAGTTTGCGTGGTTAGCAAATGCGCGTGTTAGAATCAAACTCCAACACAGACAGCACACAATCATCTACTGACAAGGAGCCGACGCCGACTTTATGCCAGCGACAAAAGCCAATCAGCGCAAAGAGAAGTTCGCAACGTCATCCGACATCGAAATGAAGCCTGTTTTCGCGGCGGACGATTTGCCGCCGGACTTTGCCGCTGAATTGGGCGAGCCGGGCGAATACCCTTTCACGCGCGGAGTTTATCCGACGATGTATCGCGGGCGGTTGTGGACTATGCGGCAATACGCGGGTTTCGCAACGGCTGAAGAATCAAACCGCCGATACAAATATTTGCTGGAACAGGGAACAACCGGATTGTCCGTGGCCTTCGATCTGCCGACGCAGATCGGTTACGACAGCGATCATCAATTGGCGCAGGGCGAAGTCGGTCGCGTAGGCGTGCCGATTGATTCGCTGGCCGATATGGAAGTTCTGTTCGATGGCATTCCGCTCGATAAAGTTTCGACTTCGATGACGATCAACGCGACGGCTTCGATCCTGCTGGCGCTTTACATCGCCGTCGCCAAAAAGCAGGGCGTTGCGCCTGACAAACTCAATGGCACTATTCAAAACGACATCCTGAAAGAATACATCGCGCGCGGAACTTACATTTATCCGCCGCGAGCCTCGCTTCGCATCATCACGGATATTTTCGCCTTCTGCGCGCGGGAAGTTCCGAACTGGAACACGATTTCGATCAGCGGTTATCACATTCGCGAAGCCGGTTCGACCGCCGTGCAGGAAGTCGCTTTCACTTTGGCCGACGGCATCGCTTACGTTCAGGCGGCGATTGACGCCGGATTGGAAGTTGATTACTTCGCGCCGCGACTGGCTTTCTTTTTCAACGGCCACAACAACTTTCTGGAAGAAGTCGCCAAATACCGAGCCGCTCGCCGAATGTGGGCGAAGATCATGAAAGATCGTTTCGGAGCAAAAGACCCGAAATCGCAGATGCTGCGCTTTCACACTCAGACCGCCGGTTCGACGCTGACCGCGCAACAACCCGAAGTCAACGTCATACGCACTACGATTCAGGCTTTGGCGGCGGTCTTGGGCGGAACTCAATCGCTGCACACCAATTCCATGGATGAAGCTCTGAGCTTGCCGACCGAAGACGCCGCGCGCATCGCATTGCGGACTCAGCAGGTAATCGCTTACGAATCCGGCGTGGCCGACACGGTTGATCCTTTCGCGGGTTCGTATGCCGTCGAATACCTGACTTCGGAAATCGAAAACCGCGCTTTCGATTACATCAACAAGATTGACGAGATGGGCGGAATGCTTTCGGCCATCGAAGCCGGTTACGTTCAGCGCGAAATCGAACGCGCCGCTTACGATTACCAGAAAGCCGTCGAAGCTCAATCCGAGATCGTCGTCGGCGTCAATCGTTTCCAGATCAAAGAAGAAACTTCAATTCCAACGCTGAAGATTGATCCGGCGTTTGAACAGGCTCAGGTCGAACGAGTGCGGAAAGTCCGCGCCGAACGCGATTCAGCGGCTGCGACGGCTGCTCTGGACAAAGTCGAAGCGGCGGCTCGTTCCGGAGAAAACCTGATGCCTACGATCATCGCTGCGGTCGAAGC
>CAYRQB010000644.1:0-1952 GCA_964426025.1 uncultured Heliomicrobium sp.
CTGCCGCCGCGAAAGTAAGGCGCGCGGCTCAATAACAAAAAGATGAAAACACAGAAAGATGAAAACTCAGAATCAGAAACCCGAAGTTCAATGCCGGAAAAGAAAGGGGCGATTCGTCATCCGAATCGCCCACGTATCAAAACTATTTTTCAGTTTGAGGCTGTGCCTGTTTATCCTGCTGCGGCGCCTGTTGTTGTTGAGGTTGCGCCTGCTGTTCGACCTGTGCCGGTTGAGATTGTTTGCTGAAATAATTTTCTCCCAACCGCAGAAAATCGTTTCCGAAAACGAAGATGATCAAGGCTCCGACGATTGCCAAACCGACGGTTTGAATCCGCTCGCGCAGTTTCATGGTCATTGTCAAACCGACCAATCCCATCAAACCTTCGATAAACAGCATCAGGATCATTCCGCCGTCCAGCACCGGAATCGGCAGCAGATTGAAGATGCCCAGGTTCAAGCTCAAAAATCCCATCCATCCGATCATGCTGGCCCAACCGCCGGAATTGTATGTTTCGACGGTGGCGGTCGCCATTCCAACAGGTCCTTGCACCGAATTACGAACCGAACGAGTGCCGTTGAAAATCTGCCGGAAACCGATGACCGTGGCGCGCATGATTCGCCAGTTGTAATCCCAACCGTAACGCAACGCCGTCGCCAGCGAGGACGTTTTCACCAACACTGACATATCCCAGGAAAATCCCAGCTTTGGTTCTCCGTCAATCATCGTTGGCGTGGCCTTCAATTCCATCAGGCTCTGATTCCGTTCGACTTTCAAAGCCAGTGGCTGGCCATTGCTTCCCTGAAGAATGTCTTTGAACTGATGCCAGGAAGAAATCGGCTGATTGTTAATCGCCGTAATTTTATCGCCGGGTTTCAATCCGGCCTGGTCTGCGGGTTTTCCTGGCAGGACGCTGGTGACTCGCAATTGTGTGAGAGGGATATATGGTTCGATGCCTGATTCGCCGACTTTTTCCTTGCCAATCTGCCGTGCGTGAGGCTTCAGATTGAGGTCCAATATCTGGCCGTTGCGCTCGATTTTCAGAGGAATGTTTTCATCAGGACGGATGAAAACTTCCAATCGCAAATCTTCCCAAGTTGGATTCTTCTGGCCTTCGAAGGCAAGGATTTTATCTCCGGGTCGCAAACCGGCTGCTTCGGCGGCGGAGCTTTTGGCGACGCGGCCAATCGCCGGTTGAACGGCGTGGTCGGCGCTGTCGCGAAAGCCAATCAAAATCCCAACTGTCGGAATTAACAACGCCGTGGCAATGTTGAAAGCCGGACCGGCAATCGCCACCAGAAAGCGTTTCCATTTCGGATGCGAATTGAATTCGTCAGCGGGGGCGTCGCTTTTGCCCTGGAGCATTTCCAGATTCTCGCCGCGGAATCGCACATAACCGCCAAGCGGAACCGCGCTGAACCGGTAATCGGTTTCGCCATACTTGAATCCGAAAAGACGGGGGCCGAAGCCTACCGAAAAGACTTCAACGCCGATGCCCAGCATTTTGGCGACGATGAAATGACCAAACTCGTGGATCACCACCATCACGCAAAGAATAATGATAAAAGCTACTATACCCACCTCAATACTCCTTATTTTTCAGGCTGATTCATCGGTTTATCCGCCCAGCCTGTGAAACGCGGTTGCTATACCGCAAACAACCTCTTTCAATTTTCAATCAAGTAGCGGCAGTGTATTTCAGGCTCACAAACGTGTCAAAGCGGCGATGGACAACGCCTCTTGTGACTTTCCAGCCGGAGTGAAACACGGTTGGTAAATCTTCTACGCGCGTGTAGACTTTCACGCTTATCAACGACGCTCAAACGTATCGAATGCAGGAAACGAAGAAGAAGCTTGTTTATGAAGTCTGAAATACAAAAGATCGGCTTCGTCAGTCTGGGCTGTCCCAAAAATCTGGTGGACAGCGAAGTCATGATGGGGCAACTGAAAACAC
>CAYRQB010000645.1:0-1943 GCA_964426025.1 uncultured Heliomicrobium sp.
ATGTTGCCGGAAAGCCGCGTGCTTTACCACCGGAATATCCGCGAACGTCTGAGCCGGATTGCGCCTTTTTTGAGATTCGATAATGACCCCTATCTGGTTATCTCAGAGGGGCGTTTGTTCTGGATCGTGGATGCTTACACGGTCAGCGACCGTTATCCTTATTCTGAAAAGATTGGCAGCATCAATTACATTCGAAATTCGGTCAAATCCATCGTTGACGCATACAACGGCGAAGTGCGCCTGTTTCTGGCCGATGACACCGATCCGTTGATACAAACCTGGGCGAAGATTTTCCCTGGAATGTTCAAACCGCTGTCCGAGTTGTCTGCCGATCTGCGCGCACATCTGTGTTATCCGAAAGATATCTTTGAAATTCAGACGATGGTTTATTCGACCTATCATATGGATCAGCCGCAGGTTTTTTATAACAAGGAAGACCAGTGGGAAATAGCAGCCGTTAGTGAAGATCAGAAAGATCCGCATATGATGGAACCTTACCATAACATCATGAAACTGCCCGGCGAGCAGAAAGAAGAGTACATACTCATGCTGCCGTTCACGCCGCGCAGCAAGGACAACCTGGCCGCCTGGATGGTGGCCCGTTCAGATGGAGAAAGCTACGGCGGGTTGCGCGTTTATCGTTTTCCCAAACAGAAACTGGTCTTCGGCCCGAAACAGGTCATGGCGCGCATAAATCAGGATGCTGAAATTTCGCGCCAAACTTCGCTCTGGGATCAACGCGGCTCGAAAGTCACCTTTGGCACTTTGCTGGTCATTCCGATCAAAGAGTCGCTGATTTACGTTCAACCGCTTTATCTGAAAGCCGAATCCGGCAAGATTCCGGAACTCAAGCGCGTCATCGTCGTCGCCGAAAACCGCATTGCCATGGAAGAAACTTTGGAAGCGAGTCTGGCTCGCATTTTCGGCACTGCCCCGGCCATTCAACAACCGTCGCCTGCTGAAACCCTGGCTTCGCCATCCGGCACAGCGCCTTCGGCTCCCCAATCGGTTGCCGCGCAGGGGTTGGCCGCTCAAGCCAAACAGCATTATGACCGCGCGATTCAGGCTCAGCGTGACGGCGATTGGGCGCGGTACGGCGAAGAAATCAAACGCCTGGGCGAAGTCATAGAACAAATGTCGAGGCAGAAGTGAACAGGCAATATTTGCAGGTTTACTTTTGAGAGGGCGTCCTTGTGCAATACAATCGCATTCAAAGGTGAAGATCATGAACAAGCGCCGCAATCAAAAAGTAGAAAAACAGCTCATCATTGAATCGCAGAGCTACGTAATTGTCGATGCTGAAAAATTGCAGGAGATGCGCGCTGAACTCTGCCAGTCAGGTCAGGAATTATTCGACATAAGTTTGGGCACTCCCGACCATTCAGACGATTTGATGACGACAGCCGAAATCCGTTCAGAGATTGCCCGGAGACGGGGAAGTCACAATAAATAGTTATGGCGAAGAAAATTCTGACCTACGCCGATAGCAATGTACTCATTTATGCCGTCAGTCAGAAAAACCTCAGCTTGCGACTGCGAGCATTGAAGATACTCGGTGACAAGCAAAGAGAATTTTTGGCGAGTGAATTACTGAGACTGGAAACCTTGCCTTATGCTGTTTATGCCGGGCGACATAAAGAGGTTCTATTTTTGCAGAGCTTCTTTGGCCGTCATGTTAGCCGCTGGATAGAAGATGAACGCGCTCTGTTTCCGACAGCCAGCCAGCTAATCGTGCAGCTTGTGGACGCCTTGCATTTGGCCGCAGCCATAAAATACGACGCCGATTTCGTTACCGGCGAAAAACCGACGAAGCCTTTTCATCTGGCATACGGCCGTTGTTTGTGGATAGCCGATGTATGAAGTCCGAAAATCAGTGTTCTTTTTGCTGGCGGAAGTGTTCGATGATTATTTCGGCTTGTCGTTGGCCGACGAAGGGGCGCAGT
>CAYRQB010000646.1:0-1930 GCA_964426025.1 uncultured Heliomicrobium sp.
AGCCGCTGACGATGATCATGTCTTTCTTGCGCTGGACGATGTAAAAGTAACCGTCTTCGTCCATGCGCGCCACATCGCCTGTGTAAAGCCATCCGTCGCGCAAAGCGATGGCGGTTTCTTCGGGACGATTCCAATAACCTTTCATCACCTGAGGGCCGCGAATGCAAAGCTCGCCTTCCTGACCGAGCGGAACTTCCTGCTTGCCGGTTTCCAGATCAACGATTTTGACTTCGGTCGAAGGGTAAGTCAGCCCGATGCTGCCGGGTTTGCGCCGCGCCAGCGTCGGCGTCGAATGCGTGGTCGGCGAAGTTTCTGTCAGGCCATAACCTTCATAAAGCATTGCGCCGCTCATCTGCTCGAACTTTTCGATCACTTCAATCGGCAGCGGAGCCGAGCCGCTGTTGAACCGTCGCACGTATTCCAGGCCGCAGCTTTTGATCTCAGGATGATTGAGCATGGAAATGTAAAGCGTCGGCACGCCGGGAAAGAAAGTCGGTTTGTGTGTTTTGATGGCTTGAATCAACGCATCCGGATCGAACTTCGGCACGGGAATCTGCATTGCGCCTGCCCAGGTTCCCAGCAGCAATCCGACCGTTTGGCCGTAAATGTGAAAGTAGGGAATGACCATCAAATATCTTTCGTCGCCGCGTTGAGTCAGTTCTTTTCCCCAGGCGTAGGATTGAATGACGTTCGCATACAGATTGAAATGCGTCAGCATTGCGCCTTTGGGAATGCCTGTCGTTCCGCCAGTGTATTGCAACACGGCCACGTCTTCTTCCGGCGTGATGGCAACGCGCGGCAGAGAAACTTCCTTAACGTCGTTGATCAAAGCCGTGAATGAAAGCGTGCCTTCGGGCGCAGGCGGAGCCGTTTCCGGTTTGGCGGAATATTCCTGAAGATTGGTAACGATGATGTTTTCAATCGAGGTGTTTGGTTGAACGCCAAGCGCTATTTGCGCCATCAGATCCAAAACGATGACCGCTTTGATGCCGGAATCCTTCGCCACCATTTCGACTTCGCGCGGCGTGTAAATCGGATTGATGTTCGTGACAATCGCTCCCAATCGGACGATGGCGAAAAAGCCGATCAGATATTGCGGACAGTTCGGCAACATAATGCCTACGCGGTCGCCCTTCGATACGCCGAGTTTGCTGAGCGAAGTCGCCAGCCGGTCAACCTGCGATTTGACTTCGCCGAAAGTCAGAAACGCGCCCAGAAAAGCCGTCGCCGGTTTGTCGCGAAAACCGCTGCTGGCGATTTGCAGAATCTGGTAAAGCGATTGACGCGGCATGTTCAGTTCAGCCGGAACCCAGAAGTCGTAATTTTTCAGCCAGGGTTTTGCAGCGTATGGTGAATTCGTGCTTTCGCTCATTAGTGGTTAAAGCTCCTCTGTGAATGAGTATTGAAATGCGTCGAGCGCCGGTTGGCGCGGTATTGTGAAATAGACCCGCGAAGTTGACAAGCAACTGTTTGGTAGTGTCCTAAAGTTGTGTTGCTGGCAATCTGAAAATTTTCTCCCACAAAGCCACACGAAGAGAACACGAAGTTTATCGCCTCTTCGTGTCTGCTTCGTGTGACTTCGTGGGCGGAAGTCCCTGTTTTCAGATAGCAACACAAAAATAGGACACCACTAACTGTTTGATCGAATCTTTCTTTTCAAACTGCTGTGATAAACTTTGCGCCGCTATCGCCTCCCGGCGGCAGCAAACCGACGCCAAGCTTCAACCACGAATTCCGGCAGGTGAACTTTATGAGCTATCCAAACCGCGACATCTTTCTGAAGAAGACCGAACAAGACCGATTGCGAAAGCTGTTCGATGAAAAGAAAGTCAAACCCATCACGGACTTTCTTTCCAAAACCGTCGAACAGGTCAAAGACGGCAAAGGCTGGGCTGAATCTTTTCTGGCCGCCGCTCCCTGGATGAAAGAC
>CAYRQB010000647.1:0-1918 GCA_964426025.1 uncultured Heliomicrobium sp.
CAATCGGTAATCCGCTCTCAGACGCGCCGCACGGTCAGCAATGGCAGCATTAATTTCGATGACTGACAGGTTTTGGCTACCGGACAAGATGGTTCGATATTTGTTTGCCAGCGCCGTGTCATTGGTCTGGTAAGGCCGGGTCAAAACTTCGGTCAGGGTGATGACTGAACAAGACGCCGCCAAAGATTGCGTATCAATCAATCGCATCACTTCCCGGACAACATCCAGATAAACGGCGTTCCGTTCGATGAAGTAGATGAATGGCGACGTGTCCAGTCCCAAACGGCGAACGCCCTGCAACGCATCCGTCAAACGCATCATGGCCGCTGCTCCCATTCATCCCGAAGCTGATTGACGTATTGTTGCGCATCCACTGGTCGCCCATCGGAGCCTTGCCACACTTCCGCGCCCAGCCCTTCCAATTCCAGCAGACTGTGCGTGCCTTCCGCCGATGCAGCGAGTGAGCCGGTTAACCCGTTTGCCAGCAGTACCAGTAATCGCAACCGTTCAGCGCTGCCTAATCGGGATAACTGCGTTTCGTAAAGTTCTTCCACATTGACGATCATTGCTCTTGCACCTCCAATTTGATTTTAGCACTGTTGCACCTGGTTCAAGCCTTCCCTTCGATGATGCGGATGCTTTCAATCGTGTCCAGGGTGGAGATGTTCTGCCGGATGACGTGGTCTTTGCGCGACAGCCGCTCGAAGATTTGCCGCAAGCCGGAGAGCTTGTCGCCCTTGATCTCCGCCAGCGCGGGCAGGCGTTCGGCCACGAGCGGCGCGAAAAACTCCTTGCCCGCCGTGTGGATTTCCTCCGGCAGGTAAAGTTCATAAACCAGCGCGTCAATGATCTGCTCGAAGTAACTGACCATCAGTTGGTCGCGGGATTCGTTTTCGGCGGTGTTGGCTTTCAGAAAAAGAATGTAGTCAACCAATTTGGCGATGGCTATTTGTTGTTCTTGCGTAGCGTGAGCGATAGGAATTTGCGAGACATAGATAGACTTGAATCGGTAGAAATCTCCACGAACAGAAGGGCATATTTGCGAAATGAAGAATTGAACGGTTGAAGAGTTCAGTAGCCCTAGTTGGTGGTTCGAGTACGCAGGTATCAAAAAAAGAGTGCAGTCAGGATAAAGTTTATGCTTATCTACTGCGAATTCGCACCGTCTAGCAATGTCCGGGTAGACAATTTTGGGTTGCTCCAACTCCCGCCAATAAGAACATGAGCGCAATTCCCAGAAATATTTCCCCTTGTCCTGCCGTTTGATGAGGCCATCGCGGAAAGTCTCGAAACGCGCGTGAATAGCTGGATATATTTTAGCAAACACGCGTTGGGCTTCTGGTTGTGGCATTCCTGACCACGGATGCACTTTGTTTTCTGACGACTCAATTTTGATGAGATATTGGTCGGCAGCGTCCACGCGCCAACGCTTTACATCACGGCCTCGCAAAAAAGGCTTCAAGACTTCCGCTGACGATTTGGCCTCCGCGATCAAACGGTCGTGCGTCTCTTGATTGACGATGAATGCTTCATTCAGCCCGGTCAAGATTCCACGATAAAACCTGCCTTCGACATACTCGCCAAGCGGCGTTCCGGCCTTTCGCAATTTCTCCAACAACCGCAAGACTTTTGAAGATTCCAGCCGCCAGCCATCGCGCTTCAGTTCGTGCTGCGGCAACGCCAAACAGTTTTCGTTGAATTGCCGCTCGAATGAATGGATCGGCTCGCCCGGCGGCAAGCTCCACGCGCGGGTTTCGTGTGTGTCGGCGAACTTGCGTTGCAGGATGAGGATGCTGGCGTAAGCCGTCGCATCGAAAACCGGCGCATCTCCGAAATCAATCAATTGGTCAATGCGCGTTTGCTGCGCCAGCATTGCGCGCAGCTTTTCGCCATAACCGGCGCGGAAGTATTTGTTCGA
>CAYRQB010000648.1:0-1872 GCA_964426025.1 uncultured Heliomicrobium sp.
AATGCCACCTCGGATAATTTCAACATTAGATCCTGTTGGACTGCTTTCTGGCCCTCTTGTTTTTTATCCCACCAAACAAGAGGTTCATGGCCCAACAACTGCCGTAAACGTATCAGCAGCCTTTCGTGCAGCAATTCAACCCAGCCAGCATTGGCGTCATAAGGTAAATTGTCCCAATGGGCATAACTAATAAAAACATCCTTTTTATAGTTACTGCCTGGAAGATTCTTTTTGCTGCCTTTCATGTCCAAACCACCTCTCTTGATCAGGTGAATATAATCAAAGCAATATGTGCAACAGAAAGAGTGCTATCGTTCAGCTTTGGCATTACAGATTAGAGCACGAGGACAAATAGAATAAACTACTTAACAAAGACCTTGGAAGGATTTTTTGGCATTTATCAAACAAATTTCAACGGAGATTTAACGGTACAATCAATACAGATGAACAAAGTAGGAGGAAGACATATCGGCTGATACTTGCTGTCCTCCTCCTACTGTAAGTTTGGTTATCGAATTTCGGACATCGCCGCGATGTAACAGCCGCGAGCGGTTGCGGTCAGGGGGTCGCTGGCCATTCGCACGTCGGATATCTGGAATGGGAAGCCGCCGTTCTTGACTGCCGATTCGAATTTTTGCAGGAATCCGCGCGGGCGAGCCGTTCCGCCGGAAAGCACAATCGGCATCGGACGGTCGAGTTTCGGTAACTGCTTCGAAGTTTCGAACTCTTCGCGCAGCTTGCTGACCAACGAATTGATCACTTCTTCATAATAGATATGCAGTGCGCTGGTGATTTTGTCCTTTGGCTGGCGGGAAAGATCCAGGGATTCTTCCTTGACCAGGCGGACGCGAGTAACGGTTTCATCAACCACGGAAGCCACACTGCTATCAATGTAATCGCCAGCGATGGGTATGCTGAAAGTCAGCATTGGAACTGATAAAAACGCGACGCAGACATTGCACATGCCACCGCCACAACTGATTCCGATTCCGGTGAAGTTTTCGTTTTGCAGTTCGGCGAAAACCACGGCCAGACCTTCATTGACGGCTTTGGATTGATAGCCGAGCGATTGCAGAAAATTTTTCAGAATAGCTTCGTGATAAACCAGATTGGTGTCGGCGCCTTCGCCTTTGCCGGGAACGCTGAAGCATAAAAGCTCGTTCTTTTTCGCGCGGGGAACCATGGACTCGATGATCGCTTGAATGATCTGCTGCCCCATGGGCTCCTGCGGATTAAGAACCCCGAATTGCATCGGACGGCGTGGAACGGCATTGAAGAAGCTGGCGAAACGCTCGGAATCATTTCCGAAAACGTACAATTCCTTGCCGTTGCGGTGATAGACCATGTTGTTTTGTTGCAAGATGGCCTCAGTCATTTTGGAATAGGGAACTCCGACGAAAGCATTCAGTTGAGTTTGAGCTTTATGACCGCTGGCTCCACCGGCCATAACTATGCGGCTTGTGCCGACGTCCAATCCCAGCGCGCCGACATCGCCGTCGGCAGCTTCAGCATTATTAGTTTTATTCTCTTCAGACATCTTTCCTCCGGTTTATAGTTTATCGTTATGTTTATTGCCAGAAGTGGCCGTGCACGGCCGTTGACAGCCCTGGCCACAAATATCGCCGAATATGATCAATTTGCATCGAAGATATTGGCGTTGATTTGGGGTCAAAAGGTGGAATCACCCGAGACAAGCTCATACAGCTTAGGCTCAGGTGATCAACTTTTCAATGATTATTGTTGCCGGCTTCGGCGGAGTCATTTGAGGCCGCCGCTTTCGAGGCGATGACGGATTGTCCATTGCCGGGCTGGTCTATTCGTAATTTGCGAGCTTTTTCCAATTGGGCCAGATAACGATCGCGAAGTTTGCGG
>CAYRQB010000649.1:0-1866 GCA_964426025.1 uncultured Heliomicrobium sp.
CAATCTGAACCGAAATATGTAGAATCCGCGCGTCAATGCGGACTGCTGCCGAAGCAAGGTGACTGAATTTGCCCCGATCTCACATAGCACGGCTTCGGCGTTCACTTTCATTCCTCCCAATCGAAATTCAAAGCGTTCGGCTGATCTGCAATCAAGCCAGATGGCCAACGTGTCTTCCAAACAAGAGGTATAAAGTCATGACCCCCAAAGTGTCCCGTACGCGCACAAGTCAACAACTCGCTCCTATTTCGTCGCTGGACAAACTGCTGGTTTTTCCGGTTCCCGTTCCCGATCAAATCAAACGCACATTTTGGATGGATTTTCAGAACGATTTGACCTTCCTGCTTCCGGCCTTCGGAATCGTTCTGGGATTGATGTTGCTGTTCGGCCAATCGCCGTTTCTGGGCGCGGGGATGGTGACGCTCTGTCCAATCATTCTTGCGCTGAGGATTTACATGTTTTTTCAAGCACGCCGAGAACGTCAGCGGCTCAACGCGTTGTTGCGATGGTATCAACAATCAAGGCTGGACAATCTGGAAGCGCGCAAAAGGCTGGAAGAAGAAATGCCGGACGTAATGTATTGCCCTATTCCTCCTGTCAAATGATCATCGCTTCCTGGCTTCTTCAATTCGCTCGCTCAGTTCGGCGACGAAATCTGTGCGCGGATTGTAACCCGCCTGCCGATAAGCGATTTCGCCCTTGCGATCCAGAATGATTGTCGTCGGGATGGAATTGACCTCAAAAAAATCATTCAGGTAATCGGCGTAAGCAATTGGCAGATTGATCTTGTGCTGTTTCAGATGAGGCGGAACCAGTTCGCGGTCTTCGTCTGTGGAGATGGCCAGAAAAATCACGTCCGGGTCTTTCTTGTATTTTTCCATCGTCTTTTCAAACAACGGCATTTCGGTCAAACACGGGCCGCACCACGTCGCCCAGAAATTCATCACGATTACTTTGCCGCGCAAGGTGGCCATATCCAGTTTCGACCCATCCAGTTTGGTCAATTTGAAGCTGAGCGCGTCGTTCATCCCTTCGTTGATGTTCGGTTGTTCCAATTTGGCCAGACGCTCGTCGCGCTCTTTGATGTATGCGTCGTAAGCTTTCAGCACGCGGTCGCCGAGTCCGGTTTCTGAACCGTTCTTTGCGGTGTGAAGCTGGCTGAGTTTGTTTCGCGTCGCTTTCAGATCAATCTCTTCGTTGGTGACCAGCGCGATGACGAAACCTTTGGTGTAAAAATTGATCGCTTCGTCCGTGTCCTTTCGCTTTTCAGCCAACTCGGCCAGCGTAATCGCCGCTCCAGCCAGATTGCCCGCTCCGAAGCTTTTCATCAAATCGGCCTGAGCTTTGTCGTCGTTGCCAAGATCGGCGTGGACTCTGCCGCGCAACAGGTAAACCGACGCCAATCCCTGCTGTTTGCGATCTTCCCATTGCGCTGTGCTGACGCGTTTCGGTTTGGGACTATTGGCGATCAAGGATTCAAACTCTTTGACTTGTTGATCGGCGAATCTGAGAGCTTTGTTCAAATCTCCGTCGGCTTTGCGTTCGCGCAACATCGTCACCAGATTGGTCAGCACGTCAAAGTTGTTTTCGCTGTCAGTCAATTTCTTTTCGCCGTAACTGATCGCGCGGTTGCGGTCGCGCAGCTTGACAGCCAGTTTGTAAATCTCGCTTTCTATCTCGCCTCGACGCGCACTCTTGGGAAACTTTTTCAGATAATCTTCCAGGTTGACGACGATCTGAGTTTCGCTGCCGCCGCTGGATTCAATCGCGCGACGAAGCTCGTCGTTGGAATCAATCGGCGGATCGTTTTCTTTCTGTCCGTCGGCTGCCCCCGCTTTTTCAGGCGTCGCCGGATTCGGCTGTTGC
>CAYRQB010000650.1:0-1856 GCA_964426025.1 uncultured Heliomicrobium sp.
GGACATCCCTGTCCGCCCATTGCCAAAAACACATGTCACTTAACACATCGCTTCACACTGCGCTAAACACCGAAATGGACAAGATTCTGGGCTGCATTCATTGCGGCCTGTGTTTGCCCGCTTGCCCGACCTATCAACAAGTCGGCAACGAAAACGACAGTCCGCGCGGACGCATTTACCTGATGCGAGCCGTTGCCGAAGGCAAGTTGGATGTCCAGGCTCCGGCCTTCGCCCGCCACATTGATCTTTGTCTTGGCTGCAGAGCCTGCGAAACGGCTTGCCCGGCGGGAGTTCGTTACGGTTATCTGCTGGAACACGCGCGCGAAACCATCAACGAAAAAGGCGCAAAAAAAGGCGGCGGTTTTCAGAAACTGATGCTGGGTCTGGCGCTGCGTCACGTCTTTCCTTACCCGAACCGATTGGCAATCGTTTTTTCTCTGACGCGGTTGATGCGCGGCAATGCCTTGATCAAACTCGCTTACGAGAAGGGGATTGTCCGCAAGTTTTCAAAGAAGGCTGATTTTGCCTTGTCGCTGTTGATGACTACGGCTCCGGTTGTGATTGGCAGAGGAACCAGCGAACAGGAGAGCGGAAAGAAAGAAAGCGCAATCAGCAATCCGCAACCGGCAATCCGCAATTTGAAACCGGTCGCGGTCTTCACGGGCTGCGTCATGGAAGGATTGTTCAAACACGCCAACGACGCGACCAAGCGCGTGCTGTTGGTCAACAACTGCCAGAACATAGAAGTCGCCAAACAGCTTTGCTGCGGCGCGCTGCATGCGCATTCGGGCGATCTGGAAACCGCTCGCAAACTGGCGCGAGCGAACATTGACGCCTTCGACCGCTTCCTGAGTTCCGATCACAATGCGGAAACTCCTGCGACGATCATCATCAATGCCGCCGGTTGCGGCGCGCTGTTGAAAGAATACGGCGAGTTGCTGAAAGACGACGTGCGTTATGCCGAACGAGCCGAAGCCTTCAGCCAGCGAGTCAAGGACGTGACGGAATTTTTGGCCGAAGATCAAATCCGCCCCGGCGCTGAAATCAAAGAAAGCGTGACGCTCGACTCGCCCTGTCATCTTTATCACGCTCAGCGAGTGATGACCGCTCCGCAAAAAGTTCTGACATCAATTCCCGGCGTCGAATACCGCCAACTGGAAGGCATGCAGGATTGTTGCGGCGGCGCGGGCATTTACAACCTCAGCGAGCCGGAAATGTCCGAAGGAATCCTTTCCGAAAAAATTGACAAGGTCCAAGCCACCGGCGCCAAGCTGCTGGCGACGGCCAATCCCGGCTGCCATATGCAACTCGGCGCAGGCGCGCGAATGTTCAACGCCAACTGCAAAGTTGTACACGTGGTTGAATTGCTGGACGAATCTTATCGGCGAGCAGGGTTTTATCAGCAAGCCAGTTAGCCTTACTTTTACCAACCAGCTTTTGCAGACATTACCGATTTACTCCGGCGTGACGTAGGCCGCAGTGATGCCGCCATCAACGAGAAAGTCCGTCCCGGTGATGTACGACGATTCGTCCGAAGCCAGGAACAGCGCGGCCTGAGCGATTTCCTTCGCTTCGCCAAACCGTCCCATCGGAATGTGAACCAGTCGGCGCTGTTTCTTTTCGTCGGTATTCAAAAAACTCATCAGCAATTCTGTTTTCAGCGGCCCGGGGCAGAGCGAATTGACTCGAATGTTTTCTCGCGCGTGGATGATCGCCAGTTCGCGCGACATCGCCAGCACAGCGCCTTTGCTGGCGGTGTAAGCAATTTGCGGGGTCGCTGCTCCCAGCACCGCTACAAAC
Organism: uncultured Heliomicrobium sp.; assembly: GCA_964426025.1. Classification (GTDB taxonomy): domain Bacteria; phylum Acidobacteriota; class Blastocatellia; order RBC074; family RBC074; genus RBC074. The sequence goes on from CAYRQB010000650.1 coordinate 1,801, forward strand.
GAAGCCGTGTTGATGATCGAACCTCCGCCCGCTCGGCGCAGAGCCGGAATGCCGTA
>CAYRQB010000651.1:0-1856 GCA_964426025.1 uncultured Heliomicrobium sp.
GTTTGATTATCATTTCGTATTGACAGGCACTTCGCAGGCAAAGCCCGAAGCATTGTGCAATACGAAGCAGTATCAATTTGAGTTCACGAAAGAATGAAAATCACCAACGCTGCTGATTTCAAACATCCACTCGCTCACCGTTCGGATCAACAATCGGATCAATACAATGCCAATCGGCAGAACAGTTTGGCGTTTTTTCCGCAGTGCTTCGACTAAATCAGCAGAAACACAAATTTACTTTTCCAGGAGGAAGTTTATGAAATCAGAATTTATGCTCGCATGGTACGAAGTGACTGATCTGGAAAAAGCCAAGGCTTTTTACGGCGAAACACTTGGAATGGAAATGTCGTTTGAAATGCCCGGGTGGGCAGAGTTCAAAGCTGACAAAACCGGGCCTTCAATCGGATTGGCGCTGAGAGATTCGGTGTCTTCGGGCGGAGGCGCAACCATAGTTTTACGCGTCCAGGACATTCATACGGCCAAAGCTGACTTGATCGCAAGGGGTGTTAAATTCGATGGTGAAATTGAAGAATATCCCGGTGTAGTGAGGCTGGCTTTATTTCGCGATCCTTTTGGCAACCGGCTGCAATTAGCTCAGAACTTAATGCAGCAATAACAATTCTTTTTCCCGTTGTGGGTGGACGGGCGATCAAGCCCGGTCCTCCCACAACAAATTCAAATGGCGAGTTAACATGATTGAAAGTACGACCGGGGAAAATCCACAGTTGCTCTCACTGGCTCAGAAAGGCGACAGGAGCGCTTTCGATGAATTGATCGAACCTCACCGTCAATCGCTGTTTTCCTATATTTATCGGATGGTGACTCAAAGAGAGGACGCTGAAGATCTGCTTCAGGAAGCACTGATTCGAGTGCTGACAGCTTTGCCGAAATTTCGCGGCGAGGCGAAGTTCAAAACCTGGCTTTTCGGCATTGCTACGCACGTGTGCCTTGATCATCTGAGGCAAAGACATCGCTGGCGCGTCGAAGCGCAATTGATTGGAGAGCAGGAAACCGATTCAGACCCCGAGGCGGTCAGTCAGTTGGAGGCATTGACATCTAATCCGGACTTCGTCTTTGAGATTCGCGAGCACATCGCCTTTTGTTTTTCATGCATCAGCCGCACTTTGCCTCCTGAAGAACAGGCAGCGCTGATGTTGCGCGAGGTATTTGGTTTCACGGCCCAGGAAGCTGCAAAAATCATGGAAACATCTGAACCAATTCTGCGCCATCGTCTTTCGGCTGCGCGCGCGAAGATGATCGAAAGTTATGAAGGATTGTGTCAGTTAATCAACAAGACAGGGCTTTGCCATCAGTGCCGGGGATTGCACGAATTCACGCCCGAAAAGCATCGTGGAATGGATTTGGTGCAGATTGAGGTCGCGCCCGGAAAATCCGTCACGCCGGATAATTTGTTTGAAAGCCGGCTTCAAATCGTCAAACAAACCAATCTTGAAAACGGTAAATCCCGTCTTATGCACGACGCCTTTTTTTCAGACATTGCGGCACGTGAACAACAGACTGCCCTCAATCCTTAATCACTGCGGACTCAACCCTGCGTGCCCTCCGATCCGGGTAAAGCTTCTTTCGGCGACATCGTCGCTGGCGCAACTCTGACCTGGCAATTTAGCCGAATCCAGGAATTTCCTGGCCTTGGTCAGAAAGCACAGCGCAAGATGAGGAGGTTTGTCTTTATCATTATCAATAAAAACCCGGCTTCAAGCGCTGCAAATCATGCCATGGATGGTTTACCTGCTCAGCCATCAAGTAATATCGTTGATTTAGCCCGCGAACTGATTTAGCATCCATCAGGTTTTACGACAGTAAACGCAATTTATTGCCGCATCATGCGGCCAAAA
>CAYRQB010000652.1:0-1824 GCA_964426025.1 uncultured Heliomicrobium sp.
CAGATGGCGCAGATTGTCAGCACACTGAGCCGTGATCTGGCGCGGCGCACTGAGTTGGCGATGACCCTCAGATACTGAACTCAAATCCATTCGGCATTATGACCAAGAAATCTGAAAAGCTGCTGGAGAGACACGATGCGCTGATCAATGAGCCAATCCATACAACCGCTGTTTACACCTACGATGATGCGGTTGTCCTGACCAAATCCAGTTACGACACCATCTGCCGCGCCGTGCTGAGCGGCCATCTCAAAGCCAGCGGTAACGGAACCTATCGTGTCATTCTTGGCGAATGGCTGTTGGAATGGGTAAAGGCGGGATGCCTGACCGGACGCAATAAATCAGACGTACACATCAACGGCCAGGAACCGCAAGCAGCGAGAGCAGGTCATCAATTTTCAAAGCATCGCGCAACCCACGTAAGATTTCCAAGCCATACTGCTTGACTACTTCAGCGTCTTGCCCAGGAAGTGGCGCGAACAAGCCTTTCAATGTCTCTGGCGTGACGTTCAAATATCGCTTCCATTCTTCGGATGCGTGACCGCTGGCTTGCAGCGCAACTGCTGGCGGAACTCCGGCGAGGATTGCCCGCGTTACGAAAGCATGCCGGAAATCGTGCTTGTTGAGGTCTTTGACACCTGCCAGCTTGCAGGCGGTTTTGAAGGATCGTTTCACTTCTTTCAGGCCGCCGAAGACCAGATCGCTTTCCTCATTGCAACTTCGCAATTCAATCAGTGTTGCTAAGACTCGTGTGGTCATCGGAACAGACCGCGCGCGATTTGTCTTGGCGTTGAAAGCCCTCACCTTAATTTGCTTTTGCTCGAAGTTCGTGTCGGCCCAGCCCAGCGTCAGCAGTTCATTCATGCGAAGCCCCGTATCCGCGGCCACGATCAAAATCGGCTTCAGATGAGTGCGATCTCCGGTGCAAGCGGAGAGCAACGCCAACTCTTCGCCGAAGCCCGGCACACGCTCGCGCCTGTTTTCGGCGGCTTTTTCGATCAACGGTCGGCCAGACTTGATGTTGAATGGATTCTCGCTGAGCAGTTTGTTGGCAACGGCGTAATTGAGCACTGTGCGGAAAAATTCCAATTCTCGGTTTACGGCGGCGATCGTGCGTTCACGCCCGGCATAGGTTTTCGTCTGAAGCCTCTTCAGCTTGTACTGCTCAATGTCGGAGTGCTTGATGTCGGCCAGTTTTCGCCGTCCGAAATGCTCTGTCAGCGCTTTTAGAAAGGCTTTTGGCGCGCTCAGCTCTCTTCTTCCGGCAACTTTCTTCTCACCGGCGTATTGGGCTGGAATCAGCCGCTCTTTCTTGAACCGTTCGGCCAAATCAGCAAACGTCATTTTGCCCGGCTCAACTGACACTTCGCCCTTCTGCTCATATTCTTCAACCATCTTCCGCAGCTTCCGGGCGGCAGCAGCTTTCGTGTCGGCGTAGCGCTTCAGGTTTTGCCGCTTGCCTGTAGTCGGATCAATTGGCGCAAATCGCGCGACCCAACTTTTGCGTTTTTCATCGTAGTAGGTGTAACCCGTTCGCGTTTTCATATCTGCCCCTTTGATTGACTGCACATTGCAAGCAGCTCTCTTTTCAGTCATGCAATTTGCGCAGACAGCGGGCAGATAGATTTGGAACATTGAGGAGGGATGCACCTGACAGTGCAAGCTATGCTTTTACCACTGGCTGCTTGGGACTATCAGAGCAGATCACAAACAAGCAGGGCTGTCAGGAAAGGTAACGAACAGGTTTTTCTGATAGGTCGGCCTAATGGGACTGAGCTTGAAATTTAATTTATTGGTAGTAGGGCGGCATTGAAATTGGCTGGC
>CAYRQB010000653.1:0-1820 GCA_964426025.1 uncultured Heliomicrobium sp.
GAATCCGAGGCGAGGTCCGAATTGATCAGTGTTGTCGGGAATATATGTCGGATCAACAGTGTGTCCGGACGGGAATCGAACTCCGCGAACCTGATTGACCAGCGAAGTGTTGGTCGCTTCAGGTGAGGGATTGAACTGGCCTTCCCAACGCAAACCGTAATTGAGCGTGAAGTTCGGTTTGATACGCCACGAATCCTGAGCGTAGAAGGAAAATTCGTCGGTGGACAAATCCAATCGCCCGTCGCCAATCTGGCGCAAATATGTAACAGCCGAATTGTCAAAACGGTTGACCGTGCCGGTCGTGATGCTCGGCGTGTAAGAAAGTATATCCAGGATGGTGGCGGCATTGTTGCCAGCAAACTGAAAACGTCCGAACTGGTTGAAGGCAAATGTCTGATCGGCGAAAACATGATTGATTTCCGCGCCGAATTTGACCGAGTGATTGCCCAGAATCCAGGTCAGATTGTTGAACAACTGAAAGCGCCAGTCGAATTGCGTGGTCGGCAAAAAGCTGACCGTGCCAGTTCGACCAATGAAATTTTCCATTGTCGGAGTTTGGGAATTTGCCAGACGCGGGCGGACTTCGCGCGTGTATTGAGCGCGCAATTCGTTGACCAGATTTCCAGCGAAATAATCCGTCAACTGGCCGACCACCGTGTAGGTGCGATCCTTTTCAGTGCCGTTGTTCGTCAGGGCACTGATTGTCGTCGGGAACAACTGGTTGCCAGTCGCGTTGGCGTTAAGCGCGTTGTTATCGCTCTGGCTGTAACGGACGTTGAAACGATGCGAATCGTTGAAGTTGTAATCGAAACGAGCCAGACCGGACCTGGCGTCATTGGTTTGCTCGAAAGGAGCCTGCAGGCCTTTGTAAAAATCAAATGCTTCCTGCGTCGCCGGAGTCGGCGTAAAGGTTGAAATATTGTCGAAAAAGACCTGTCGCGGATTGCGCAGCCTTTGTTGTTCGTATGAGCCGAAGAAGAAAGCCTTGTCTTTTTTGATCGGCCCGCCGATTGAACCGCCGAACTGATGCTGTGTCGGAGCGGCGATCACGCTTCTTCTCAAATTCGCGGCAAGCGCATCGTAATAATCGTTGTTTCGCGAAAGCTCGCGATGACGAATGAGATAAAAAGCCGAACCGTGATATTGGTTCGTGCCGGATTTGGTCACCGCCGTAACGATGCCGCCGGTCGAACGTCCAAATTCAGCGGAATAACCGGCTGCCACAACCTGAAATTCCTTGATGGATTCCTGCGGAATGGTGAAAGCAGTATTCGACCGTTCGCCGCCGCGAATGCCCCCGAAGAACGGCTGGTTGTAATCCACACCGTCAATATTGATGTTTGAATTGATGCCGCGCTGGCCGGACAAGGAAATCTGGCCGCGTTGCGGATCAACCTGAGCCGTCGGCGTCAAGGTGACGAAATCCTGAAAGCGGCGTCCGTTGATCGGCAAATTGTTGATCTGAGCTTCATTGATGATAGCGTCGGGTTGTGAAACTGTGGTTTGCACAACCTCTGCTGTGACGGTCACGGCTTCGGTGACCGCGCCGACCCCCAATGTAATATTCGCGTCGGTAATTTGTCCGACCGTGACTTTGACACCATTCAGCTCGGTCTTTGAAAAACCCTGCGCTTCCGCCGACAGGTTATATGTGCCCGGCGGCAGCAGCACAAAACGAAACAGACCATCTGAGCTGGCAGCGGTGGTTTGTTGTGTGCCAGTTTGAGTATTTACTGCTTTGACAGAAGCGCCTGCAACGGCGGCGCCCTGACTGTCACGCACTGATCCAGTAATCTGGCCGGTGCTTCCCTGAGCCTGCG
>CAYRQB010000654.1:0-1818 GCA_964426025.1 uncultured Heliomicrobium sp.
AGAACGCGTTTTTGCCTTACCGCGATCCCGAAACCCTGAAAGCCTTTCTGAAGATCATTGACGAATTCAGCTACGACCACAGCGAACGCCTCGGCGATGCGTTTGAATACCTGTTGTCTGTGCTCGGTTCGCAAGGCGACGCGGGGCAGTTCCGCACGCCGCGCCACATTATTGATTTTATGGTTGCCGTCGTTGATCCGCAGAAAACCGAAACCGTGCTCGATCCGGCCTGCGGCACTGCCGGGTTTCTGATCTCGTCTTACAAACACATCCTGCGCGCGAACACTGAAACCCCGCTGACGCCGGATGAACGCGGACGGCTGGCGCTGAATTTCAAGGGCTACGACATTTCGCCGGATATGGTGCGGTTGTCGCTGGTCAATCTTTACCTGCACGGATTCACCGACCCGCACATTTACGAATACGACTCGCTGACCAGCGAAGAGCGTTGGAACGAATATGCCGATGTGATTTTGGCGAACCCGCCGTTTATGTCGCCCAAAGGCGGTATCAAGCCGCACAAGCGGTTTTCGATTCAGGCCAAACGCAGCGAAGTCCTGTTTGTGGATTACATGGCCGAACATCTGACGCCCGCCGGACGCGCCGCCATCATCGTGCCCGAAGGCATCATTTTTCAGAGCCAGACCGCTTACAAAGATTTGCGCCGGATGCTGGTGGAAAATTATCTGGTCGCCGTCGTTTCGCTGCCCGCCGGTTGTTTCAATCCTTACTCCGGCGTCAAAACGTCCATCCTGATTTTGGATAAATCGCTCGCCCGGCAAAGCCAGACCATCGCCTTTTTCAAAGTCGAAAAAGATGGTTACGGTTTAGGCGCACAACGAAGACCTCTTTGCAGTGACAAAGGCGACAAGCCGGAACATTGCCCGGCACACAGTGACCTGCCGCAAGTGCAAGTCGAGTTGGAAATGTATTTGCAAGGATTGCGCACCGGTCTCATCGCCAACGGCGCACCAGCATCCCAGCAATTGGTACGCGACGCACGGTTGTCCCACGATAAAGGTCAAGTCAGCAGCGCCAAAGGCGCGCCGCCATCCCAGCAATCTGGACACGACGCGCGATTGACCCGCAATGATGGTCAAGTCAGCGCCAACGGCGCGCCGCCATCCCAGCCTGGGGCGTTGCCCCAGCCCCAGGAAAGCGCCCCGCCAGATGGGAAAGGGCTGAAAGCCCGTACCAACGCCGACGATACGGCGGGCTTTCAGCCCTCTGATGGTTTCTCGAACCCTGTTCCTAGGGCGTTGCCCCAGGCTGAAATGAGTTGCGCCGTTGGCGCACCATTCACCTGCGGTTTGATCGTGCAGAAAGAAAAAATTGCGGCGAATGGCGATTACAACTTGAGTGGCGAGCGCTATCGGGAAGGGACTGCAATCAACCACTCATTTCCGATTCTTCCCCTAGGCGAAATCGCCGAAATTCAACTCGGCAAGATGCTCGACAAAGAAAAACACAAAACGGGTAGCCGGATGCCCTATCTTCGCAACGTGAATGTCCAATGGGACAGCATTGACACAGACGATATATCGGAGATGTTTTTCGAAGATGATGAGTTAGAACGCTTCGGACTACGCGCTGGCGATGTGCTTGTCTGTGAAGGCGGGGAGCCAGGACGCGCTGCGGTTTGGGATGGTCACAAACCCGAGATGAAGTTCCAGAAAGCGCTCCATCGTGTCCGCTTCAAAACACCATTCGAGCCAAAACTCTTTGTATTTCTGCTCCAGGAATTAGCCAAGAATAGAGCAATTGAGAGCCGCTCATCTGGCACAAGCATCAAGCATCTGACGCGCGAGGTCTTCCTTA
>CAYRQB010000655.1:0-1817 GCA_964426025.1 uncultured Heliomicrobium sp.
TCAATACGCGACCGGCATCGAATACGTCATCGTCAACGGCAAGCCAGCGCTGGAAAGTGGCGCACATACCGGCGCGCGTCCAGGCGCGATTTTGTACGGACAAGGCCGAAAGTGAGGAGGCTAGATGCCCTGCAAAATCATAAGGAGATATTTTGAAAGTTTCGTTTCAAGCCTGCGGAGCAGGCGGCAGCGTAAAGCCTGGGGTGTAGCGCCAAGCGCGCAACCCCAGGTAGGCAAACGAACGGAATTATCAAGCCCGCGAAGTGGGCGACAGCGTGCGGTCTGCCGCCCGTTTCACGGGCTGGCGCACTTTGGCGAACGTTTCCCCAGGGTTCTGCTAGCGCTTCACCCTGGGCTTTACGCTATCAGCCGCTTCGCGGCTTGGAACAATGACCTTTTCATAAAACTTCTTGGACCCAAGCGAGCCAAAATCCTGATCATCTTTGCCTTTTTCATGACGTGGACCCAAGAAGGCTCATTTCCAGCACAAGAAATCTCGTTCTCAAAAACGCTTTATCCGGTTTTGGAAAAGGCCGCCTGCCGAACCTGCCACAATTCGGACGGCGTTGCTTCCGCGACTCGTCTGCTGTTTCCAGAAGCTGACGCAAGTCCCGATCAGATCGAAGCATTCGGGAAATCGCTGGCCGAGTTGGTTGATCGCTCGAAGCCGGAAGATTCGCTGCTGCTGAAAAAGCCTACCAATCGCATAGCGCACGCTGGCGGCGAACGCATCAAGCAGGGAAGCGAAGAAGAGAAAATTTTGAAAGCCTGGGTTCAACGTCTGGCGAAACTGTCAGGCGATGAATTCGCTCAAGCGTTGAGATTTCTCGACGAGAAAGCTGACGGCAAAGCTCGGTCAGTCGCATTGCGCCGACTGACGCACAGCCAATACAACAACACCATACGCGATTTGCTCGGCGATCAAAGCGCGCCGGCGAATCAATTTCCGCCCGAAGATTTCGTCAACGGATTCAAGAACCAATATCAGGCGCAGAGCCTTTCGCCGTTGCTGGTCGAAGCGTACAGCGCTGCGGCTGAGCGATTGGCGCGCAATGCTTTTCTTGGTGGAGACCGGCGTGGTTTGATTTCCTGCAAACAGTCGGCGGCTTGTCGCGCGCGCTTCGTTCGCGAGTTCGGATTGAAAGTCTTCCGGCGTCCTTTGGAAATGGATGAGCAGAAGCGTTATGAAGATTTGTTCCGTCGCGAAGCTGATTTTTACCGAGGCGCTCAGTTTGCAGTCGAAGCCATGCTGCAATCGCCGCACTTTCTGTTTCGTTTGGAAGAGACTGACAATCCGAATTGGAAGCCGTACGTGACGGCGACGAGGTTGTCGTATGCGCTGTGGGACAGCATGCCGGATGCTCAGCTATTCGATCTCGCCTCGCGCGGCAAGCTTTCAACGCCGAAGGAAATCGGAACGGCAGCGCGTCGCATGCTGGATGATCCGCGCGCTCGGCAATCGCTGGATGAATTCGTCTCGCAATGGCTGCGCTTTGATCGTTTGTTGACCGCGACCAAAGACCGTCGCCGCTTTCCGCTTTTCAACCGCGAAAGCGCGTTTGCCATGACCGAAGAAGCCCGCAGCTTCGTCGCCGATCTGGTTTGGAATGATCGAAATTTCATGGATGCGTTCGCGGCGGATTACAGCTTTGTCAACGCAGACCTGGCGGCAATTTACGGCTTGCCCGCTCCGGCGAAGGAATTTGCCCGCATTAGTTTTCCGGCTGAATCAGAGCGTGCGGGGCTGATTGGTCAAACATTGTTTCTGGCTCTGACCGCCAAACCCGAAGACACTTCGCCGACGGCGCGCGGGCTGT
>CAYRQB010000656.1:0-1809 GCA_964426025.1 uncultured Heliomicrobium sp.
GCGCACGAAGTTGTAATCGTCCACAACCGCCAGAAAATTTCCCGCCTTGCCGTTCAAATCCGTCTGCATAATCAGTTCGCGAAACGAAGGGAAGTAACCTCCCCAATTGCCGTCCAGTCGAAATTGAATGTCCAGACCTTCGGCGCGAAAGCTGCGGTAAACGTATTCCAGACTGGCCACGTCGTCTTTTGAAAGCGGAAACCGGAATTCCGATTCGATCACTTTTTTGATCTCAGCCAGATTCGCGGCGTAAGCGGCGTCGGTCGCCTTTATCTTGTTGAAGAAAGCCAGCAACTCATCAATCGGCGCGTCGGCCTTTGGAATTGCCGGTTTCGGCGTTTCCTGTTTGTCTTTGCTTTCGACTTTCGCAGTTTCTTTCGCCTCCGCAGGTTTGTCGGTTGGCAAAGGTTTGCTCAGCAATCGCGACAGGAATTCGGCGCGAGTCGGCGAGAGATGAAAGATGGCTTTGTACATCAAATGCTGAATCACCGCCTGACGACGAATGTCTATGATGAATGCAATGCGCGGGCGAATCTTGGCGATGTAAGTGAAGTTCTGCTCAGGCCCCACGCCGATGTAAGCTCCGCCGGTCGCTCCCAACTGCCTGAGCTTGTCCACGATATGCAGATAAGAAGTTTCGTTCGAGGTGAAATTGTCCGAAAGAAAATATCCGCCATCTTCCGACATCTCGCGGATCATTTTGGAAAACTCGGCGGCGGAGATGCTTTCGGGCGGTTTGGCTTGCGCGGCGGGTACTGGAACCGATGCGGCAGATTGCTGAGCCGAAGTCGCGACTGAGGTTGCACACAATAGCGATGAGATCAGCATCAGGCTTAATGCTGCCCGTAAAAAAGGATTACAGCGAGTGGGAATAAGCTCAAACATAGATGGCCCTAAACCAAAGAAATATCCGACAGCATTTTGACTTGCGCCAGATTGAATGATTTGAAAGTTTCGTCGTTAGTGAGAAGTGAATCGCAACGTTCAACGATGGAGCTTGCCAGGTGAATCGCATCCGGGAGTTTCAGTTTTGAAGTCGCACGCCATTGCGCGGCAGATTCCAGAATATCGCGGTTGATCGGTTTGATTTCAAACTCAGCGGTCGGCGTCAGGAACGTTCGGTAAGCCTGCTGGATCGCAGGGTTTTGATCTTTGAAGGGTTTGACCAATGTTTCGGCCAGCGTCAATTCGCTGGTGATGGCAACTACTTCACCGGCATCCATCGCTTCCAGCAAGGCTCGAATCTGATCGGCGTAATCCGGGAAACCTTCAACGGCATAAATGACTCTGTTGGCGTCCAGATAAACGCGCTGGCCAAGCTCCGAGCTTACTCTTCCCATTGATCACGCTCCGAGCGCATAAAATTGTCGGCTTCTGCCTGAGTTGCAAAAGCGCCTCTGCCGGAACCGAATAAAGCCAAATAACTGGTCGTCGGTTGATCCGCTTGTTTTTCTCTGAGCAGTTCTTCGGCCTTTCGGATCAACTTCACCAGATCATCCGGCGGCAATTTCCTGACTTGATTTACGACCATTTCCAACTGGCTGGTAGACATCATTCACCTCCTTTTTTTGAGGCTCAAGGGTAATGAAAAACGGCGCAGAGAGCAAAAGCCGGAATGCCTGTGAATGCGGAAGTGGCAAAATTTCAAAAAAATTCGACCGCTTCGCGGTAAGGCTTTTGGCGTCAATGGGGAAAGGCGTCAGTTGGGGGCTGACGCGTACGCGTCTGCGCTCCGCTCTGCTACGCGCACCGCCCCAATCAGTGTTCAGGAAGAAGAAGGGGGACGACACAACACTACCCGGAAACCGA
>CAYRQB010000657.1:0-1805 GCA_964426025.1 uncultured Heliomicrobium sp.
GACAGTTTCGGTTTGGCTGGTTCAGGCGACAAAACCCGCTGACCAGAAGCTTCAACCCAATCTTGAACCTCCCGGGCAAAGGCTTCGGTTCGCGCCACTGCCGGTGCGCGCTGCAACATCAGGGCAATTCCGAGCAGCAGCTTCCGCTCCGGCGGCAGCGAAATATCATCAGCATCTTTTGCCCACTTTTGCCACGGAATGATCGGCGAATTGAAAACAGAGCAATCAATCCGTTTCAATCCGACGGCGGATTCAACTGCCGAATCAAAACGCTGTGCGGCAGCCTCAATCACCTGACCTAATTCAAAGAGCGCAAACCTTTCGACAATCGCTTTCAGCATCCGCCGTGAATCATCCGCTCTAATGCGTGCAGCGAATTCCAGCGCACTGCCTCGTTTCGCCAGATGCTGCCACGCGGCGGGTATGTATTCCGGCGCCTGCATCCAGGCGGCGACTATGGATCGAGCATCATTAAAGTTGGGCAACAACCCACGCCACCACCAACGCATTGCAATCTGGCCGCCGCACCAATCCATCGCCAGACAAGCCAGCATTTCAGCCCGGTCATTGAAAATGACGGATTCGGCGTTGGCCGGAACGAATTCGCGAACCGGTCTGACTGCCGCCCTTACCATTTTTTCAATTGCGTCATTGACCGCCTGCTGCCATTTTGGCGGCGGAAGCAGACAGTGTTGATCCAGCGATATGGCTCCCGGCATCGGATCGCTTAATTTGCGCAAGCAGACGATGGCTGATGGCGGAATACCTGGCGGACAAAGCTGAACGCTGCCAAGCAATCTTTCCGCGTGTAATCTGGCCGCAAGCGGGTCAATATCAGAGCCATTGACCCGCAATCGCGACACAACCGCTTTCCCGCTTTGCCATTCAGCCATCATCTCATCGGAGTTTTACGGTCTTACTCGAATTCCGAATTGAAGCGTCGAAAAATTGGTGGCGCTTCCCGGCGTCGCAACGGTGTGGAAGTTGTAAGCCCCCTCCAACGCAAATTGCGACGTAATATTGCGCTGTACACCAAAGCCGAAATTGCCGCCGCCTCTGGTAATACCCGGATCAAATTTGTAAACACCTCCGCCAAAGTTGACGAACGGCCGGGTGTTGGTACCTGCAAAGTAAAACTTCCCGTTGACCGAGACGTTGTATAGGTTGAGGTCCGGAACTTTGATGTTTGGAACACAGGCAGGCACGCTCGGCGGACAGATTGCGTTCAACGTCCCGCCACGGAACCGGTTGTAACCAAACAAACCTTCGACCGAGAAGTTGTTATTCACCCGATACTCAAGGTCAGCCGTAAAACTGAAACCCGGATCGAAGACCTTGCCAAAGTTACCGTGTGGGATATTCGTGCCGGCATGCAGACTAAGGCCGAAACGATTTTGGCTCGGTGGCTTCGGCTCAACTGCTTCAATGGTTGTTTTGACAGAGAATTTCCCATTATTGGGCACGTTCCTCACTCGATAAAAATTGGGAGCAATCTGGTCCAAAGTTACGTCGTCACTAGTTACCTCATGTTTCCAGCCCGTCAGAGCGCCTTGATGACTTACGTAATAACCAAATGACCCTTGAGCCTTTAGCACTGGACGTTGGGTACCGCCAACTGTCAGTTTCTGCCCGGTATCGTGAAAGACATGAATGCGATAGGTCGGAACTACCTGGTCTAGCTGTTCTTGAGTAACTCTGCCTTCCGCGACCATCTGCTGTAGCTGCTCAGGTGTAGGGATTTGTCCGCTGCCAACGACTGCACCCGTCGTCATATTTGGAGGTAACTTACCGGGTCCCTGACCAGG
>CAYRQB010000658.1:0-928 GCA_964426025.1 uncultured Heliomicrobium sp.
CCGCCCGCGTCAACCTTCCAATGGATAAACGGTCATGACAACTCGATTCAAACTCTTAGCTGTTTTGGCGATTGCGCTGTGCGGTTGGTGGGCGTTGCAATCGCAACCTCAAAACGTAGTCGCCAGCCTTTCAACCAACGCCACGACTACGCGCGCGTTTTTGGAAACGCATTGTTTCGCCTGCCACAACAGCAAGACTACAAAGGGCGATCTGGATTTGACCGCGCTCAGCACGGATTTCAAAAACACGGCAACTTTCGCCACCTGGGTGAAAGTGCATGACCGCGTGCGCGATCACGAGATGCCGCCGAAAGCCGCGCCGCAACCCGATGAGGCCGAGCGCACGGCTTTTCTGAAAGCCATTGCTCAACCGATGATCGCCGCCGACGCCGCGCGCATTCGCCGCGAAGGTCGTGCAGTGCTCAGGCGAATGAACCGCTACGAATATGAAAACACGCTGCGCGATTTGCTCGATGCGCCGTGGTTGCAGGTCAAGGAATTGTTGCCCGAAGACGGCGAGCGCTACCGCTTCAACAAATCCGGTGAAGCCCTCGGCGTGTCGCACGTGCAGATCAGCCGCTATCTGACCGCTGCGGAATATGCGTTGCGTGAAGTGATAGCGCGCAGCCAGAAACAGCCTGAAACGCTGACGAAACGCTATTACGCGCGCGATCAGCGGGCATTCACGAACAAGGTCGAGTTCTCGCAATTCAACACCGCATCCGAACGCGCTACATTCCCGCTGCTCGGCAATGCGGCTGATGTCGCAGTGCTCAAGAAAGAAGCGCCGATGACCGTCGGTGCCGCCGATCCCGCGAAGCGTGAAATTGAAAGCATGGGCGTTGTCGCAAGTTCGTATGAGCCACTCGAAATCCGCTTCAATCAATTCAAGGCTCTAGTGCCTGGACGTTACAAGTTGCGGTTGAGT
>CAYRQB010000658.1:938-1801 GCA_964426025.1 uncultured Heliomicrobium sp.
AGTGCGCATTCGTTCTGGGCCGGGCCGGAAAGCGCCGAGCGATGGTGGCGACCGAGCCGCACCGAAGCCTTTGCCGGACGCACGCGCGAACCGATCACGCTTTATGCCGAGATCCCGCCGCGCCAGATGCGCTACCTGGCCAACGTAGATGTTTCGCCCGAACCTTCTGTGCAGGAAGTCGAAGTCTACTTGCTGAAAGACGAAACGATTCGGCCTGATGCTGTGCGCCTGTTTCGCTCGCGTCCGCCGAACTGGCGCAATCCGCTGGCGGAAAAAGACGGGCAGCCCGGTGTAGCGTTTCGCTGGCTCGAAGTCGTCGGCCCGATTTTTGACGAATGGCCGGGCAAAGGACATAAGCTGATGTTCGGCGATTTGCCGATCAAAAAGAATGCCAAAGGCCAAATCGAAATCGTCTCAAACAATCCGCGTGGTGATGCTGAACGGTTACTGCGCAACTTCCTGCAACGCGCCTATCGCCATTCGACGCAACAGGAGATTGAGGAAGATGCGCAACGTTTTTTGAAGCTGGCGGATGCCGCGCTGAAAAATGGCGACAGCTTCACCGAAGCGATGATTACAGCGTATTCCGCCGTGCTGTGTTCACCTGCGTTCACGACGCTTGAAGAAAAGCCGGGCAGGCTGGACGATCACGCGTTGGCTTCGCGCCTGTCGTATTTCCTCTGGAATTCAGCGCCTGATAGCACCTTGCTCGAACTAGCGCAGCAAGGCAGCTTGCGCAAGCCAAATGTTTTGCGCGCGCAAGTGGATCGCCTGCTTGGCGATGCGCGTTCACAGCGTTTTGTGGCTTCATTCCTTGATTACTGGCTTGATCTGCGCAAGGTGAACATCACTTCGCCGGATGA
>CAYRQB010000659.1:0-1788 GCA_964426025.1 uncultured Heliomicrobium sp.
GGACTTCGCAAGGGAGAAATTCTTAGTCTTTGCCGTCATGATGTTGTCTTCGACCAAGAGTGGTTAGCAATACGAGACGCTAAAACGGGGGATCGCATTGTTCCAATGAACAAGGTCATCAGCGTGGCTTTGAAACAAGCAATGCCGACAACCGGTGAACCGGATGATCTGATTCTCGGCGGCGTAGATTGGATCAAAGACAACTGGCCTGTCGTCTGCAAAGAGGCCAAGATCGAGGGCCTGCATTTTCACGACCTGCGTGCCACATATGTGACCCGCATTCTGGAGGCAGGCTTCGACAGTTTCACCGCACGCGATGCAGCAGGACACGCTAATGTGAAGACGACAGGTATCTACGCAAGAACATCCATTGAGCGGGTCAGGAAGGCAGTGGATTCGCTGTCAGGTACAGCCCAGATTCAATCAGGAAGAAATGTGGGCACAACGGGCTAGAAAAAAATCTCGAAAGTTTTGTCCCATTTTTGTCCCAATTGGCGTTTTCGGCCATTTTGGGACAAACCAACAAGAATTGAAGGACAAAGACTTACGAGATTTTTTGACCCAAAAGTTGGGTAATGCCGAAGGGGGGACTCGAACCCCCACGGGTTGCCCCATACGCCCCTCAAACGTACGTGTCTACCAATTCCACCACTTCGGCATAGGGAGGCGTGATTATCAAACTTGTCGCTACTTTTTCGCTGGCGAAGCTGTCGGCGAAGCTTTGGCTACTGGTGACGCCGCCGGACTCGCACTCGTTGCGGGAGTTGCGCTGGCCACTGGCGTAGCCGAAGGAACTGCCGCAGGAGCAGGAATTGATGCTGGCGCTGCTCCACCGCTGACTACAGTGCTGACGCCGAATCCAGGCAGCGAGAACAGAAGTGCCAAAAACATGAATATCCCGGCCAGTACAGCGGTCGCTTTTTCCAGCGGTTTTTGCGGGCCGCGCGGACCAAAAGCCGATTGACTGCCTGCGCCGCCAAAAGCCGCCGCCACATCACCGCCTTTTCCTGATTGCAATAAAATAGCCAAAATCAGGAGGACACAAGTTACAACGAAAATGCCTTTGAGTATGATCAGAATCAAGATTTTCTACCTGCCAAACATTCACTGATGATTCGGAATTACCGGTCGTAATTGACTATTTTGGAAAAGCTCTCGGCTTCCAGACTTGCGCCGCCCACCAAAGCGCCGTCAATGTCGGCTTCGCGCATCAGATCGGAAATGTTATCCGGCTTGACGCTTCCGCCGTACAGAATCCGCAATCCATCCGCAGCAGTTTTTTCAAACTTCTCAGAAATCCACTGACGAATGAATGAGTGCATTTGCTGAGCCTGCGTTGGTGTCGCAGTGCGTCCGGTTCCAATAGCCCAGACCGGTTCGTAAGCGAGCACTATACGGATGAGGTCTGGGGCTGTCAACTCAGCCAAACTTTGCTCAAGCTGTTGAGCCACAACTTTTTCCGCGTTGCCCGCATCACGCTCTGCAAGGGTTTCGCCGATGCAGACAATCGGCGTCAAACCGAAGTGCAAAGCCGCTCTAATCTTGCGATTGACCACTGCGTCGGTGTCGCCATACATCGCTCGGCGCTCTGAATGGCCGATGATCGTGTGCGAACATCCGGCATCTTTCAACATATCGCCGCAGACTTCTCCGGTATGAGCGCCGTGTTTGGTTTCGCTCGAAATATCCTGTGCCGAAACATGAATGTTCGAGCCTTCCAGCCTGTCGGCGATGGATTTAATCGCCGTGAAAGGCGGAGCAATGACAATTTCACAATGATTGGCATTG
>CAYRQB010000660.1:0-1752 GCA_964426025.1 uncultured Heliomicrobium sp.
CGATGGTACTGCGCGGGCAACTGCGTGGGAGAGTAGGTAGTTGCCGGAATTAAATATAAAAAGCCGATTCGAACTTATTCGAGTCGGCTTTTTATATTACTAGGTCAATTTTTGCTTTTCAACCGACGCGTGCCAAACCGTATCTCGGCTGGTTCTTGATGTGCTGAATCAGCTTTACGGTTTCTGGGGAATTGCTTTTTTCAACCAAAGCAATTTGGGCCTCTCGACGAGCAACTTCCAAAATTTTCTGATCTCTGACTATGTTTGCGATTCTAAATTCCGGTAAACCAGATTGCCGCGTTCCCATAATTTCACCCGACCCGCGAAGTTCCAGGTCTTTCTCGGCAATTTTGAATCCGTCGGTCGTCTCCTCCATTATCTTTAATCTCTCTTTTGCTTCTTTGGTCTTCGAAAATTGCGCCAGCAAAATGCAGTAGCTTTCTGCCGAACCACGTCCAACTCGTCCGCGAAGCTGGTGCAGTTGTGACAATCCGAATCTTTCAGCATGTTCAATTAACATCACTGAGGCATTCGGCACATCAACGCCAACTTCGATGACCGTTGTGGCAACCAGAATCTGTGTTTCGTTGGCGCTAAAGTCCTTCATTACTTCTTCTTTCTCTGAAGGTTTCATCTTGCCGTGCAGCAAACCGACTTTGAATTCAGGGAAAATATTCTGGCTTAAATCCTCGAACATCTCGGTTGCGTTTCTCAAATCGAGCTTTTCAGATTCTTCGATTATTGGGTAAACCACATAGGCCTGGCGACCGTTCTGAAGTTGCTGGCGTATGAATTCGTAAATCTTTTCCCGCCGGTCATCGCCGCGGACAAAGGTTTTAACGGGCGTTCGTCCGGGAGGCAATTCGTCAATGATTGAAACTTCCAGATCGCCATACACAGTCATTGCCAAACTGCGCGGGATCGGAGTTGCCGTAACAACCAGCACATCAGGATTCACCCCGCGCTGTCGCAACTCGGCTCGCTGCAAAACGCCAAATCTGTGCTGTTCGTCAATCACCGCAAAACCAAGCTTATGGAATTCTACGCCTTCCTGAATCAACGCATGCGTCCCGACGATGATGTCAATTTCGCCGGACTTCAAGGCTTCATAAATTTCGCGTTTCTCTTTGGCTTTCAAACTGCCGATCAACAACTCAACGCGATAATCGGTCTTCGCCAGCCAGCGTTTGATATTGCGCGCGTGCTGTTCAGCCAGAATTTCAGTCGGAGCCATAAGCGCGGTTTGGTATCCGTTTTCAACCGAAATGACCATTGCCTGAACGGCGACGATTGTTTTGCCGCTGCCGACATCGCCCTGCAACAATCGGTTCATTGGTTCTGAGCCAGTCATATCAGCGACAATTTCCTTGATGGCTCGCTTCTGCGCTTCGGTTGGGGTGAAAGGCAAAATGCGGCGAACGGCTTGCCGCACGCGGTCTGTGATTTCGATCTGCTGGCCTTTCGGTTCTTTAGCGCGTTCGCCGCGACGAATCCCTATTGCCAAAGTCAGCCAGAATAATTCTTCAAAGATCAAACGCCGATGAGCCGGTGAACGCGTCCGGTCGTAATCTTCAATCGGCGAATCGTCGGTTGGGAAATGAATGTTTCGCAATGCCGCATCGCGTGAAATCAGATCGCAGCGCCGAATGATTTCATTCGGCAGATTTTCAGGAAGCTTGTCGGAGAGGTTGGCCAGAAGGTGATGAAATATCGAACGAAGTTGCCGCGTGCGAAAATCGCCGAGCTTGCGAT
>CAYRQB010000661.1:0-1746 GCA_964426025.1 uncultured Heliomicrobium sp.
CTCACAAAAAAGAACAGCTTATCCTTGCTTTTATTGAAGACTTTAGGAATGTACACCGGGCCACCTATTGTTCCGCCCAGCGTATTGAAACGTGTCAACGGGCGGCTCAGTCCGAGGCGGTTATTGAAGAAATTGTTCGCATTGAAGGACTCATGCCGCTTGAACCAGTAAGCACTGCCATGAAAATCCTTGGTCCCGGATTTGGAAACGATGTTCACGCTCACGCCGGGCAGACGGCCATCTTCGGCCAGATATGAATTCGACCTGACGCTTACTTCCTGCACCGCGTCCATGCTGACGGAGATTGTGAAGGTCTGCGGCACGTCAATATCATTGCCAGGCTGGCCGTCTAATTGAAAGTTATTCCATTGTTTGCGTAGTCCCTGCATGTTGGCAGTATCTGTCCCCCAGTTGCCGCCGAGCGAACCGCCCGCGCCTGCATTTTGAGAAACGCCAGGCAGCACCGTCGTGAGCGAGACAATGTCGCGCCCTCTCGACATCAGTCCGCCAAGCTGTTTGTCCGTGACGAGTGCGTTTTGCCCCGAAGTATCGAGTTCTACTGCGGCGTCTGCGGTAACCGTCACCGTGTCGGTAACGTTCCCCACCGCCAATTGCAGATTCCCCAGCGAAAGGGTCTGATTCGCGCTCAGGATCAGGCCGGTTCGCTCCAGCGTGCTGTAGCCTTGTGATTTCACCTGCACCGTGTAGTTGCTCGGTGGGACAGTCGGGAACACAAAGCCTCCCGATTCGTTTGTATTCACGGTCGTGACCTCGCCAGTGCGGTCGTTGGTCAAGGTGATCGAAGCCTTGTTAATGACGTTGCCCGAAGGATCGGTCACGGTTCCGGTGATACGACCCGAAACTTGCGACATGGCGGGACCACCGACAAGCGCCATCATCGCGAGCGCCAGTAGCACATAGCGCCATTTTCTGATGTTCATTTGTGTTTCCTCCAATGAGTGATGAAGTAAGAGGTGGATACGCCTGTGCGATTAGGCCCATCCTGTGATTGCGAAAAGTCAGTCCCAGCAAAGCCAGCTATTTCTTGTTTTCTTTTTCTTCGAGCGCGCGGAAGATACTCATTTCCCGCTGCGCGTCTGACGTCCGCCGCAACTTCTGGTAAATGCCTATCAAAGCGTAGTGCGGTGTCTTGTCCTGCGGCGCCAACCTGGCCGCACGCTGCAGCGCTTGAATCGCCTCGTCGTATTGCCCCAGGCGGCCCAGCGTCCGCCCCAGCGCCGTGAGCGCCTCTGGCGATTTCGGATTGATGGCAACGGCCTTTCTAAGCGGCGGCAGGCTCTGTTCAAATCGCTGCAGCGAGATCAAAAACCGGGCAAAGTAGAGAAACGGCGTTTCCGTCTTCGAACCTTGCTGCTCCGCGATCTCGCAGGCTTGCAGGTAGGTCTGGATGGCTTCGCCTTGCTTCCCCAAACTCTCCTGCGCCACACCAAGCGCAAGATACCCATCGAGATATTTGGGATTGAGTTGTGTGGTCATCCGGCAAGTTGTTTCTGCCAAAACAATATCCCGGCCAGTCAGTTGGTAAAGGCAGAGGTAATACCGTGCCATGAAATCGCGCGGCGCAAGAGTGATGGCTTTCTCGAAATAGCTCCCGGCAAGATTTTCTCGCCCCACCGAGACGAGATTCAGCCCAATGAGCTTGTAGACATCGGGATCGCCATCGTGCAGGCTGAGGACGCGTTCGAGTTTGCGTATAGATTCCACGTACTGCTTTTCCTTGTACAA
>CAYRQB010000662.1:0-1741 GCA_964426025.1 uncultured Heliomicrobium sp.
AAATCCTGTCTACTATTTTCTTACTTCGGCGGCATGCGCAACGCGCCGTCCAGGCGAATGACTTCACCGTTGAGCATTTCGTTTTCGATGATGTGTTTGGCCAACGCGGCGTATTCAGCCGGATCGCCCAAACGCGATGGGAAAGGCACTTGCTCGCCCAAAACTTTTTTGACCTCTTCAGGCAAACCGGCCAACAACGGAGTGTCGAACAAACCCGGCGCGATGGTCACGACTCGAATTCCGCTGCGAGCCAGATCGCGCGCTATCGGCAACGTCATGCCGACGATTCCGCCTTTCGACGCCGAATAAGCGGCCTGACCTATTTGACCGTCGAAAGCCGCAATCGAAGCAGTGTTGATGATCACGCCGCGTTCGCCCGAAGCGGTCGGCTCTTGAGAATTCATCTGCGCCGCAGCCAATCGAATGACGTTGAACGTGCCGATCAAATTGACTTCGATGACGCGTTTGAACGAAGCCAGCGAATGCGGCCCGTCCTTGCCGACGGTTTTTTCGGCGACGCCGATTCCGGCACAGTTGATTGCTCCGTTCAGAGAGCCGAAATTTGAAACTGCGGCTGCGACTGCGCTCTTGACGCTTTCTTCGTCTGTGACATTGCATTCGACGAAGCGCGCATTCGCTCCTGACTCTGCGGCCAGCGCTGAGCCTTTATCTTTATTGATGTCGGCGATGATGACATTGGCGCCGCTCGCGGCCAGCAAGCGCGAAGTCGCGCCGCCAAGTCCTGATGCGCCGCCTGAAACCAGAAAGGTATTTGCTTTGATCTGCATAAACAGTAAAAGACCTCCGAACGAATGAAAAACTCTATCGGCAACCCGCAACTGATAATGCCTGTGATTTCGGGATCGCTGGTCGAAAACAAGATGGTGTCTGTATCGCCAGCAATGTAACCTTGCCGAAAAGATAGGGCAAGACTCAGATCAATCTTTCCGTTCGCGAATTCTTTTTGCCGGTGATAAAACTCTGCAAGCAGTCAGCAATGCAGCGTTCAGCTTTCGGCGGCAACCAACTCAGCCCGCCATCCGATTGTTCAGT
The DNA here is from genome assembly GCA_964426025.1 of uncultured Heliomicrobium sp. GTDB lineage: Bacteria > Acidobacteriota > Blastocatellia > RBC074 > RBC074 > RBC074. The sequence goes on from CAYRQB010000662.1 coordinate 1,054, forward strand.
TTTTCAGTGCGCGTCACAGTCAAATTTGCGCGACAAGGAACAAATATCCGTGATTGGCGTCCGCTGCCAGCGTCAATTCAAAATCGCCCCCGGCAAAATCAGAGGTGAACCATGAAGAAAAGCAAGTTCGACCAATTGCAAGTCGTTTCTCCCTGCTCGGCAAATTGGGAGGAAATGAATGGCAATGAACGCAAACGTCATTGCCTGGAATGCAACAAAACCGTTTTTGATTTTTCGCAAATGTCGCTCAGCCAAATCGAATCCATTGTCTCGGCCAAACACGGCCAGCTCTGCGCGCGAATCGCCAGACGCGACGATGGTTCGTTATTGACTCTGAAACCGTCGCTGCCTGCTTACGCCAGTAGACGAATTTCGCCTCTGGTTGGCGCAACCTTCGCCACGATTCTCAGTTTAAGCGTCCCAGCCACAGCCAACACCGCCGTCATCCAACAAAGTCGAATCACACTTAAATCCGACAACAGCTCAGAAAAACACGACGACAAGAAATCAGGCGACGGGCTGGCCGGAATGATTTCCGGCAGAATTCTTGACGAACAGGACGCCGTTGTTCCTGGCGCAAAAGTGAGTTTGATTGACAGCGACGGAGTCTCACGAGCCACAATCTCTTTATCCGAAGGCCAGTATCAGTTCTCTGATGTCACTCCGGGAATTTACTCGTTGAGGGTTG
>CAYRQB010000663.1:0-1735 GCA_964426025.1 uncultured Heliomicrobium sp.
TTTCATTCGCGTATTCAGCGTGATTCGCGGGAAGTTATTTTCTTAAAAGCTATATGACCAATTCAATACGCCGCGCCCAGCAGCACTGCGTTGATGAACAGAAACTCCGTCGCTTCGGCATAGGCGCGATAGTTCGGGTCTTCGGCAAAGGCAATGATGTGGCCTTGCCCCATCGGTTGATGGATCAGAAAAGCTTTTTGCTGAATCAGGTTCAACGAATCAGGCCAGGCAAAGCCGCTGGCAACCAGATTGTCTTTCTTCGCGTACACGCCTACGTTGCGGCCTTGATCAAGCTTGATCGGAGAGAAGACGCGCGTGCCTTCGACCAAAGCCTGAATCTCTCCGTCCGTTCCTGCGCTCAGCCAATGATCTTCGTCCAGGTTGATGCGCAGGATCGCTCCGGGAATCAATTCCGGCTGTTCGCGCAGCGGTTGAATCGCTTGATCGTAATCCGCTGGTTTGGCGGCGGCGGTTCTGGCTGGCGGTTGATCGGTTTCAGCGCTGCCGTCGCGCATCAGGGTTCTGGTTGCCAACAAAGCAGTGTTTTCGCGCGCAGCCCAACGCGAAGCTTCGCCGAGCGTGACCAGCGTTCCGCCAGCCGAAACCCAATCCCTGATTCGCCGCAAGCTTTCTCCGCCAATCGCGGTTGAATAATTCCCGCTCGGCAAAATCAGCACGTCATAACGATGAAGATCAACACGGCCAAGCGAAGCGGTTCTGACAGCCGTCACCGATTGGCCGTATCGCCGTTCGAGCACAAACCGCGCCCAGCCCGCGGACAAACTGCTGGTCGGCGCATCCCACGCCAGTAAAACTTTTGGCGCTTTCAACGTCACGACTTGGTTGCTGCCGAGCGATGAGCCTTCGCTGACAAAGGCGCTGTCCAGTTTGATGACTTCGGCTGAGTGTTTGGCGGCGATGGCTGCCAGTTTGGTTTTCAAACCCGCTTCGTTTTCCGAATTGCGAAAGAAAGCCGTTCCCCGCTCGAACTTTCTGCCGCCGAGCGTGAACGTCGCTGCCAGAAAACGCGCGCGCAATCCGCTTTGCAAAGCTTCGATGACTGCCCCCGCCGAAGTCGCTCCCCACGGCAAAGCGTAACCGACAACAGCGTCTTGTAAAGTAGTGGGCAAAGTCACGGCAACGGCTTTCAGCGAATCGGTTGTGACCGCCGAAGCTTTTGCGGAAATGGCGGCAGCGCTTGCCAACGATTCCACGTCGTAAAGCAGCGCCTGATTCCACGCCGTCGTGTCGTAAATCTGATCGGGTTGCCGACGTTTGCGGCGTTCTTCCTGACGTTTGATGAACGCTTCGTTCATTGGCGAATTTGGATCGAGCAGATTACGAACGATCATCCCGGCGGGTTGCGGCAGCGGCACGATAAAAGTTCCGGCGGGCAAAGTCCGCTCGCCGAACTTGATCGCTTCATCGGCTCGCTGAACCGTCACGCCGTTGGCCAGCAGCATTCGCACCAATCGCAAAGTCTGTCCGGCGTCTTTTCCCGGCGGCAGCAAATAAGCTTTTGTTTCGCCCGCGCCAGCCGTGCGGCGGAATTCGGCAAAATCGCGCAGCAACTTTTCGCGATTGCGTGCAGCGGTTGCCGCAGTCGAAATTGCAGCCGTGAAATGTTCAACCGCTCCGTCGCGATAAGTCAGCAGCGTGTCGTTCGACCGACGAAGCACAAGCCCGCGCGCCGAACCTTTTTCAAACGTCATCCCAATCGCGCCCTGAGCCATAG
>CAYRQB010000664.1:0-1732 GCA_964426025.1 uncultured Heliomicrobium sp.
GCAATCAGAAAAGAACCCAGGTGTCCTTGCTGCCACCGCCCTGCGACGAATTGACAACCAGCGATCCGCGTCGCAAAGCCACACGCGTCAAACCGCCGGGGACGATCGTCACTTTCTCGCCGTAAAGGATGTACGGGCGCAGGTCAACGTGACGCGCTTCGACCTGACCTTCGATGAAGCAGGGAGCTCGCGACAAAGCCAATGTGGGTTGAGCGATGTAATTTCGCGGATCGTCAATGATGCGACGGCGAAATTCTTCGCGCTCTTCGGCTGTGGAGTGAGGGCCGATCAGCATTCCGTAACCGCCGGATTCGCCGACCGCCTTGACCACCAACTTGTCCAGATTTTCCAACACGTGTCGGCGCTGCTTTTCATCGTCCAGCAGATAAGTTTCGACGTTGGGGATGATCGGTTCCTGATCCAGATAATATTTGATGATCTTCGGGACGTAAGCGTACATCGCCTTGTCATCAGCCACGCCGGTTCCGATGGCGTTGGCCAAGGCGATATTGCCCGCGCGGTAGGCGTTGAACAATCCGGCGACTCCCAAAATCGAATCCGGTCGGAAAGCCAGCGGGTCAAGAAAATCGTCGTCAACGCGCCGATAAATCACGTCAACGCGTCGCAAACCTGTCGTCGTTCGCATGTAAACAATGTTGTCGTGGACAATCAGATCGCGGCCTTCGACCAATTCGATTCCCATCTGTCTGGCCAGAAACGTGTGTTCGTAATAAGCCGAATTGAAAACTCCTGGAGTCAGCAAAACGATTGTCGGATCGGGGCGATTGGGCGGAGCCAATGCGCGCAAAGTTGCCAGCAGCGCCTGCCCGTAATGATCTATCGGCCTGACGTTGTAACTGCCGAACAAACCCGGAAAGACCTTCTTCATCACTTGCCGATTGGCCAGCATGTAAGAAACTCCGCTGGGCACGCGCAGATTGTCTTCCAGCACGGCGAATTGACCGTCGTTCAATCTGACCAGATCGGTTCCGACAACCGAAACGTAAATGTCTCGCCGAACTTTCAGCCCGCGCATTTCGCGACGGTAATGTTTGCAACTGTAAACCAGTTCGCGCGGGATCAAACCGTCTTTCAAAATCTTTTCGTCGTGATACAGGTCTTTCAGGAACAGATTCAAAGCAGTGATGCGTTGTTCCAATCCGCGCTCAAGCGTCGTCCATTCTTCGGAGGTGATGATGCGTGGCAGCAGGTCGTAAGGAAAGATTCGCTCAGTGCCTTCGTTGTTTCCGTACACCGTGAAGGTAATGCCCTGATTGAGAAAGGCGACGTCGGCGGTTTGTTGGCGCTGTTTCAATTCGCTGGGCGCCAGTTCCAACAGGCGATGAAACAAAGCTTGATATTGAGTCCGCGAATCGCCAGCCGCCGCGAACATTTCGTCGTAGGCGGAATCAAGCTGATAATTCGCAAACGGCCGTGAGAATGCCGATGAATTTGTTTTTTGGATTTCGTTTTGCGCCATAGCGTGAAAAACCGGTGAGGCGCAAGAGCAGTTCCACTGCACCTGCAAACCATTTATGCCTGTCAGTGCGAATGATCAGCGCTTGATCTTCATCGCAACAAACCGTCCCGGAATATGAATACAACAGCAGTGATGAACTGCTGTCCCGGATTTTACTTGCAGTGGCTTAGTTGAAGGAATGTGACGGTAGAAAACTATTGGCGTCCCGTAGGGGATTTGAACCCCTGTTGCCGCCGTGAAAGGGCGGTGTCC
>CAYRQB010000665.1:0-1717 GCA_964426025.1 uncultured Heliomicrobium sp.
ATTGACGCGACGTGGTCGGGTTTGAAATTTGCGGTTCGTAAAACGAAGTAATTTGGAGCTTGTTCGAATTGGCATCTCACGCCAAGCCGCGAAGACGCAAAGGGAATTAAGGCTCTCAAGTTATTTGCTTGAAACCATCGCCCCTTCCTTAACTTTTTGGCGGCTTGGCGTGAAATCCTTGGTTTTAATTCGAGAGCCAGTATTCCGGTAATTTTCAATGACAGTTTTTTCAACTTATTGCTCGGCGGAAAAAGAAGCGACTGAAAACCTACTCCCCGCAATCGAGCGATACCGCAGCGAACGAGTCAGGCGAATTTATTCCGGCGCTCTGAGTTGCGGCGCAGGCTTTTTCATCCTGTCGGGCGAATACGGTTTATTGAAACCGAACGACGCAATCCCTTACTACGATCATTTGCTGGTTGCTGACGAAATCGAAGCTCACAGCGCCAAAGTCGCTGAGCAAATCAAACAACATGGCATTACTCAGATAATCTTTTTCACCTTGTCCGCGGCGGCTGACGAAAAGCTGGATGCGTATCACGCCAGCTTGCGGATGGCCTGCCAAAAGGCTTCGATCAATTTGTGCTTTGTCGAAATTGACTTTGCCTGAAACAACAAGCTGTACAACCCTGGAGGAAATATGAAGAAAGTTCTGTTGCCCGGAATCCTTGGCGGTCTTGCAGTTTTTGTCTGGAGCTTTATTTCGCACATGGTTTTGCCCATCGGCGAGATGGGAGTCAAATCTGTAACGGCAAATGACGATGTCATCATCAGCACGATGAAAAGCAACATGACCGAACCGGGGCTTTACATGCTGCCCGGCGTTGACATGAAAACCGCCAGCGCTGAACAACAGGCAGCCTGGCAAGCCAAATGGCAAGCCGGTCCGACGGCAGTTGTCGCTTACAGCCCAACCGGCGGCGAAGCCATGTCGGCGGGACAATTGTTGCGGCAATTGTTGTTTCAGATTTTGTGCGGATTGATTGCGGCCTTCATCATTTCGGCGACGGTCGGTTCCATCCTCAATCGCGCAGTGATGATCATGTTTATGGGGTTGTTCGCCTGGTTGACGGTCAACGTTCCGCAATGGAACTGGTACGGCTTCCCGGTGTCATTCACGATTGGGCAAGGAATTGATCACGTCATCGGCTGGCTGATCGGCGGTTTCGTCATCGCCTGGATGATCAGACGCGCGGAGAAATAACATCGTAACTGCTCAGGCCTTAGAATTGACTCGCAACCAAAGGCATCAGCGAGATGACAGAACAAACGGAAATAACGGAACAGACAGAAGTTCACCATTTTCTTTTCCGTTTTTTTCGTTATTTCCGTTTGTTCCGTCGTCTATGCAAGTATTTCATTATCAGGGCGCTTGATAGGCTGAGCAGTTACATAACATCAACAAAATGGAGTCTTTCGATTTTCACCCACGCACGCGCGTGATTTTCGGCGCAGGCGAATTTGAACGTCTGGGTCAGATCGCGCGCGAACTCGGTTTCAAACGCGCGCTGCTGGTCGCCGACAAAGGGATGACGGCCTGCGGTTATGTCGGCGAAGCCGTGAAACAGTTGGCGACAACGGGCATCGCCGCTTTTTGCTTTCAGGATTTCGACGAAAACCCCGACACGCGAATGGTCGAAGCCGGACGCGCATTTGCCCAAGCGCAAAACATAGATTCGATCATCGCGCTCGGCGGAGGCAGTTCGCTGGATTGCGC
>CAYRQB010000666.1:0-1708 GCA_964426025.1 uncultured Heliomicrobium sp.
CCCCGACCCTCTGATTACAAATCAGATGCTCTACCAACTGAGCTACACCGGCTTAACCATAAAATTGCCGTCAAACCATGTGAATTACCAAAGCAGCTTGACCATCAAAACCAGCATACTAGCAATGGCACTTATTTTTTGCAAGCGATCAATAGTTTTTCAGATTTAATTGCCGAATTTTGTTCAAAGTTTTTCATGCGTTCATTTACGAAGTCGGATCAACCCCTTCAATTCATTCATAAATTCCGAAACATCCTGAAACTCCAGATAAACCGAAGCAAAGCGAACATAAGCCACTTTATCCAAATCCTTGAGGCGTCTCATGATCATTTCTCCTATCTTGGATGTTTGCCGTTCGCGTTCAGGAGAGGCTTGAACATATGATTCGACTGCGTTAACGATAGCCTCGAGTTTGGCCGTCGAGACAGGACGCTTTTCGCAGGCTCTGAGCAAGCCGGCCATGACTTTATCTCTGTTGAAAGGTTCGCGGCGACCATCTTTCTTGACGACCATATAGGGAATTTCATCAATCCGCTCGTAGCTGGTGAACCTTCTTTCACACTTCAAGCATTCACGACGGCGACGAATCGAATCGCCCTCGCGAGATTCACGCGAATCCACGACTCTGTCTTCCAGATGACCGCAGAAAGGGCATTTCATAACTTTCCTCCGACAAAACGATCTAGCTTCCAATCCCAGCGTTTTCACCGTGCAGCGGTTGTGGATTGTTTTCGCTGGTAATTATCTCGCGAAGCTCCTTAAAACTGATGTCGTGACTGATCAGGTAATAAAGACCAAGTATAAAGGGCGGTCCAAAAGCTATCAGGTGATAAACAATGGCCACACTGGCAGCAAAGTTAGCCTCGACTCCTAAAAACTCCAGAGACTTTGCTGCTGCCGTGTGAAATGCTCCGGCAGATCCGCCGGGCGTTGGAACAATTGAGCCGACCAGGCCAAAACCCAGAATGAAAAATATCTGGTTGGCCGAAACGTTTAACCCAAATGCATAAAGAGTCAGCCAGGTAGCCGATGATATCAGTCCCCATACGCAAATCGTGTATGCAACAGCCACAGCCAATTTCTTCAGGTTTAACAATATTGATAATCCGTCCGACAAATGATTGATAAAGTTCAGTAAAGGCTTTATCAATTTTTGTGGCAGTCTGACTGATTGCCGCTCCAGCCAGATGATGATCGGTTTTGCCTTCAAACGAATAACAAGCAATATTGCCACGCCAGCAACCACTGACAACAACAGGAATATTCCCAGAGACCTGGTGTTTCCAAGATTCTGCCAGGCCGTGGATTGCGTGGCGGGAATTTTGAAAAAGATAAGGCTCAATGAGAATAGGCTGACGACAGTGACGGTGTCGAAAATTCTCTCGATTAATATGGTCGCAAAAGTTGCACTGGGTTGTAGCTTCTCTCTGAGGCTAAGTACAGTCGGTCTGATAATCTCAGCGGCCCGGCCAATTACGAACAACCCCCCAAAGCCAATTGCTGTTGCCGCGAAAAGATTGCTCAGTCTGACTTCGGCGATTGGGGCGAGAAAAGATCGCCAGCGAAGGCTGCGCACAAAAATAGTCAGATTGATTGATATTGCCGCCATCAGCAAAGGCAATAACTTGACATTGCTCAAATGTGAGCCGACGCTCGTCCAATCCAGGCGGCTGATGAACCAGTACAACAATCCCAGCCCGATTACCAA
>CAYRQB010000667.1:0-1703 GCA_964426025.1 uncultured Heliomicrobium sp.
TTAGCTATCGGTCATCATGAATCAGTATGAAGTCATCATCATTGGCGGAGGCCCGGCAGGCATCAGTTCCCTGCTCTGGTTGAACTCGCTCGGACTGCGCGCTGTTTTGCTGGAACAGGCTGAAGAGCTTGGCGGTCAGTTGCTGCAAATGTTTCATCGCGTGATTGATTACCCCGGATTGATCGCCGACAACGGGCGCGAACTGCGCGATCATTTCCAAACGCAATTGAACGATCTGCAGTTGAATTATCGAACCGGCTGCCATCTGGAGCAGATCAAGCTTTGTGAACGAAGCTTGATCTGCGACGGCGAAAAATTTTCTGGCGAAGCCTTCATCATCGCCACTGGCGCGCGTAAACGGCGGTTGGGAATACCAGGCGAAGATCGGTTTGAAATTCGCGGCGTCAGTTTTTCCGCCACGCGCGATCACAGTTTGTACGCCGGGAAAAAAGTCTGCGTCATCGGCGGCGGAGATTCGGCGGTTGAAAACTCTTTGATCCTTTCGCGCGTCTGCCCGGAAGTCACACTCATTCACCGCACTGACAAATTCCGCGCTCGCGCCGAATGGCTGAGCGAAGCGCGACAAACTTCCAACATCAAATTTCTGACCGGCCATCAAGTCAACGCCATTGAAGGCGACGAAAGCGTCGAGCGATTGATTCTGGAAGAAGTTCAGTCAGGAGAACTGAAAGAGATTGCCACCGAAGGCGTCTTCATACGTGTCGGCATTGCTCCGAACACTGAAGCCTTTCGCGGTCAGGTTGAATTGGATGAAAGCGGTTACATCGTCGCCGACCATCGGCAACGAACTTCGCTGGAATGGATTTACGCGGCGGGAGACGTTTGCAATCCGGTGTGTCTGAGCGTGGCGACTGCCGTCGGGCACGGAGCCATCGCCGCAAAAGCCATCGCCGAAGAAATGCGAAAACTGGGCGTCAATCGCCGACCGTGAATCAGCGAAGGTATTCCGGCAGTGGCGTGACAAATAGCGGATCAACATTCCTGCGCAGCCAGGAATGAAATGACGGACTGCTGAAGTTCATCTCAGCCGCTCCAGGTTGGGCGCTGACTGCTACTATGCTGACCGGCACCGCTCCGCTCGGCGGTCTGCGACTTTGACGGTAAGCCATCAATCGAACCGGCAAATATTCCGCCGCTCCTTCGCTCTTCAGTTCGATTTCATATCCGTCCGGCATAAAACGTTCCTGAACCATGCTGTAGCCGGGAGCATTCGCCAGTGTTTTCAATCCGGCGGCGATCAAAGCTCGGTCGGAGATGACAATCGGAGCTTTCTGGCTGTCGCCCAACTGCTTCACGCGTAGCTCGACAATCTGCTCAGGGTTGATGCGATGCTTCAACGCGGTAAATATCGGCCAGTTGAAAAAGTAAGCTCCGGCAATCCAAAGCAACAAACCAGCCGCCGCAAAAAGTTTGGGACGCAGATCGGACTTTCCGCCTATCGCATCTTTGCCGGCAGACCTGATCTGCCAGATGGCAAAGACCGCAACCAGAACCAGCGCAAACAAGCTGACAGACATTGTTACCAGATAGTTGTTGAGGATTTGTGAAGTGGTCGGAAACATCATTTGCTCCTGTTCGGTAAACTGATTGGAACCTCACGCAAAGACGCGAAGAAAAGGTGTAGGTGGATCATTGACTCTTGATACATTCCTCCAACTTCTTTTTTCTTCTTGGCGACTTTG
>CAYRQB010000668.1:0-1698 GCA_964426025.1 uncultured Heliomicrobium sp.
TGGAACGTCAAAGCTTTTGCAAGCACGTTCACAGGGTCGTTCGCAGGGCATTTGCCATTGGCTGAGGCTGTGCAATAACGAACGGCCGGGAAATGATACACAGTTTAATGCTACGAAGCTACAAGCTGGCGCGCAATGACCAACCTCTGCACCTCGCTGGTTCCTTCGCCGATGGTGCAGAGCTTTGAATCGCGCCAATATTTTTCCGGCGGATAGTCTTTGGTGTAACCGTAGCCGCCGTGGATTTGAATGGCCTCTTCGCTGACACGGACGGCGATTTCAGATGCATATAGCTTGGCCATCGCCGATTCCTTTGTCGTCTGACGCTTGTTGTCTTTCAACCAGGCTGCACGCCAGGTCAGCAAACGCGCAACGTCAATCTGTGTCGCCATATCGGCTAGTTTGAATTGAATCGCTTCAAAGTCAAAAATCGGTTGCCCAAACTGCCTTCGTTCCTGAGAGTATTTGAGAGCCGACTCAAAAGCTCCCTGAGCGATGCCCAGCGCCAGAGCGGCAATCGAAATTCTGCCGCCATCCAGAACCTGCATGGAATTGACGAAACCACGGCCTTGTTCGCCGAGCAGGTTTTCGTCCGGGATCCAGCAATCTTCAAAAATGATCGAAGCTGTTTCCGAAGCCCGAACGCCCAATTTGTTTTCCTTTTTACCGGCCATGAAACCTTTAGTTCCGCGTTCGACGATAAAGGCGGAAATGCCTCGCGAACGCATCTCGCGATTGGTAAAGGCCATGACCACGCAAACATCTCCGGAAATTCCGTGGGTGATGAAGTTCTTCGATCCGTTGATCACCCAGCCTCCATCGCGTCTAACAGCGGTGGTTTTCATGCCCGAAGCGTCAGACCCGGAACCGGGCTCAGTCAATGCCCAGGCCCCGAGCTTTTCGCCGCGCGCCAACGACGGAATAAATTTCCGCTTCTGTTCCTCGGTTCCGTATTGAAATATGTGGTTAGTGCAAAGCGAATTATGGGCGGCAATTGACAAACCAATTGAGCCGCAGACGCGGGCGATTTCTTCAATCACCGTCGCATACTCAACATAACCCATCCCGGCTCCGCCGTACTCTTCCGGGAAAATTACTCCGGTCAATCCCAATTCGCCCATCCTGGAAAACACTTCTCGCGGAAAATGCTGCGATTCGTCCCATTCCATGACGTGGGGCCTGATTTCGGCTTCGGCGAATTCACGCACCATTCGTTTCACCTGCAATTGCTCTTCCGTCAACTCAAAACTTATTGGCATATCTGATAACTCCTTCTCCTTCCAACAATAAATATAAATTATGCGCCAATAAACATCGCATATGGGAAAAGATAGCGCAACAAAGTCACCAATATTTGCGATTTGAGACGGAAGAAGGTTTCAGCGCCGCCCTTGCCAATCAAACCTTGACCAGCCGTCGGCCAATCTTTACAGGTAATGATAAGCCCGCCAGAAAACCAGGCGAATAGCCAGAAACGGAGTCAATTTGTCAGGCTGGATCAGCTCGCGGCGCCTGGCTTCAGTCACCGCTGCCTCGGGCTTAAACCTAAGCACGTTTTCCCAGCTCAAAGCCATCCAGGCATCCAGTTTTTTGGCCAGTTCCATCTCCTGTTTCGCGTCTTCAGACTTTCCTTCTTTGCGAAGCATTTCGACGTAAACCGCGCGGGCAAAAACAGACTGCGGATAGGATTGCAGGCAA
>CAYRQB010000669.1:0-1695 GCA_964426025.1 uncultured Heliomicrobium sp.
AAAGACAGAAATAGCCGATTACGCAGGCGTCGGTTTTGAATCGCCAGGATTGAGCTTCCCGCTGGCGATATTTCTTTTCAGCCTGGCAGGCATTCCGCCGACCGCCGGTTTCATGAGCAAGTTTTTCATCTTCAAATCGGCTTGGGATGGCGTGCCGAATCTGCGATGGCTGATCATAGTGGCGATCATCAACAGCATCATTTCGGTTTACTACTACCTGTATCCGATTGTCGTGATGTTCTTCCGTCCGCTCGTGCCCGGCTTCGTCAAACCGCGCGTCAGCGCGCTGACCGCTTTGGCATTGATCCTGACGCTGATCGGCACTTTCTATCTCGGCATCCTGCCGAACCGAGTCATGAGCGCAATGGGCAGAAGCGCAGCGGCAGTCACGACTGCTCAGGTTCAACCATCGAGCAAGTAGCAAGCTGGCAATTTCAAAATCAAATGAGCGCGGCAAGACTGATTCTTTCCGCGCTTTTGGTTATTACAACGATGTCCGACTAACGAACTCGAATTGGATTCGAGTAAATCCACGGGCGATGCTCGCCATCCAGTGTCAGCCAAATCTCGGCTCGATAAATTCCCGCCTCGCTCACCAAGAAATCCATCTTGTCTGATTCAGTTTCTCGAACAACCTGACCATTGCGGAAAAGTTTGATCGTTCCGCTGACGGGCGCGGCGAGTCTCAACCTCAATCCTTTTTCCAGTTTCAATTCATCGCCCATCACGCCAATGCGTTTGCCGTTTCGTTCGGCGATGAAGGCGAAGCCCGTCGCGTCGCACAACCAATCGTGGGCGACAAAAGCATGACCTTGGCGCAAAGCCTGCCTGACACCAGCTTCGTTCAACTCTTTCAACAACACATGAGTCGCCACGAAAGACATGCTGCGGTCGTAAGGATCGAAATCCAGTTTGGCGATCACATCGCCAGCCTTGCGGCCTTTCAGCATTTCGGCGATTCGTGGAGCTTGCGCTGTCGTAATTTTGCGCGGCGGGTCAGGGAAGGCCGTGACTTCAATCGCGTCGTCACCGGCGGCTTTTATTGTGAACAGTTGGTTGTGATGGCAATCGTTGGCGGCGACGCCGGTCAGGCGATGCGACGGCAAATCGCGATCCCACTTGGCGATGATCGTCGGCAGATAATCCTGCAAAGCTCCGAATGTTTCAGCAGGGAATTCATCGAGCGCCGTTTCCAACTGCTTCAATCGGTCGGGATTGGTGAACACGCCTTGCAACCAACGGACGAACTCGGCTTCGTCCAGCAGGTCGGAATGGATGTTGTAAATTTCCAGCCCGTCCAACTGGCTCGTGTCCCAGTCGCCTTTTTCTTCAACATGAGAAAGAAAGATGTCGCCGCGATTCTGGCCAACCGGCTCTTTGACCAGCCGGACGTATTCGTCGCGCGATTTGAAACTCTTGTTGATGTGCGCCTGAATGATCGAACGCTGCGGATAAACCAAAAAGCCTTCGCTTTCGGCTCCGGGAATGAACAGCACGCCGTCGCGCAATCCGCGCCAACTGTCGGCGATGAAATCCTTCGGAGGCCGCACGTGATCGGTCAACATGACGATCTTCACGCCGACGCGCTTTGCCGCCGCCAACAACTCTGGCCGAGTCCCTCCGGTGTGAGCCGAATCTTCAGCGTGAGCGTGCAAGATCGCTTTGAAATCGCCGAAGCCTGTTTGCAGCTTCACG
>CAYRQB010000670.1:0-734 GCA_964426025.1 uncultured Heliomicrobium sp.
AAGGACGCGGCGAAGTCGAATACGTTGGATTGAACGACGACGGTTCGGCGGCGGCAAAACGATTCCACGAACGCGTTCGCAATCCGCTATTGACGGACATTCGCATTGATTGGGGAGGTTTGCCGGTGGCGGACGTTTACCCGCAGCGTTTGCCTGATTTGTTCAGCGCCAAACCGCTGGTTCTGACCGGGCGTTACACTTACGGCACACGCGGAATGGTCAGGCTGACCGGCAAAGTCGGCGGCCAGAACTTCGCGCGCGAAATTCCGGTCGAGTTTCCCGAATCGCAACCCGAACACGACGTGCTGGCCACGTTGTGGGCGCGGACGCGAATTGACGATTTGATGAAGCAGGATTATTCCGGCATTCAAAACGGCAATCCGAAAGAAGAAGTGAAAGAAGCCATCACTCAGCTTGGATTGGAATACCGGCTGATGACGCAATTCACCTCCTTCGTCGCCGTCGAAGAAATGACCATCACCGAAGGCGGCCAACCTCGCCGAGTTGACGTGCCTGTGGAAATGCCCGAAGGCGTTAGTTATGAAGGTGTGTTTGGAGATAAAGACCGGAAAGTTAATGTCAGCAATGGCGTGTTGAATTTCCAAGCCGTACAAACCGAAAGCGTTTATATTCGAACAGGCAATCCTGCTAGCAGAGGACAAGGCATCGGTTCTGCCGGTGGAGTGGGAGCTTCGCCACCTCAGCCTGTTCCGCCAAAGCCCTCTCCCGCACCC
>CAYRQB010000670.1:744-1694 GCA_964426025.1 uncultured Heliomicrobium sp.
CGATGCTGTCATCGGAAGAGCAGGAGCGACGTCAGCTTCGGTCAAAATTGCATCCGCTCGTCGCAGCCGTCGTTGAACGGTTGAAGAATAAACAGACAAAATCTGCTTCCGAAGAATCCAGGTTTGTTAGCCATGGCAAAGCTGAATTGCAAATCTGGTTGACTGATAAATCAGACGCGACGATTGAACAGCTAAAGAAACTCGGCTTTGAGATTGTGCTCAACCCGCAATCGTCGAAGCTGATCATCGGGCGATTGCCGATTGAAAAGCTGGAGGCTTTGGCCAGATTTGATGTGGTGAAATACGTTTCGCCGATGACCAAATAGAGTTGAAAGCAATTTCGAGTGGATTGAACCGTTACGGTGAGTTTGGGCGAGGAGAGATTTTCAGACTGCGCATCTTGAAACTCGAACTCGCTCAAGCTCATCATTTCAAGAGGTTTGATAGAAGCATCAGGCTGGCGGATGCAATGAATCAAGAATTAACAGTCGGCGCAAGTTGACTGTTTTTTCCTTATTCATGTTCAACGCAACAACTGTGGCGCGACCGATTGGCGTCAGACCAACGACCAGTAAACCATCTTCATTCCATGTGAAATGATCATGCCATTTCTGTTTGCGAGGATTGAACAGATGTGCAGGTTCTTGAGTAAACGGATCAATGCCTACGACTTTGTTGTACTTGCAACCATTGCAAGAGGAGCAGGCAAGCGCCAGATTCGACAATCGAGTTTTGCCACCTTGCGCAGTTGGAATAATGTGGTCAATTACAAACGAATCAGGAACAAAGGCGTCCGGAGTGCGACAATATTCACAACGCCATTTTGCTCGCGCAAATACCTTCCGCCGTTGAGAAGCATTTGCGCGCTCTCTAATCATATTTCTCCGGGTCAACGCCTAATTGGCGCATCATCTCTCTTGTAGAAACCTTTCGTAGCTTTGCCAGTTCAT
>CAYRQB010000671.1:0-1688 GCA_964426025.1 uncultured Heliomicrobium sp.
TAAGAGACAATTCTCTACCCGGCCACAGATCAGGCGAACCAGTGTCCATACCTTTGCAGTTCTTTAGAATTCGCAGACGATGAGCGATTAAAGTGAATGAGCAACTACCAGCAAAGTTTTTTTCTTATCTGTATCTCTATTTTTGTGTTGGAAGGTAAGCGCTCCGGTTGTACAGCCACTATAAATTTCTGACAAGTATTGGAACGTCACAAAACGTTTGCTAACATCTGGCTTCAACGTTTTCTCGGACGGTAAAATCTCTCAATATGAATGGCTTATGAACGAGGCGATCACTGAATCCAGCCGGTCTATCAGCAATGAGCAAAAGCAGGCGGCGCTTGAATCCGTCCTGCACAGCAACACGTTTGCCCGCGCTGATCAGCTAAAAAGTTTTCTGAAGTACGTCTGCGAGATGGAAATTGCGGGACGCGGTCACGAATTGACTGAATACCTGATTGGCGTCGAGGCCTTGGGACGGCCAAGCAATTACTCTACCGGAGACGATTCCGCTGTGCGCAACCGTGCGTTTGCGTTGAGGAAGAAGCTCCAGGAATTTTACGAACTGGAACAACCGGAAGCGGAAATTCGAATCGAGATGACTAAAGGCTCTTATTGCCCTCATTTTGTAGTAAGCCATTCGCTTCAAGGAAAAAATGGCAAAGTCGGCGTCCGGGCTTCGCATACCAGCGGAGCATTGGTTCAACCGGATTCAGCACAGGAAATCGCAGGCTCGCGGGAAAATGTGAAATTGCCTGGCGGCAAAATGCCCTTGCTGAGCTTCGTTGCAGGAGTGATTGTTTCAGCCATCATCTTCGGAGCGATTTTCTGGCTGATGAACAAACCCAGACCGGATGTGTCGCAACACGAAATTGCCGCCGTCGTCGCGGAAGCCTGGGGGCCAATTTTCAATTCCGAATCGGACGTGCTGGTCTGCGTCGCCAATCCTCCAAGCTTTTCAATTCACCCGCGAGCGACGCCTTTGACTCCAGCCACTGTCGCGCCAACTCCATTCCTGGATCCTGGCGGATTTACAATGCCCCAGGAATTGTACCCGCTTTACAACACGAAATATTCAGCTTCGCCCAAACAGGATTTGTTTCTGACCATTACAACTAACGCCACTTACTGGGGAGATTCGCTGGCGGCGATGACAATGATAAAAACCATTCTGCCAACCGGAGCCACTCCTCACCTGTTTCCCGAAAAAGTCATCACCATGCCGACTTTGCGGCGTCGCAACGTAGTGCTTTTCGGCGCGCCGGAATACAGCCCCGTCGTGGCGCGCTTTCTGGATAAATGCCCTCTGACTCTCAACTTCCTGGATGCCATAGTTGAAATCGAGACTGGAAAACCGCCGGTCAAACTTTATTCGGTGAAGCGGGATTCCAGGAACAGTCCGGCGGTGACTTACGGATTGATCACAGTCCTGCCCAGCGAAAGCTCGACCAATCAACAGCACCGCACGGTGATTTTTTCGGGAGTGAATTCGGCTGGCACACAAGCTGCGGCAGAGTTCTTCACCTCTGCCGATCATCTGGCGGAGTTAAAAAGACAGTTGACCAAGGATGGCCACAAGACTTTTCCCGCTGCCTATCAAGTGGTCGTGCGATCCGAAACCGACGACAGCATCCTGCTAAACTTCAGCTACGAGACCTATCGAATAATTCGGACATTCCCCAATTAATTGA
>CAYRQB010000672.1:0-1688 GCA_964426025.1 uncultured Heliomicrobium sp.
AGCGGCTTGTTTGGCCATCTCGACAGCCATCGTCTGGTTGAAACCTACGCCTGCGATGACGGGTGATTTGCCATTCACGACTTCGACAGTCAGACGAACAACTTCGGCGTATTCCGCCGGAGTCAGCGAATAAACTTCGCCTGTTCCGCCCGCTGCGACTACGGCGCAAAGCAGGTGTTCGTTCAGCTTGGTCAGGTTGTGCCGCAAACCTTCCAGGTTCAGCGACAGGTCTTCGTTAAACGGCGTGATCGGAAAGGCAATCACGCCTTCTTTCAATTTGCTGCGAAGTTCGGTTGGAGTAGTCATTATTTTGATGCGGCTCTTTTCAGTTTCTTTTTGGCAAATGCTGGCGAGTACGCTTCGATTTTTCGCATCGCCTCGCGGTCATAAATTTTTTCGCCGCAATCAGGACATTCGTAAAATTCCAAAGCAGGAACAGTATAAGTTTGGCCATTAACCGTTTTGGTCACATCACGGCAAACTTCCGCAATCCTGTCACTGCCACAAGTTGGGCAAACGGTAATTTTCAAAAACATAATTTTGCCTTTCGCTATTGCACTCTCTTGGATGAGATCAGGAAATAAAATTTATCTTCACCGTCCACATTTACAAGCTTGCCTTTCGTGTAGATAGGAAGACCATTCAAATTCGTGCTCTGAATAACGTACAGGTACTCTTTTGCCTGTTTACGTCCAGGGTTAGTGGAGCGAATCTTTTTGTAGATCGCCACAGCGTTGATAATGGATTCAACGGCATCCAGTTCCGTCAGCCCGTCAGCATCCAACTCAGTTTGAGCCTTCTCGCTGAATCCGTAACGCCCAGCCAACACCGCTCGTTTTATCCTTGTCAAAATGTCACTCATATCAAGCACTCAAACATTACTTGCTAACCGGCAACTCTTCAATCGTGATGTCTTTGTAACGGGCTTCGCTGGGCGGGCCGCTGTGGATTTGCAGACAGATCAAACCAGTCTGTTTAATCGTGTCGTCGGCTTCGGTGTAATCCACCGTTTGATAGCCGTTGATTGACAGCCGAATACGTTTGCCTTCGGCGCGGATGACGTAATCGTTCCAGTCGTCGCGCTTCAAGACTTTGTCCAGCGCGGCGGCGTCCGGCGAAACCAGAACCTTCTTACGGCGAGATTCGTCGTACAGCGCGCCCCAATAGTTTTGACCGATGTCTGCTTGATAGCCGATGACTTCGTGATTGTTGGGAATGCGCTCGGAACGAAACTGGATGCCAGCGTTGACGCGTTCGCCCGTAACTTTGAACTTGGCGCGCAGCACGAAATCCGAATAGCGTTTTGTCGTGCAAAGGAATTCGTTGTTCGGCAAAGCCGCTTTCATCGAACCGCCGACGATCGCGCCGTCTTCAATGCGGAAGATTTTCATGTTGCCTTCCCAACCGACGAAGCTTTTGCCATCAAATAACGGACGTGGCTTGACGGTGGCTACCGTGACTGTGGCGAAGGCCAAAACAATCAGCAAACAAATTCGGTTCATCATCCAGTTAATTCCTCAAAAACAGTAACGCAACCTGCAGAGGTTGCGCCAGTCTGGTAAAGGGCGAGTAAAGAACGCCGGGCAACCTCGGCAGGTTGCCCTACTCTTTCAAATCAAATCCCAGGGTTTGCGCGGTTTGCGGCTGAGCAGTTTTGAAGCTTCGGCGTCGCCGACGAAATCTTCTTT
>CAYRQB010000673.1:0-1687 GCA_964426025.1 uncultured Heliomicrobium sp.
CTTTGGTATTTGTCAGGCCCTTTGGTATTTGTCAGGCCCTTTGGTATTTGTCAGGTTTGACAGATGAATTCGGGGCGTTCAGCGTCTGCGCGCGTGCTGGCGCAAAATGCAATCGTCCATCACCACCGTCAGCCCGGCTTGGAGCGCGCGTTCAGCCGCAGCTTCGTCAATTACTCCGTCCTGCATCCAGACTGCTTTGATGCCCAATCTGATAGCTTCGTCCACGTGATGCCCGGCTTCTTCCGAACGGCGGAAAATATTCACCAGATCAATCTTTTCCGGCACGTCTGCCAACGCGGGGTAAGCGCGTTCGCCCAGAACCTCAGCCTCGTTGGGATTGACGGGAATGATCCGGTAACCGTTTTTTTGCAGATAACGGGCGATGTCATAACTTGGCCGCATCGGATTCGACGACAAGCCGACAACTGCGATGGTGTGCGATTCACTCAAAATAGTTTCAATTGCCTTAGGATTGTTGATACCAGTCAAACCAAAAACTCCTTGTATAAATTGTGATGACCAGGTGCATTCTCAAACAGAGAGCAGGGCGAGTAAAGCCGCCAGTCCAATTGAGGCCGCGCTTGTTTCGGTTGTAGCCGTTCATCTAAGATGCCTCATCTATGACAAAAGTCCTACAGCTTGATCAACTGAGAGTCGAACGCGAGCGTTTACGGGAAGCCGGAAAGAAAGTCGTCTTTACCAACGGCTGTTTTGATTTGCTTCATCCGGGCCACGTGCGTTACCTGCAACAGGCTCGCGCCCTGGGCGACGCCCTGATCGTCGCCCTGAACAGCGACCGCAGCGTGCGCGAATTGAAAGGCGACAAACGTCCGATTCTGAACGAAGCCGAACGATCAGAAGTGATGGCCGCGCTGGCATCAGTAGATTTCGTGACCGTGTTTGACGAACCGACTCCGCGCGAAATTATCTCGGCACTGTTGCCCGACATTCTGGTTAAAGGCGGCGACTGGGGAATTGATGACATCATTGGCCGCGAAGAAGTCGAAACCGCGGGCGGAAAAGTCATGAGCCTGGCATTTGTTGACGGCTGCTCGACAACGGACGTAATAGAGCGAATCGTTCAAAGGTTCAGTTAAAGTAAGGAAGCATCAGCAGTGTTTCAGCAGTTTGATAAGAGTGCAGGTTTTCAGCGACTGATTGCCGAAGTCCGCGCGGGCAAACGCCTGATCAATGTTGCCGGATTAAGCGGCGGCGCAAAGGCTTTGCCGTTGGCGACGCTGCAACGCGCCACCGGTAAACGGCTGGCCGTCGTCAGCCAGCGTAATCGCGATCTGGAAGACCTGGAGCGAGACCTGCGTTTTTTTTATTGCCAGTTGAACAATCGCGAAGAATGCGAGAACGAAATCTTCACGCTTCCGGCTTCTGAAAGCGATCCTTACAGCGGAACCTCGCCGCACGCTGAGATTCTGGAACGCCGCGCATTGGCTTTGTGGCGGTTGACCGCCGGAATGGGCGACATTGTTTTGCTCAGCGCGCGTTCACTCGTGCGCCGTTTCGTCGCGGTTGACGAAATCAAACAGGCCGTCGTCGCGCTGAAAGTCGGCGAAGAATTGCCGCTGGAATACCTGCTCGATCATCTGGCATCGGTCGGTTATATGCGCTCTGATCCGGTTGGAGGCATCGGCGAATTTTCCTCGCGCGGAGGCATTCTGGATTTTTATTCGCC
>CAYRQB010000674.1:0-1683 GCA_964426025.1 uncultured Heliomicrobium sp.
ATAATCAGAATGCGGACGTTTTGCGACAGCGCGCGCGCGATTTCGACCAGCCGCTGTTCGCCGACGCGCAGATCGCCCACGAGCGAGCGCGGATCAATCGGTTGATCGAAACGCGCCAGAATCGTTTGGGCGCGTTGCTGCTGTTCTTTCTCGTTGATGACCACGCCGCGCGTTGTGACCTCGCGCGCCATAAAAATGTTTTCGGTAACGCTCAGGTTCGGAAAGAGATTCAGTTCCTGATAAATGATGCCGATGCCGTGTTGCGCTGCTTCACGCGGGCCGTTGACCTGAATTTCCTGCCCTTCCAGTAACAGCTTGCCCGCCGTCGCCGTTTCTACGCCCGCCAGGATTTTCATCAGCGTAGATTTGCCTGCGCCGTTCTCTCCGATCAGCACATTGACCTTGCCGCGATAGACGTTGAAGTCAACGCCCTTGAGCGCCACCGTGCCGGAAAAGACTTTCGTGACTGCTTCGGCACGCAATACAACTTCACTGCTGAGCGAAGGTTGCATCAGGGCTGACCTCCTGATTCGATCTTCACCGGCGTGATGATGATTTTGCTGCGATCACTGAGCGTAAATGCGCCGGAAAAGGAAACCTGTTGGCCTTGCGCTGGCGCCAGATCAAAATCTTTGACGACCGTTGTCGTCACACGATCATTCAACTTGTTGCCGACATCAGCGAATTGAAGCTGATTGACGAATTGATTGAATTGAATAAAGCCCACCGCATCCCGCAGCGAAGTCCCACGGAACACCGGGCCAAGCTGTAGCACAACTTCTGTTTTGCCCTTGTAGTCTGGCAAGCTGATCGTAACGTTGCGGTTTTGCGAACTGGCATTGACGCGGATGATGCGGCCAGCGCCTTTGATGATGAAATGCGCCGCGCCGCCTGCGTCGCCACTGCTGTATTGTTTTTTCGCCGCTTCCGCATCGGCATCGAGTGCGTTCAGCACGACGGTCAAATCCGCAGCCTTCTCCAATATCGTAGGCATGAACTTACTCTGCCAAATCGAATCCACGTAAGTGTCGGCATTGAATTGTTGCGAAGAAGTAACCGCCGTTTGCTGTTTGGACTCAATCGGGCGAATCGTCCAGAGTTTGCAGGCAGTAAGAAACGATAGGCAAAAGAATAGTAGTGCGATGTTCGCAACTTTGTGGAAACTCCAATGCTGACTGTAGCCAATAATGACGGACATATATTTAACAGCAGGTTATGCAACAAAGATAAAAGCTAGCAGGCGACAAATTCTTCATCCCGTAGGGATGTTTTGACAATAGCCCGTCAATTTATTGCCGGGATAGTCGGTAGCCCGCCGCGTCCCAGAGAGAAGCCTGAGCAAGGCTACCAACGATGAAATCAAGCGTCCCGCTGGGACGCGCGGTCTTGGCTAAGCCCACCCGGCAATAAATTGACGGGCTACTCTCAGGTCGTCCCGCTGGGACGAAAACTCTAATGCGGTTTCAGCCTGGTTTCGGTGGCCACAAAATCAGGCAATGGCACGGCGCCGCGCGTGCGCGGATGCAATTTTTCAGCCGTATACCGATCTGTAATCAACACATTGATCCAACCACCTTCCAGTGCGCCACGAATCGCCGCTAACTTTCTTTCACCGCCCGCGATGCCAACCGTTCGCCGAGCCTGCCGGAGTTGGTCGAGGCTGATGCCAATCACGCGGTCCTT
>CAYRQB010000675.1:0-1676 GCA_964426025.1 uncultured Heliomicrobium sp.
CGAAGCGCGTCACTGAAATCGCCATTCAATTCAAAAGCGCGCCTCTGATGTTATTCCGCGACACACCGATTGAACGGCTGAGAACCAATCGGCTGGTGATTCACATTCAGCCCGATGAAGGAATCAGCCTGCGGTTCGGCGCAAAGATTCCGGGGCCGATCATGCGACTGGGCGCTGTTCATATGAATTTCAACTACGAGGATTATTTCGGCAAAGTGCCCAGCACAGGTTACGAGCGACTGCTTTACGATTGCATGGTCGGCGATGCGACGCTGTTTCAGCGCGCCGATATGGTTGAAACCGGATGGAGCGAAATTGAGCCGATCCTGGATGTCTGGAAGGCTTTGCCGCCGCGCAATTTCCCGAATTACGCCGCCGGAACCTGGGGACCGAAAGAAGCCGAGGAATTGCTGACTCGCGACGGACGCGAATGGCGTCCGATTGACTAAAAACGCAATCCGCTCGTTACAACTGAATCCGCAGGCGCCGGACGGGAATAACCAGAGGGCGTCTGCGGATTACTGTTTTCGGAGGAAACTATGATTCAATTCGACGGAAACATCTGCGGCAATTTGTCCGAGGCTCAAAAACGCGAATGGCTGGAAACCAATGGACTTGGCGGTTACGCCTCTTCGACCATCATCGGTTTGAACACCAGGCGATATCACGGCTTGCTGATGGCGGCGATCAATCCGCCTGTAGGCCGAATGCTCTTGCTCTCAAAGCTTGAGGAAACATTGGTGGTAAATGGCGAACGCTTTGACCTGTCAGCCAATCAATATTCCGGCGCGGTTCATCCGCAAGGTTTCACTTACCTGAAGGAATTCCGGCTCGACCCTTTTCCGATTTTCACTTACGAAGTCGCGGGCGTCGTCATCGAAAAATCCGTTTTCATGGTTCAAGGTGAAAATACGACGGTCGTGCAATACAAACGCCGCCGGAAAGCTCGCGGCGTTAACGAATGCCGGCTGGAAATCCATCCGCTTGTGGCTTTCCGTGATTACCACAGCACGACGCATGAAAACGGATCTTTCAGCAATCACGTCGAAACGATTGACGGCAGAGCTGCCATCAAACCTTACGACGAACTGCCCGAATTACACTTCGCTCACGACGCCGATCAACTGGACATTACCGGTTACTGGTATCGCAATTTTGAATTCGCGGTCGAGCGCGATCGCGGGCTGGATTTCAACGAAGACCTTTTCAATCACTTCTCTCTGAAATTCGATTTGAGCAAAAACACTTCAGCAACGGTCATCGCTTCGACCGAAGCACGCCAAGCGGGCGAAGCCGACAAGCTTCGCCGGGCGGAACTCAATCGCCGCAAGAAGTTACTTTCAAGGGGCAAACGCGATGAATTGGTTCAAGCCCTGACACTGGCCGCCGATCAATTCATCGTCGCTCGTGGCGAACAGAAAACCATCATCGCCGGTTATCACTGGTTCGCCGATTGGGGACGCGACACGATGATTGCCCTGCCCGGTTTGACACTGACCACCGGGCGTTACGATGTGGCGCGAAGCATTCTGCTGGAATTTGCCAGGCACGTTGATCAAGGAATGCTGCCCAATCGTTTCCCGGATGCCGGCGAGGCTCCGGAATACAACACGGTTGACGCCACGCTCTGGTACTTCGAAGCCGTTCGCGCCTTGCTGGCTCATACTGAAGATTAC
>CAYRQB010000676.1:0-427 GCA_964426025.1 uncultured Heliomicrobium sp.
TTCCCGGTCTGGCGCATTCCAGTCCCGTTGTTTGGGAAGACAAGCTGTTTGTCACTTCGGCCATCAGCAGCAATGACAAAGCGACGTTCAAGCCCGGCTTATACGGCGCGGGCGACGCTTCAGACGACAAATCGGTTCATCAATGGAAAGTCTTCTGCCTGGATAAAAAGACCGGCAAGATCGTCTGGGACAAAGTCGCTTATGAAGGCGTGCCGCTGGAAAAACGACACGTCAAATCCACCTACGCCAGTTCTTCGCCAGCGACCGATGGCCGGTACGTCGTCGCGCTGTTCGGTTCGCAAGGGCTGTACGCCTTCGACATGAAAGGCAAGCTGGTCTGGAAAAAAGACCTGGGGCGATTGGATGTCGGCGCTTACGATTTGCCGGAATACGAATGGGGCACAGCCAGTTCGCCGATCATTTACAA
>CAYRQB010000676.1:437-1666 GCA_964426025.1 uncultured Heliomicrobium sp.
CACCTCGAAAGAAGATTTTCTGATGGCCGTGGACATCAAAACCGGCAAGACTGTTTGGAAAACCGAGCGCGAAGAATTGCCTTCGTGGGCGACGCCGACTGTTTACGCGGGCAAAGGCCGAACGGAAATCATCACCAACGCGCCGAACTTCATCCGCGGCAACGACCCCGACACCGGCAAAGAGCTTTGGAAGCTCGGCGACAGTTCCAATATCACAGCGCCGACGCCGATCTTTTCCGGCGAGTTGATCGTCGTTGCCAGCGGACGCCGACCGAATGCGCCTGTCTTTGTCGTTCGCGCCGGAGCGAACGGCGACATCACCTTGCCTAAGGGGCAAACCGCCAGCCAACACATTGCCTGGACTCGCCAGAAAGTCGGTTCGTATATGCCTACGCCGCTGATTTATCAGGGGCTGCTGTACGTTCTGAAAAACGAAGGCATCTTCAGTTGCTTCGATCTGGCGACCGGCGAAGAAAAATATCAACAACGCATTCCTCATCAAGGCAGCGGTTTCAGCGGCTCGCCTGTCGCTTCGGACGGGAAGATTTATTTGCCCAGCGAAGACGGCGACATTTTCATCGTCAAAGCCGGAGCGACGTTTGAACTGCTCGGCAAAAACAGCATCGGGCAATTGTTGATGGCGACTCCGGCGATTTCCGGCAAGATGATGTTCGTGCGCGGCGAACGCGATCTGTTTGCGATTGGCCGGTAACTGGAATATTCGACGAGCCTTGCGGCATTCACTCGTGAACAGGAGGAATCGTCATGTCCAACCCGACAAACTTCGATGCCATCGTTATCGGCACAG
This sequence comes from uncultured Heliomicrobium sp., assembly GCA_964426025.1. GTDB lineage: Bacteria > Acidobacteriota > Blastocatellia > RBC074 > RBC074 > RBC074. The sequence goes on from CAYRQB010000676.1 coordinate 1,246, forward strand.
GCCAGGCCGGAAAGCCGCTGGCCGTTGCGCTGGCCGAAGCCGGATGGAAAACAGCGGTCATCGAACGGCTTCACATTGGCGGAACCTGCGTCAATGTTGGCTGCACTCCAACCAAGACGATGGTCGCCAGCGCCCGCGTAGCTTATCTGGCCCGACGCTCAGCCGATTACGGAGTTCACCTCGGCGACATCACGGTCAATCTGGCCGAAGTTCGCCAGCGCAAACAATCCGTCGTGGATGATTTTCGCAACGGAGGCCAACGCGCGCTTGAGCGAGCCAAAAACATCGAGTTGATTTTCGGCGAAGCCAGTTTCACCAGTGCAAACTCTGTCGCCGTCAAATTGAACGACGGCAGCACTAGCCAACTCAGCGCGCCAAAAATCTTCATCAACGTAGGTTGCCGCCCGGCTGATCCGGGAGT
>CAYRQB010000677.1:0-1652 GCA_964426025.1 uncultured Heliomicrobium sp.
CTTTCGTTGACAGCTTCGCTTCGGGTCAGGCAATGCCGCTGACGGATTTCGACACTGCGTTTGAATCGCATCGAGTGGTTTTCGCGGCGGATTTATCGGCGGCGGAAAAACGAACGGTGAAGATGTCCGAACTGAAATTTTAGGCAGGAAAGAAATGGACAGGATGAACAAGATTTTTCAGGATTGCCTTTCATCCTGTGAAATCCTGTAAATCCTGTCCACTTCATCCTAACCGCTGAGCTTTGATGCCGTCGCTGTTCAATACTTCCAACAACTGCGCGACGTGATCGTGGCCGCGAGTTTCCAGCGTCAGATCAATCTCCACACCTCCGACTTCCAGATTTGAAAACGCGCGGTTGTGTTCGACTTCCAGAATGTTTGCGCCTTGTTCGGCTATGTGTTGGCAGATTCGGGCGAGTTCTCCCGGTCGGTCGCGCATCATCGCGCGGACGCGAACCATTCGCCCGTCTTTGGCCAGACCGCGTTCGATGATCTTCGACAACAAGTTCGGATCAATGTTGCCGCCGCTGATGATGACGGCGACGTTTTTCCCTTCCAGGTTCTTTACCTTGCCGAACAGCAGCGCCGCCAGACCGGCAGCGCCGCCGCCTTCGACCACTGTCTTTTCGATTTCCAGCAGTTTCAAAATTGCGCTGGCGATTTCGTCTTCGCTGACGGTGACGATTTCGTCAACGTACTGGCGGACGATTTCAGAAGTGATTTTTCCCGCGCGTTTGACCGCCAGCCCGTCGGCGATGGTGGGGTGAGCCGCGATTTCAACTATTCTGCCGGTTTCAACCGCCGCTTTCATCGCAGCGAAATGTTCCGGCTCGACGCCTACGATGCGAATGCCGGGCTGAGATTCTTTCATCGCGATGGCAATGCCGCTGATCATTCCTCCGCCTCCGACCGGAACTACTACGGCGTCGAATTTGGTTTCCTCTTCCAGCAATTCCAAGCCGATGGTTCCCTGCCCAGCAATGATCGCTTCGTCGTCGAAGGCGTGAACGAATGTGTAACCGTTTTCTTCGGCAAGCTCGCGCGCATGAGCCAGAGCTTCATCGTAATTCGCTCCGTGCAGAATGACTTCGCCGCCCAGATCGCGGGTGTTGGCGACTTTGATCAGCGGAGTGGCTTTCGGCATGACGATCACCGAATGAATGCCGAGCCGCGTCGCATGATAAGCCACGCCCTGAGCGTGATTGCCTGCGCTGGCGGCGATGACTCCGGCCTGGCGTTCTTCGGGCGAAAGCTGCAACAGCTTGTTCAGCGCGCCGCGTTCCTTGAAACTGCCGGTCATCTGCAAATTTTCCAGCTTGAAATAGGTGTTGCAGCCGCACAACCGGCTGAGCGTGATGGAATGCGGGCAAGGCGATTTGTAAATCGCGCGCGCCAAACGTTGACGCGCAGTTTGAATATCTGAAAGGGTGACCATGCGGCAAAAGGTAGTGGCCGCGCTGAAAACTGTCAAATAGGAAGACGGATTCAAACCGCTACTTTTCAATTACCGGCGATTTAACTTTTACCAAGGGGCTTTTAGCTTTCTTTAGTTCTTCCTAAATGCCTTTGGCCAGGCCGAGTTGTGCCAACGACCTCAGTCCTTGATTGACGTTGTTGCACGAATTTACTTTTTAAGGCGAAGGCCTCTTTTT
>CAYRQB010000678.1:0-1633 GCA_964426025.1 uncultured Heliomicrobium sp.
ACCAAAGAACAGACGCGTTCCAGCGACGATTACTTTCTGGAATCGGGCGACAAGATTCGCTTCTTTTTTGAAGAAGACGCTTTTGCGCCCGACGGCGGTTTGCGGCAAAGCAAGGAACGTTCGATCAACAAGATCGGCCACGCGCTGCACGATCTTGATCCGGTGTTTGAAAGATTTTCGCGCAAACCCGCTCTGGCGGCTGTTGCCAGCGATCTGGGTTATCGGCAGCCGTTGCTGCTGCAATCAATGTATATCTTCAAACAGCCGAACATAGGCGGTGAAGTGACCTGCCATCAGGACGCGACTTTCCTTTATACCGAACCGATGACCGTCACTGGTTTCTGGTTCGCGCTGGAAGACGCGACGCTGGAGAACGGTTGTCTGTGGGCGATTCCCGGCGGTCACAAGATGGGTTTGAAGAAAAGGTTTTCGCGCGCGAACCCGAAAGCCGAATCGGGCGGCGGAACGAAGTTTGAAATTCTGGATGATTCGCCGTGGCCTGATGAAATGTTGACGCCGCTGGAAGTCGCGGCGGGTACGCTGGTGATTTTGCATGGCTTGTTGCCGCATATGAGTTACGCCAATCGTTCGCCGAAATCGCGCCACGCTTATGCCGTTCACGCAATTGACGGGACGGCTGATTATCCGGCGGAAAACTGGTTGCGGCGAAGCGCGGAAATGCCGCCGCGCGGTTTTTGATCCAATCGCAGATTATGGAACTGAAGCTGAAAACCTGCACGGTTCGCCCGTGGCGACAGGGCGACGAAGAATCGCTGACCATTCACGCCAACAATTACAAAATCTGGCGCAACGTGCGCGACCGTTTCCCCAATCCTTACACCGTCGAAAATGCGCGCGAATGGATTGGCTCAGCCAGTCAGGAATCTCCGCCGAGCAATTTCGCCATCGTCGTTGACGGAAAGGCGGTCGGCGGAATCGGTCTGGTTTTCAAAGACGATATTTACAGTTGCGGAGCGGAAATCGGTTACTGGCTGGGCGAAGCTTACTGGGGACGCGGCATAGTCACCGAAGCCGTCCGAGCGCTGACCGAATGGGCGTTTGAAACTTACGACCTGCATCGCATTTACGCCGGGGTGCTGGAATGGAATCCGGCTTCGATGCGCGTGCTGGAAAAAGCGGGCTTTCAATTTGAAGCTCGCATGCGCAAAGCCGTCATCAAGGAAGGTTTGGTGATGGACGAATTCATCTACTCTTTCATTCGCGAATAAAGAATTATGACCAACGAACTTGCCAAACATTTTCTGGAAAATGCCGTCTTTGAATTTCGCTCGTTGAAAAAGCTGGGCGAACGCGCGCTGGAACAACTCGACCGCGATCAGTTCTTCGCCACGCTCGACGCCGAAAGCAACAGCATCGCCGTCATCGTCAAACATCTGGCAGGCAATATGCGTTCGCGATGGGTGGATTTTCTGACCAGCGACGGAGAAAAACCCGACCGCAACCGCGACGGTGAATTCATCGTTGACGAAAACACCAGCCGCGAAGAAGTCATGCAGTGGTGGGAACAAGGCTGGAAATACGTTTTGGACGCTGTGGAAACTTTGCAACCGGAAGACGCAATGCGAACAGTCATGATACGCCGCGAAGCTCATACAGTCGTTCAGGCCATCAG
>CAYRQB010000679.1:0-1135 GCA_964426025.1 uncultured Heliomicrobium sp.
GACGGCCGTTGGCGGAGGCGGCGGACAAACCAATCGCAATCCGGTCATCACCTCCAACCTCGGCAATCAGACGCTGACGCGCGGGCAAACGGTTGACATACCGCTTGTCGCCACAGACGAAGACAATGACAGCGTGACTTTCACGCTGATCAACGCTCCGGGGTTTGCCAGCATCGTCAATGCCAATCCGGCGGCGCGAACCGCAACGTTGCGACTGGCTCCGGTTTCAGCAGGCACATCAACAAACATTCAAATTAAAGCCGATGATGGCAAGGGCGGTACGGCGACTTCAGCCGCTTTCAACATCACGGTCAACGAACCTCAACCAGGCAATCAACCGCCGACGGCAAACGCGGGCCAGTTGCCAGCGATGGTCGAAGCCACTTCGGCAAACGGAGCGCCGGTCAATCTGAACGGCAGCGGTTCCGATCCCGACGGCGATTCGATCACTTTCGCCTGGACCGACAACGGCAACACGATTGCCACCAGCGCTGCGGCCACGGTCACGCTGGCCATCGGCAATCATTCAATCGTCCTGACCGTCACCGACCGCAAAGGCGCTAAGACTTCGACTCCGGCGCAAACCGTCATCGTCAAGGATTCGACTCCGCCGTCCATCATCGGCGTTCCGGCGGCGATCACGACGCCGGCCAGTTCGCCCGCTGGCGCAATCGTCAATTACACCTTGCCGACCGCAACGGACATAGTTGACGGCGCAGTTCCGGTTGTCGCCGACAAAGCTCCGAACACTGTGTTCCCAGTCGGCACAACCATCGTCAAATTCATGGCCACCGATTCACGCGGCAATGCGGCAATGGCTTCATTCAACGTGACTGTCACGCCATTTGTCAGCGGCGGCACGCCCGCCAGCTACAACATTTCAACCGCGGCGGGCAGCGGCAATTACGGCTTCAGCGGAGACGGCGGAGACGCCATCAACGCAACATTCAGGCAAATCACCGCGTTGAGCCGTTACAGCGAAGGCCTGATGATCGTTGACAGCCAATCCCGCGTCGTCAGGCGGGTGGACAATCAAGGCAAGATCCGCACCATCGCAGGCAACACCGGAAACGGCAATTCCGGCGATGGCGGATTGGCGATTTATGCGAATTTCGGTTCGCCCGGCGGAGCAGTG
>CAYRQB010000679.1:1145-1621 GCA_964426025.1 uncultured Heliomicrobium sp.
ACCTGACGATCCTAAAAACGCGTGGGCAAATTTCGTCCGCAAGATCACGACCGATGGCAGGATCAATCATTTCGCCGGATCGGCAACCGGGCTGAGCGGATCAATCGGTGATAACGGACCGGCTGCTTCCGCCAGATTTAACCGCCCGACGGCGCTGGCGATTGACGCCCAAAACAATCTGTATGTGGTTGACAGCGGCAATCATCGAATTCGCGTCATCAATCTGGCGACCGGCATTGTCAACAATTTTGCCGGCAACGGCGGAGCCGGTTACGGAACCGATGGCGTCGAAGCAACGACGACGAGTCTGAACAACCCGACCGGAATAGCGATTGATGCATTGGGCAATGTGTTCATCGCCGACCGCAGCAATCAACGCATTCGCAAGGTTGACGCGGCGACAAAAGAAATTTCGACTGTCGCCGGAACTGGCGCAGCTGGATCCGGAGGCGATAACAGCTCAGCAAAGGCGGCTC
>CAYRQB010000680.1:0-1613 GCA_964426025.1 uncultured Heliomicrobium sp.
TCATTCGCGTAATCGGCGTGATTCGCGGGAAGTTATTTTCTTAAAAGCTATAGCTCCACTCGGTTAATAAGGCGGTTTGGGTTCCAGCAAAGCCCGCTCGGCGCGCGACATTCCCTGAATGCGAATGCGTTCGTCTTCATAACCGACCAGCTCAGCCAGATTCGATTTGATTTTTTCGATGGCGGTTACGACGTCGTTCACGTCTTCGGCAGTTCCCAAAAAAATCTGATGCGGCAACCAGACCGATTCTTCGTAACCGGCGCGTTCGGCCACGGGGCAGTTGAATTCGCGTTTGCCGCCCGCCCACGCCGGATATTTATCAGCGGCGAAATTGAAGAGCGAGGATTTGTAAACGGCTTCGTAAAAACGCCCGTCGCAGTGAATGCCTTCGGCGTTCAGCGCGGCGACGAAAGCGTTGCGATGTATGCCGTTCCATTCTTCCGAGTGGAATTTGAAAACGTAATGATAGCTGGCCTGACGAGTAATGCGCGGATCGCGCGGCAACAGGCTGATTCCGCCAATCTGTTTCAAACCTTCTTCCAATCGCCGAGTGTTGATTTCGCGAAGTTCGGTTTGTTCGTCCAGCCGTTCAAGTTGAGCCAGCAGAACGACCGCTTGAAATTCCGTCATTCGGTAATTGTGGCCCAGCGCAGGTTGGTTGGCGGATTCGCGACGCGCAGGCCGTCCGCAATTGGCCAGACGAATGACTTGATCGGCCAGATTGATGTCGCTGGTTGTGACTATGCCGCCTTCTCCTGCAGTCATCAGCTTTGAAGTTTGAAAAGAAAAACTTCCGGCGTGACCGATTGAACCTGCGCCGCGCCCTCGCCACTGGCTGCCGTGAGCGTGCGCGCAATCTTCCAGCACAAACAGATTGTGCTTCGCGGCCAGTTCCATGATCGCGTCCATATCGGCGAAACGGAAACCCAGGTGAACCGGAATGATCGCGCGAGTTCGTTCGTTGATTACTGCCGCGGTCAGCGCCGGATCGAGGCAATAAGTGTTCGGATCAACGTCCACGAAAACGGGGACTGCTCCACAGAACAACACCGCCGCCGCAGTTCCTTCCCATGTGTAAGCCGGAACGATCACTTCATCGCCAAAGCCAATCCCTGCGGCTTTCAAGGCCAGTTCCAACGAAACGGTTCCGTTCGCCACTGCGACGCCGAATTTGGCGCCGTGCGCTTCGGCGAAGCGTTTGCCGAATTCGCGTGCGAAATCGTTGGGGCAGGGATAACCGCCCCAGTTGCGGCTTTCCAGCACCGATTGCAGGCCGCGCGCTTCGCGTTCGTCGTAAATCGGCCAGGCGGTAAAAGGCGCTGTTCTGACGGGCGAGCCGCCGCGTAATGCAAGTTGAGCCATGTTTCTTTTCTATTTGTTTGCCGACAGGTTGCGGTAAACGGTTTCGATCCAGACAGGGGTTGAGATGAAGCCCTTGCCCCATTCATCGTATTTTGCCGGAAGCCCTGCGGCTTTCACTTCGTCCAGACTTTTTCCGGCTTGAATCTGTTTGCGCACGATGTCCACGGTTTCGACCAATACCTGCTGGTATTGCCGAACGTTTTCAATCGTGGCAATCGGCCCGTGACCGGGAATGATTTTCACGTCGGGCG
>CAYRQB010000681.1:0-690 GCA_964426025.1 uncultured Heliomicrobium sp.
TTTGAAGTCGAAGTGATGGGCTTTGACTACTACAACACGCGCAGCGGCGAAATTGAATCCGGCGACAAAGCAAACATCGCGCTTTGGCTGCTGGATACGGATTACGACGGGCGCAGCCTCTTTCCGCGCCAAGTCTTCTTTCCGATGGCAGGCGAAAAAGACGGCTGGGCAAGGTTGGCGAAGAACCTAAAAGCAGAGATTGACGAAGAGTTGATCGAAGCCTATCGCGGCGCTGTTTCTTTGCCATTTGCGCCGGGCGATCACAAACGCATTGCCGTCAAGATCGTGGATGATCGTGGCATCGAAAGCCTGAAAATTATGGACTTGGAATAACGAGGGCGAAGCGATATGTCTGCCATTGACCATCTGATTATCAATTCGCCTTACGAAGAGCCGAAAACGTACTGGCGCTACATTCCCGAATCAAAGACCTTCACGCGCGAAACAGGACGGCGACCGGCTGGCTACATCACGGCTTCGTCAACGAAAAAGATCGTGGATGATCCGGGCGTGTTTATCGAAATCCCGCTGGTCAACCGCATCCGCGAACGTGTGAAGGCTTGGCGCGAAGGCGACGAAGCGCAAGGCATTCAGCCTTACGCCGGAGTGACAGGCATCACGAAGCGATTGCTTGAGCATTGGAACAATCCCGAAGAGCGGGAAGGCAGGCGGTTTTTCTTCTGCCAATTG
>CAYRQB010000681.1:700-1606 GCA_964426025.1 uncultured Heliomicrobium sp.
ACTTTGATCTGGCTTGCCGAAGCGCCAGACGTGCAGAAAGTCGGAATCGAAATTCCTTCGGACGGCGGAGAGTTTCAACGGCTTTGCTGCAAGATGGCGACCGGTTCGGGCAAAACCATCGTGATGGCAATGCTGATTACCTGGCAAGCGTTGAACAAAATCACGTATGGCGACAAGAGTTGGTGCGCGAAAAACTTTTTGGTGATTGCGCCCGGCCTGACGGTCAAAAATCGTTTGAGCGTGCTCGTTCCTTCGGCAGATGACAACTATTACGACGCCTTCAATGTCGTTCCGGCTGGTTTGCGCGAAAAGCTCAGACAGGCGGCTGTCATCGTCCGCAACTGGCACGCGCTGAATTGGGAGAGCGAAGAAAAGATCGCCAAACGCAAGAGCGTGGATAAACGCGGCGCGAAATCCGACGAAGCTTACGCGCGCGAAGTCTTGGGCGAAATGCAGACCGCGCGCAATTTCGTGGTCATCAATGACGAAGCGCATCACGCCTGGCGCATTCCGGTTGGCGTGAAGTTCAAGGGCTTGAGCCGGAGCGAGGCTGAAGAAGCAACCAAATGGATTGGCGGGCTTGACCGGCTGAATAAGGCACGCGGCATTCTGACAGCTTTCGATTTTTCCGCTACGCCCTTTACTCCATCGGGCAGAGCCAATGTTGAAGAAGATTTGTTTAGCTGGATTGTCAGCGATTTTGGTTTGAATGACGCGATTGAATCCGGGCTGGTCAAAACTCCGCGCGTGGTCGTGCGCGACAATGGCAAGCTGAGCAATGAATACAAATCGCAGTTTTATCACCTGTACAACGTGCCGGAAGTACGCGATTCGCTGAACCACAAAGACGCGAAAGAAACCGACCCGATTCCTGATTAGTTGCGGATTGCGTATGAGATTTTAGGC
>CAYRQB010000682.1:0-1601 GCA_964426025.1 uncultured Heliomicrobium sp.
GAAGTCAGTATTCCGCCGTCCTTGCTGCTGTCGGAATAACCGATCATCACTTCCTGCAAATTGTTTTGCGATTCAAGGACGCGACGATAAACCGGATTTTCAAACAACCGTCGCATGACTTCGGGTGCGCGGTGCAAATCGGCGATGGTTTCAAACAGCGGAGCCACAGACAGTTTCGTCAACCCCGCTTGTTTGGCGAGAGCCAGAACGGCCAGCACGTCGCTGGTTTCGCGCGTCATGCTGATGATGTAAGTGCGAATGGCTCGCTGGTTGATTTCGTCCAAAGCGCGACGAGCGACGCGAAAGACGTTCAGGGTTTCCGTGGTTTCGGCGCTGTAACGCGCATCGGTGGCGACCAGCGGACGCGGTGTGGAAAGTTCTTCGGTCAACCATTGAACACGTTCAGCTTCGTTCATCTGATCGTAATCTTTCTTCAGCATCAAACCGCGCGTGATTTCCGCCAACGCTTCTGTGTGGCGTTCGCTGTGTTGTCGCAAATCCAGCGTCACCAGATGCAGATCGAAAACCGCCACCTGTCGCATCAACCGGTTGATTTCGCGCGCGGCCAGTTTGGCCTGGTCGGCCTGCAAACTGTCGCGGATCAAGCGCAGGTCTTCCCACAGTTCAGCCCCTGTCAGGTAAACGCCCTCGTTCGGCTTTTCAGATTTGGTCAGCGCGGCGATGATCGGCAAAGCCGGGCGAATGGAAATCAATTGGTTCGGCGTTTCGATCCTCAGCGCCGAAGCCAGATTGCGATTGCGCCTTTCGGTGTTTTCCAGTCGGCGATAAACGAAAGAAAGTTTCTGGCGGTAAGGTTCTTCGGGATTGCGGCGGAAAACTTCTTTGGCGGTTATGGGCATTTCGGCGGCGTCGCGTTCGATGGAAGCCTGCAATTCGGCGCTGGGCGGAGCGAAGCGTTTCGATTCGCTCAATCGGCGAGACAGGTCCGCAACGACGCCCAGGTATTTTCTCAGCGCCAGTCGTTGCTGCAATCGCAACGTTTCCCAGGTCACTTCGGGCGTGACGAAAGGGTTTCCGTCGCGGTCGCCGCCGACCCACGAACCGAAACGAAGCGGAACGGCTCCTTCGTTCAGCCGAACTCCGGGGAAGCTTTCGTCCAATCGGAATTCCAGTTCTTCAAACAGATCGGGGACGGCGTCAAACAGTGTCGCGTCGAAGTAATAAAGCGTGTTGTTGACTTCGTCCAAAACCGTCGGGCGCGTGTGACGGACTTCGTCTGTTTGCCAGATGGATTCGACTTCGGCGGCCAATCGCGTTTGCAAATCCTGTCGGCTGCGCGGAGGCAGGTTTTCATCGTCAAACGCCGCCAACAGATCGGACACGCGGCGATGTTTTTCCAGCAAGGTTCGCCGCGCGGCTTCAGTCGGATGCGCGGTCATCACCGGAACGATTTCCAAACGATCAACCGCGCGTTGCAATTGTTTGCGCAATTCGCCCGGATGCGCGCTTTCGGATTTCAATCGCCCGAAAGTTTCGGCTATCGAACCGCGCTGCGGCGAATCCGGCGTGTGCAGTTCGTAATAACGTTTGCGGCGAATGCGGTGATGCTGTTCGGCGATGTTGACCAGTTGAAAGTAAAC
>CAYRQB010000683.1:0-1594 GCA_964426025.1 uncultured Heliomicrobium sp.
CAACCTGCGCCTAATCTGGATTCGGACAAGCTTTACGATTCAGCGCGGGTTCATCACGACACGCGATGGGATTTGCCGCTGCCGCCGAAGCAGGCGACGATTGATTACACCCGGCGAATTCTGGATCGAGTCAGCGAAGAAGTTTTGAAACGACCGGCCAGGCCCGACGCCGCCGGTTACGACGACAATTACTTTTTGCATTTGTCGCTGCTGCACGAAGACATGCACAACGAAGCGATCACTTACACGCGGCAAACGCTTGGTTATGTTCGTCGTCCCGCCCTCAGGCGGAATGCTCAGTCGTTTGAAGGCGGAACTGCTAATGCGCTTGGCGATGCGTTTATTCCCGGCGGGACTTTTCGGCTCGGCAGCGACCCGGATTCGGGGTTTGTTTTCGACAACGAATTGTTGGCACACGAAGTCACTGTCGAACCGTTTTCAATCTCGCGCACGGCGACGAGCAATGCGGAGTTTCTGGCTTTTGTTGAAGCCGGCGGTTATCGCCGGCGAGAGTTTTGGAGCGATGAAGGTTGGCGATGGCGCGAAAGCGTCGCAGCCGAACATCCGGTTTACTGGCGGAAAGCCGATGACGAATGGCAGCGCAGAGTTTTCGATCAATGGATTCAACTTGAACCGTCGTTGCCTGTGATTCACGTCAATTGGTTTGAAGCCGACGCTTATTGCCGTTGGGCTGGACGGCGATTGCCGACTGAAGCCGAATGGGAACTGGCCGCTGCTGGAATCAGCAAACGAAAATTCCCCTGGGGTGATGAAGCCCCGACGGCGGAACGCGCGAATCTGGACTGGCAGGCCGGAGGCTTACTGCCGGTTGATGCTTTGCCCGCTGGCGACAGCGAGTTTGGAGTTCGGCAAATGGTCGGCAACGTCTGGGAATGGACAGCGACTGATTTTGCCGCGTTCGACGGATTTGTGCCGGGGCCTTACAAGGAATATTCAGCGCCGTGGTTTGGCGATCATAAGGTTTTGCGAGGCGGATGCTGGGCGACGCGTTCGCGTTTGGTTCGCAACGGCTACCGCAATTTTTACAAACCGGACCGCCGGGATGTGTGGGCGGGCTTTCGGACTTGCGCCAGGTGAAAATCATGAGGATTGGAATCATTACTCCTGCGCCACCGCGTTCGCTTCACGGTAATCGCGTGACTGCCTTGCGTTGGGCCAAAATATTGCGCCAGCTTGGCCATCGAATCGTCATCGCTCAACGTTACTCCGGCCAACCTTTTGATGTATTGATAGCGCTGCACGCCCGGCGCAGTTACACTTCAATCATTCGATTTCACCGGCTGCATCCTAACCGGCCATTGATCGTCGCCTTGACCGGAACCGATCTTTATCAGGATTTACGGCAAAGCCGGAATGCTCAACGCGCATTGCAATTGGCGACGCGATTAATAGTTTTGCAGCCGAAAGCGATTGAAGCCGTGCCGCCTCAACTGCACAAATTCACGCGCGTCATTTATCAATCTGTCGAGCCGGTGACCGAACCATTGCCGCCGATCCGCAATCTTCAAGCTGCAAGCAATAATTTCAGGGTTTGCGTGATCGGCCATTTGCGTGAAGTGAAAGACCCTTTTCG
>CAYRQB010000684.1:0-1590 GCA_964426025.1 uncultured Heliomicrobium sp.
AAACTACCGTTAACCATCCCACTACTATGGGGCTGACGGGCGACCTCGTCATTACGAAATTGGTGGAGCGCAATCGCCAGAGAGAGGCTCGGCTGCAGCAGTATTCAGTACCGAGCACCTATCAAGTCAAAGATGACAAAGGCAAAGTGAGCGCAGAAGCCAAGGTGGTGCTGCGTTATCGCGCGCCTGACACTAAAGAGTTCACGATTGTTGCTGAATCAGGATCAGGATTGATCCGCAGCCGCGTCTTCAAGCCGTTGATGGAGATCGAAGTCGAAACTGCCGCCGGACGCAACCGTTACAGTAGCTCGGTCACATCTGACAACTACCACTATAAGCTGCTGGGCGAAGAGGATGTGGACGGCGCTCACTGCTTCGTCGTGCAAACCACGGCGAAGCGGGCGGACAAGTATCTGTTTAATGGGAAAATCTGGATTCACACCGCAGATTTCGCCTTCGTTCAAGTAGCGGGACAGCCCTCCCAATCCCCCTCGTTTTGGATCAAACGCGTGGAATTCGTGCGGCGCTATCAGAAGATCAAAGAATTCTGGCTGCCGCGCAAAAACGAATCCATTACGCAAGTCCGAATGTTTGGAAAAAACATTTTGACCATTGACTATGACCAGTATCAGATCACGCAAGTTGGCGGCGCAGTTCCCTAGTTGGCGGCAGAGCTAGCGCGCGCGGAAGAACTGCAAGCAGCGCCAGACAGCCGCGAGGTGAAAAGTCCGTCGGGCGGTCAAAGGAATCCGGGTAGAGTGAAATGCTAATTCTCGAAATGACAAATTCGGAATGTTTTGAAATGTTGGCACGCCTGAATCTTGGCAGGTTGGCTTGCTCATGCGACAACCAGCCTTACGTAGTGCCGATCCATTTCGCTTACGATCAGAGACATCTCTACAGTTTCGCCACACGCGGTCGGAAGATTGATTGGATGCGTATCAACCCGCTGGTCTGCGTTGAAGTAGACGAAATCGTCAATCGCTATGATTGGATGAGTGTCATCGTCCAGGGTCGCTATGAGGAGTTGCTGGATACTCCAAAATGGAAGCTGGAACGAGAACTCACTCATAATTTGCTCCAACATGAAGCGATGTGGTGGGAGCCAGCATATGTCGGAACTGCTCATCCCGGCACTGCGGATGAATTGATTCCTATCTATTACCGCATTCACATTGATGTGGTGACCGGGCGACGTACGAAGTCTGATTCCCCCAATGCAGTCAACGCGGCAACGCCGGTTAAGTCCACGATGCTCTCTAAAAGCAAGACTTGGCTCAAGCACCTGTTGCATCCCTAATGGTTCATCTTGCCCGGACGCGGGAGTCAATGAAAACTTCGGTCATTGCCCACTTAAAACAACACGCACATTATGTTGTTTTCCGTCACTCGCCAAAACGATTTCGAAGCTCGGCTGAATTTCTCCGTCAATCTCCAGACTGCCAACTCCGCGACAGACGCCGTGCGGATTTTCAACTTTGATGAAATAACGCGTGGCGTTGTGACCCTGAGGCGAGAAGCTGATTTCAAATTCTCGCCAACTCCGGGGAATGCACGGATCAATCCGCAAACGAACACCGCGCAGTTGAA
>CAYRQB010000685.1:0-1039 GCA_964426025.1 uncultured Heliomicrobium sp.
AATCGTTCAGAGGTGAAAGGTTACAAACGCGCTCTGTTTTCCGGCGTCACGACCAACCATCTGGCCGAAGTGGTTGGCGACCTCATCGAACATCATCCGCGGCTTTCAGGTTTGTACCATGTCGCCAGCCAGACAATTTGCAAATACAAGCTGCTTTGTCTGTTGCGCGATGCATACCGGCTGGATGTCGAAATCACGGCTGACGAACATTTCTTCTGCAACCGCAGCCTGAACTGCGAACGCTTTCAGCAGGCGACGGGTTACGCCATGCCGTTGTGGCCCGAACTCGTTTCGCAACTTGCCAACGACCAAACACCCTATCAAACGTGGAGGAGTTGAAATGAAACCATTGGACGGGAAACGTGTCTTGATAACTGGAGGAACCGGCTCGCTTGGAAAAGTGCTGGTTCGGCGGCTGTTGGCCGGCGAAATGGGCGACCCCGCCAAGGTGATCGTTTTTTCTCGCGACGAAGCCAAGCAGCATTTCATGCGTCTGGAATTCCAGTACAAAAACACCGCGACGGATGAAATCATCTATCGCAATTTTCAACGCAAGCTGGAGTTCCGCATCGGCGATGTGCGCGATTATCACAACGTCGCTACAGTGTTGCAGGAAGCCGACGTCGTCTTCAACGCCGCCGCATTGAAACAGGTCCCGACCTGCGAATATTTCCCTTACGAAGCGGTGAAGACGAACATTCTTGGTCCCGAAAACATCGTCCGGGCAATTCAGGAACACCGCCTGCCGATTGAAACCGTCGTCGGAGTTTCGACAGACAAGGCCTGCCAGCCGGTCAACACGATGGGAATGACCAAGGCTTTGCAGGAACGAATTTTCATTCAAGCCAATATGCGTTGTTCGTGGACCCGTTTCGTTTGCGTACGTTACGGCAACGTGCTGGCTTCGCGCGGATCGGTCATTCCGCTTTTTCATGACCAGATCAAACACGGGGGCCCGGTGACGATCACCACACCGGAAATGACGCGATTCCTGCTGAGCCTGGACGACGCGGTTGACACCATTTTCGCCGCCGTCCGC
>CAYRQB010000685.1:1049-1582 GCA_964426025.1 uncultured Heliomicrobium sp.
CGAAGGCCAGCCCGGTGAAACCTGGATTCCCAAAGCCCCTTCGGCTTACGTGACAGACATCGCGACAGCGTTGATCGGCGGACGCAAAATCGAAGTCCGGTTCATTGGCATTCGCCCCGGAGAGAAGATTCACGAAAGCCTGATCAGCCGCGAAGAATCAACTCGCGCCGTGCCGCGCGGAAATTATTACGCCATCCAACCGATGCTTCCCGAATTGACGAGCGATTTCGACGAAGCCATGACCTTGAGCAAGGAATACAGTTCAGGCGATGAGGTGATGAACCTACAGGAAACAACCGAACTGCTTCGATCTCGCAGCCTGATGCTGGAAAGCGCTGTCGAAGAAACGGCGGAGATGTTGCGATGAAGATAATGACCATACTCGGCACAAGGCCTGAAATCATTCGCCTGAGCCTGGTCATCAAATTGCTGGATCGCCACGCCGATCACACGCTGGTTCACACAGGCCAGAATTATGACCAACGGCTGAGTGATTTGTTTTTTGAAGAACTCGGGGTTCGCAAACCCGATGT
>CAYRQB010000686.1:0-1578 GCA_964426025.1 uncultured Heliomicrobium sp.
GGGGTTGTTTATCGCATCCCTGAATGACGAAAGCTACGTGGTAGCTCTGAGCTTCCAACTGGTTGACGATCATGGTCGTCATGGCATTGCGCGATTCCAGCGAATAACACATCCCTGTGTTCGATTGCGCAGTGCCATCGCACAGCACCGGAGTGGAGAAGGCGAAGGGAACTCCGCCGTTTTGCCAGATGCGAATCGCCGCGCGAGCCGTTGTTTCCGGATCCATGATGTGCGCCGGATGATCAGGCGAACCGCCTATGACGGCAATGCGCGGCGCGTTATGTTCCAACCGGTCGTAAATTTCTTCCAGCGAATATCTCAAATCTCTCAAGCCGAGCAGGGCACGGCTTCGATCCAGTAAAGCTGCCACCGTAATCGGCTCATTCGCCTTGCCCTGGACTTCGCGTTGATAGGGGTTGTCGCCACGCGTGATGCGAACTGATTCAGTCAATTTAGTTTCTCCTGTCTTGAGCGATTTAGACCGGTTTTCAATTGAATGCACCGCAGACTGTCAAGCCTGCCGATGGACTTTCCGGTCAAAAACTATTCAGCCAGTGCAGGCAACCGCACAACAATCTGAAACCTGATCCGGATGAGCCTGAAATTGGAGCAAGATTGCGAAGCCGATACGCTAAGGTAAAGGGTGTTGGCTGTCAAAGCCTGAAAAGAGCAGTTGCCGATGCCGGGCAAAATAATAAAGTTGATTGAAAAACTCAGCCTCGTGAAATTTTTGAAACTGCTTTTCTTGATCATCCGTCTTCCTTGCC
The DNA here is from genome assembly GCA_964426025.1 of uncultured Heliomicrobium sp. Taxonomy (GTDB): domain Bacteria; phylum Acidobacteriota; class Blastocatellia; order RBC074; family RBC074; genus RBC074. Next base: position 768 of record CAYRQB010000686.1, read on the forward strand.
GTGAAGGTTGAAATTCTTTATGCATCAGTACCACATGCCAACCTTCGCACACCGACAAAGATCGTCTGAGCAAGAAAATAAAAATGACATCCTTTGACACTTTCAGGAGAAGGAATCGAGGAGCGAAGAAAATACAATGAATAATCGAATCAAGCAGAAAATAACTTTATTGATAACCACATTGCTGGTCACGACGTTGCTGGCAATCAGCGGTCTGGCGCAAAACAGCACCATCCGCGGACAGGTGGTTGACGAATTGGGAGCAGTTATCCCGAATGCCGAAATCACTCTGATCAGCAAGGATGGGAAAGAGCGCAAGGTAAAAAGCGGAGTCACCGGAGAATTTTCAATCCCAAATGTACCACCCGGGATTTACACCATCACCAGCACTTATGAAGGTTTTCAACCTTTCTTTAACAACGAACTTAAAATACCACTGGAAACCCCTTCGCTTTCGCTCACCATGCTGGTTGCAGCAGTCAACATCGTGACTGATGTTTCGGCCAATAATGTCGGCGTGTCAACCAATCCGGACGAAAACATGAGTGCGACGGTGCTGTCCGAAGAATTCATCAAAAATCTTCCCGACAACGAAGACGATTTGCGGGAGTACCTGAATATGCTGGCGGGGCCGACCGCATCGGCGGGTAATGGTAACGGAGCCGACATCATCGTTGACGGTTTCAGCGGCGGACGTCTGCCACCAAAGGAAGCCATACTTCAGATCAGAATCAATCAGAATCCTTTTTCGGCTGAATTTTCCAATCCCGGATTCGGGCGTGTTGAAATCATCACCAAGCCCGGTAATGAC
>CAYRQB010000687.1:0-428 GCA_964426025.1 uncultured Heliomicrobium sp.
CGACAAAACCTCTTCGGTTGATTCCAGGTGGCGGTAAAGCAGAGGATGAGAGGCCTGCGCTTGTTCAAGCAATGAATCGTATTTCTTTCGATTGCGCCGCATATGGGCGTCCACTTCGTCGCGATGCGACAGGTAATAAGTGACAGCGCCATAAACCTGTTCGAGCGATAAAGTCTCAAAGTTTTCAACCATGCTTTCCGGTGAAAGGCCGTTCAGCCAGTCGTAGACGATTGAATCAAGCGACACACGGCTGCCGGTCAAATGGTATCCGGCTTCGGTTTTGGTTACGTAACTCTTTTCCATATCGTGCCTCCGTGATTCATTGTAAGCCGCTGAAATGTTTCTTCAAACCTTGCCAGCATTCAAAGTAATCACGTTGCAAGGCCAGAGTTTCCATGGCGAATTTCGTCGGGCGAATCACCGAGCAC
>CAYRQB010000687.1:438-1577 GCA_964426025.1 uncultured Heliomicrobium sp.
TTTTCGTAACGTTGCGGCGTCAAGTCGGCGTTGCTGGCTTTTTCAAAAGTGTCAGCATCCGGGCCGTGCGCGGACATGCAATTGTGCAGGCTGCCGCCTCCCGGAACGAAGCCGGTTTCCTTGGCGTCATACACGCCGCAGATCAAACCCATGTATTCGTTCATCACGTTGCGGTGAAAATACGGCGGACGGAAAGTGTGTTCAGCCACCATCCAGCGGGCAGGGAAGATGACGAAATCGCAATTTGCCGTGCCGACGGTGTCGGTTGGCGAAGTCAGCACGGTGAAGATAGAAGGATCTGGATGATCGAAGCTGACAGTGTTGATGGTGTTGAATCGCGTCAGATCGAATTTGTAGGGCGCGTAATTGCCGTGCCAGGCGACCACGTCCAGCGGTGAATGGCTGATTTCGGCTTCCCACAAATTGCCGCAGAACTTTGTAATCAGTTTGAATTTGCCTTCGCGGTCTTCGTACGCGGCGACAGGAGTTTGGAAATCGCGCGGATTGGCCAGGCCGTTAGCTCCAATCGGCCCCAGGTCAGGAAGCCTGAACAGCGCGCCGTAATTTTCGCAGATGTAACCGCGAGCCTGCGCTTCGAGCAGTTCAACGCGGAATTTCACTCCGCGCGGAATGACGCTGATTTCTCCGGGCGCGATTTCCAGAATGCCAAGTTCTGTGTGAACGCGCAGCTTGCCCAGTTCCGGCACGATCAACAACTCACCGTCGGCGTTGTAAAAGAACCGCTTTTGCATTGAACGGTTGGCGGCGTAAATGTGAATGGCAATGCCGTCATTGCCTGCGATGGTCGTCACGCCATCAACTAAATCCGTCGGTTCATCAGGCAGCGGCAGCGGATCCCAGCGAAGCTGATTCGGCGTTGGCGGCAATTCGTTGAATGGCGCGCTTCGGATCAACTGGTTGGAAATCTGCCGAAACGGTTTGTGCAGCACTGAAGGGCGAATGCGATACAGCCACGAACGGCGATTGGACGCGCGCGGCGCGGTGAAAGCGGTTCCGCTCAACTGTTCGGCGTACAAACCCAGCGGCGCGCGCTGAGGCGAATTCTGCCCAATCGGCAATGCACCAGGCAAAGCTTCGGTGGCAAATTCATTGCCGAACCCTGTTTGATAATCGTAGGA
>CAYRQB010000688.1:0-1573 GCA_964426025.1 uncultured Heliomicrobium sp.
TCAACAACGCTGGGACCACTGCCGACGGCGCAACTCGCATTGGCGTCAATCGCCCGCTGGACAGCAATACGGTTGAATTCTTCGGTTCGATTCCGCGCACGACTGAAAAGTTCGAGGTCAACATCGCCGTTCACGATCCGGCAAGTTTCGCCGCCACTTTGCTCAGAGAAGCTCTGGCTCGGCGCAAGATTCGCGTGCTTGGCAAAACACTTCGATACGACGCCGTCGCGCGAGTCGCCAAAGCATTCGACGAATCGAAGCTGACGGAAATTGCCAGCGTCGAATCTCAGCCGATGGCCGAAATGCTGAAAGTCATCAACAAACAAAGCCAGAACTTGCACACTGAATTGATGCTGCTGCAGCTTGGAGCTTCGGGCGGACAACACGAACTGGATGTTTACCAGCGCCCGAAATCTACGCTGACGCGCGGCAACGAAGCTCGCCGGCAGTTTCTGCAAAAAGCCGGAGTTGATGTCGTGCCCCTGAGTTTGCGCGATGGATCGGGACTTGCCAGACAGGATTTGGTCACGCCGCGCGCGACGACGCGATTGCTGGAATTCATGTTGACTCATCCGCACGCCAACGCCTTTCGCGAATCGCTGGTGATTGCCGGAATGGACGGGACGCTGGAACGACGAATGCGCGACACTGCGGCGGCGAATAATTTTCGCGGCAAGACCGGCACGCTAAGTTACGTCAACGCGCTGTCGGGTTATGTGACAACCAAACGCGGTCAGGTGCTGATCTTCAGCGGAATGGGGAACAATTACGTTGGCCCGGGCAGGGAAGTGACGACAGTGCTGGATCAAATTTGCGTGATGCTGGCCGAATACGAAGGCGAGTTGTGAATGGCGCAACTTCCAATCATCAACATCAGCGCTCTGATCTGCGAAAGCGATGATCGCCGGTCGGTTGCCGAACAAATCCGCAAAGCCTGTTGCGATGTCGGATTCTTTTACGTCACAGGTCACGGCGTAGATGTTGGTTTGCAGGAACGGTTGGAAAGCCTCAGCCGCCAGTTTTTCGCTCAGCCGATGGAAGCCAAGATGGAAATCCGAATGGCGCTGGGCGGCAGAGCCTGGCGAGGTTACTTTCCCGTCGGCCACGAACTGACATCCGGCCAGCCCGATCAGAAAGAAGGAATCTACTTCGGCGAAGAGCTTGACGACGATCATCCGCTGGTCAAAGCCGGAACGCCTATGCACGGGCGCAATCTTTTTCCTTCAAACATTCCTTTGTTCCGCGAAACCGTTCTGGGTTACATGGCCGAGATGACACGGCTTGGTCATCGCTTGATGACTGGCATCGCGCTCAGCCTGGGACTCGAAGAGAGTTACTTTGCCGACCGATATACTTCTGAGCCGTTAACGCTCTTTCGCATTTTCAATTATCCGTCGCTTCAAACCGCGCACGAAGCCGGTAACATCTGGAGCGTCGGCGAACATACCGATTACGGTATTTTGACTATTTTGAAACAGGATGATTCCGGCGGTTTGCAGGTCAAAGCTAAAGACGGATGGATTGACGCGCCGCCGATTGAAAACGCTTTTGTCTGCAACATAGGCGATATGCT
>CAYRQB010000689.1:0-1563 GCA_964426025.1 uncultured Heliomicrobium sp.
TTGAAGAAATGCGTATGGAACAGCGCAGCCAGTATTACGGCATCGGCGCTTCCATTCAATCGCGCCATCGCGGAGTTTACATAACTGAAACTTTCAAAGACACGCCTGCGGCTCGCGCCGGACTTCGTTACGGCGACCAGATCATCGCGATTGATGACCGGAACGCCGAAGCTTGGAGTTCGGACAAAGTCCGCGATCATCTGCGCGGCGAACTGGGAACCGAAGTGAAAGTTAGCGTACGACGCGAGGGCGAAGCTCAGCCGGTCACAGTCATTCTTGAACGCGCTGCCGTAGACCTGCCCAGCATCTCAGGATATTACATGGTCAAACCCAAAGTCGGTTATGTCGCTCTGTCGCGCGGTTTTCATTCGACGACCAGCGACGAACTGACCACAGCGATTGCCAGCCTGAAAGAGCAGGGAATGACTTCGTTGATTCTGGATTTGCGCGGCAACCCCGGAGGCTTTCTCGATCAGGCGATTCGCGTCGCCGACAAATTTTTGCAGCGCGGGCAAGCGATTGTTTCCGTTCGTAGTCGCGAAGGAAAGTTGACGGACAAAGAATGGCCGGCTGAAACGGGCATGCCCGAAAATTTTCCGCTGGTAGTGATGATCGACGAAGGTTCGGCGTCGGCTTCGGAAATCGTGACCGGAGCGATTCAGGATCACGACCGAGGATTGGTTGTCGGCGAACCCAGCTTTGGCAAAGGTTTGGTTCAGACCATCTACCCTTTGCCCGCCGGAACCGGGCTGACATTGACTACCGCGCGTTATTACACGCCGAGCGGGCGATTGATTCAGCGCGATTATTCGAACGGATCGGTTTACGAATACCATTTCCGCCGCAATTCCAACGGCGAAAATGCGACGGCGGCGAACAAGAAAGACGACATTCGTCGCACTGATCTCGGTCGCACGGTTTACGGCGGCGGCGGCATTGAACCCGACGTCAAAGTCGAAACGCCGACGATCAACAATGCTCAACTGGCTATCTGGACGACCGGATTGTTTGTCTTCGTTCGCGAACTGATGGCCGGAAAAATTGCCGTAGCGCCGGAATTCAAACGTTCAGCCATCGAATTCGATCATCAGCCCTTGCCGAATGAATTCGTCATCAGCGACCAAATCATGAAAGCCTACCGCGAATTCATGACGGGTTTCATCGCTCAAAATCCGGATTACGGACTGACGATGAAAATGGTTGATGAGCATTGGGAATGGACTCGCAACAAGATTCGCGAAGAAGTTCTGATCGCGGCTTACGGCGTGGACACACAAAAAAGAATGACCGCCGACCTTGATCCGCAGTTGCAACGCGCAGTGGCAGAAATTCCCGGTTCGGCGCAATTGGCCGAGAAAGCACGCCGGTTGTCGAAAACCACAAAGAAATAATCTGTTTGAATTTGTATGCGTCGGCGGTCAAGCCTCCGGGCAAAAGGCCGCTGGCGCACATCTAAATCAAACCTGTCTTGATAAACCGGTTCAATGTTGCCGTGCTCTGATTTAGTTTTTACGCTTTTGTAAATGTTGTAAAAAGGCTTCTCCTGAGTCTTGCAATCCTTCC
>CAYRQB010000690.1:0-1556 GCA_964426025.1 uncultured Heliomicrobium sp.
CTCCTTCATTTCGTTCCAGCCGGTCTCATTCACCGGACGCGACGAAGACATCACGGACGACCGTTGCCTGCGTCAACGCTACACGCTCTCTCATATGGCGCACGACGTTCGCAAACAGGTCGGCATCACTGATCCGCATAAAGACTGGTTCCCGATTTCATTGATGTCTGCATTTGCGGATTTCGCCGATATGGCTCACGGTCCGGATCGTGAATGGGGGCAAATGAGTTGCGGCTGTCACCCAAACTGTGGCGTAGGCACGGCTGTGATGGTTGACAAGGAAACCAAGGAGATGAAACCAGTCCCCGATTTCATCAACATTCCCGGCTTGATCAAAGACATGCGGAAGATCACGGATGCCGCACGAGGCAAGAAGTTTTCGATGGCGATGATGGGCTTGGCTCTGCTGAAGAATTACAATTCTTTCGGAGCGCCAACTCATTTTAAGCTTTCTGATCTGCTGCAGAAATTCGACAAGACCTTCGGCCTTTCCGGCAAGGATTACGGTAAGTCGGACCCGACCCGCACAATTGAAGACGTGGAAAAACGTCGCAAGGATCGTTGGAACTTCCTGTTCATCGCGGGAATGTGGTTCCAGGATTTGTTCAACTACGATTTCCGCCGCACTGAAATGTGCATCATTCCTTACGGCACACAGGAAGGCGAAATCAGTTTCTGCGCATACAACACCGGCATCGGCTGGCGCAACATTATCGAAAACATGCACCAGAACGCGACGGTTGCGAAATGGTATCAGGAGCATGGCCGTCACGAGATTTTCGCCAATAATCATAGTGTCAAACTGGCTGACGTTGATCACCGCTTGAATGTCAACGCTGACGATTCGTCTCGTGGCCGTGACAAGAGCGCCTTGCCGCAAACTGCAAAAGAAGAGCAAGCGGCAATGCGCAAACTGTACATGCAGTCGGTTCTTAAGCAGGCCGGAGCCGAACAGAAACTTGTTCAACTCGGTGGATTGAAAAGCAATAAAGAAGAAGGGACAGGCGCTGTTGCTGTTTCCGGCGATTAAGTTCGAGGGAATCATTTTCCCGAATAAAAATCAGCAGAATCGAAAACTGTCTCATTATCACAATGGCTGCCAATGGAATTTTTCAATGGCAGCCATTGTTTTGTTGATTGAGATCATCGTTCGCGCGAATTGAATCGAGATTTTGAGGTTTGTAAATCGTTGGAAATAAATGTGTTTCTGGTAAAATAGTGGCAGCCTAGCAATTTGACTTGGGCGTCCAAATCAGAGGCTTTAGACCAACCTTGTGGCTGCCAATTCTGAGTGCTCCCCAAAATTGCTGGGGTTTTCGACAATTCCGCCTGAGCCAATTTCATTTTCTCCAAAAAATTCGCGCGAACCCTGAGTAATTGGTCAAGGTATAGTTGATCTGACTAACCAACAGGTACTGGCAATAATCAAGACGGCTCACAGGATCGCTCATGAGCCGAGACTTTACTGATTTTTCAAACATCAAGCGACCTTCGCGCGCACTTTTGCGTAAGTCCTGAAGGTGTGAAGCTATGCAAGAAAGACACCATATCTTTCA
>CAYRQB010000691.1:0-1546 GCA_964426025.1 uncultured Heliomicrobium sp.
CCGCGTGGTTGATCGAACGCGCTGGGTTCGATCGAGGCTACATAAAAGGCCGAGCCGGGATTTCGGCTAAACACACTTTGGCCAGCATCAATCGCGGCGGCGCAACTGCACAGGAAGTTTTGGAATTGGTGAAGGAAATTCGGGAGCGAGTACAAACAAGGTTCGGCGTTTGGCTGACGCCGGAACCGGTCTTCATTGGTTTCAACTCTTGATTCGTTCGATGTCAGCGCCGACCGCGCGCAGTTTTTCTTCAATCTTCTCGTAACCGCGATCAATGTGATAAACGCGATCAATCCAGGTTTCTCCCATCGCAGCCAATCCCGCCAAAACCAGCGAAGCCGAAGCTCGCAAATCCGATGCGATCAATTGCGCTCCGGTCAATGGCGTCGGGCCGTGAACGTAAGCCGAATGGCCGTGAACTCGTATGCGCGCGCCGAGTCGCTGCAATTCGCTGGCGTGCATAAAACGGTTCTCGAAAATCATTTCCGTGACGACAGCGTCGCCTTCGGCTTGCGTCATCAAGGCCATGTACTGCGCCTGCATATCGGTTGGAAAGCCAGGATGAACCGCCGTGGTCACGTCTCTGGCCGTCAGCTTGCCGCTGGATGAAGCCTTCAAAGTTGTGTCGCCAGTTTGTTCGATTACGACGCCGACCGAGCGCAGTTTGTCAATCACGGCCATCAGATGAGTTGGATTGCAATCGGTGATTTCCAGTTCTCCGCCGGTGATGGCGGCGGCAACGATGAAGGTTCCGGTTTCGATGCGGTCAGGGATGATGGTGTGGTCGGCTCCGCCCAGCGCTTCAACGCCTGTGATGGTCAGGGTTGGAGTGCCCGCGCCTTCGATCTTCGCGCCCATCTTAATCAACAGATCGGCCAGGTCTGTAATTTCCGGTTCACAGGCGGCGTTGAAAATTCTTGTTTTTCCTTCGGCCAATGCGGCGGCCATCATCACGTTTTCAGTGCCGGTGACGGTGACGGTTTCAAAGGTGATGTCAGCGCCGCGCAATCTTGAAGATTTGGCGACAATCACGCCGCTGTGCATTTCGACAGTTGCGCCCAGTTTTTCCAAAGCCATCAAATGCAAATCAATCGGACGCTGGCCGATGGCGCATCCGCCGGGCAAACTGACGCGAGCTTCGCCAAAGCGCGCGACCAATGGCCCCAGCGCCAGCACCGAAGCCCGCATGGTTTTGACCAGTTCGTATGGGGCTTCGAAATGTTCGACAGTGCCGGCGTTGATGCGATGAGTGCGGAGTTCGGGTACAAGCACGGTCGCGCCCAAATCTTCCAGCAAACGACGCATGGTGATCAGGTCGCGGACATACGGCACGTTGCGAAGCGTGACTGTTTCGGGCGTCAACAATGAAGCAGCCAGACAGGGCAACGCGGAATTCTTTGCTCCGCTAACAGCAATGCTTCCATTAAGAGCTTTTCCACCTGTGATTTTGAATTTGTCCATCTGTGTTGTGGATTGCGGCGGCTCGATGCCGCTTTTCATTCTGAACTGAAGGCTTTCCAGGAAATAGGTTGATTTTGTTGGCGAA
>CAYRQB010000692.1:0-1538 GCA_964426025.1 uncultured Heliomicrobium sp.
GTTTCGCGGCCCCGCCGGACAGGGCATTGCCGATGGTTTTCCGACTCGATCCGATTGGAACGTGGAGGCAACCACCGGCAAGCCGGACGGTTTGCTGTGGCGAACTGAAGTTCCGGGGCTTGGACATTCCAGCCCGATCATCTGGAAAGATCGAATCTATCTGGCGACGGCGGTTCCGAAATCCGGCAAACCGTCATTGCGCATTGGATATTACGGCGACATAAAACCGGCGAAAGACGATGACGAACAGCGTTGGCTCATTCAGTGCTATGAAAAGAAAACCGGAAAGCTGAAATGGGGACAGTTGATCCGCGATGCCAAACCTTCGACGGTGCGCCACGAAAAAGCATCGCACGCGAACACCACGCTGGTCACAGACGGCAAACACCTGATCGGCTTTTTCGGCGCGGACGGTCTGTATTGTCTGGATATGAAAGGCAAGCTGCTCTGGCAAAAAGACCTGGGGCGCATCAACGTCACCTGGCGCAGCGTCGCCTGGGGTTTCAGCAGTTCCCCGGCATTGCACAAAGATCGCATCGTTGTGCAATGCGACGATCCGAAAGACCCGTTCATTGCCGCGCTGAGTTTGGCAGACGGCAAGGAGCTTTGGCGTACTGCGCGCAAAGGCGTTTGCGAAAACAGTTGGGGCACGCCGCTGATTCATTCGGATGGCAATCGCACTCAAATCGTCGCCAACGGTTATCCCTACATTGCCTCGTACGATTTGGAAACCGGCAAAGAACTCTGGCGGCTCAAGGGTGGCGGAGACATTCCAGTACCGATGCCTTTTGTGGCGGATGGTTTGATCGTCCTGACCAACGCGCATGGCGGAAAAACGCCGTTGTTTGCCGTTCGTCCTTCGGCAACTGGGGACATTTCGCTGGCCGACGGCACAACCAGCAACGAAGGCGTCGCCTGGAGCGTCCCGAACGGCGGCGCATACATTTCCACGCCGGTGATGTACGGCGGTTATTTGTATGTGGCGAATTACAATGGACTGTTGCGCTGTTACGATTTCAAGACCGGTGAAAAAATGTTTGAAGAACGGCTTGGCCCCGACGCAGTGTGTTCGTCCTCGCTGGTGGCGGCGGATGGCAAAATCTACTGCCCGACCGAAGATGGCGTCGTTTACGTCATCAAAGCCGGTCCGAAGCTGGAAGTGCTGGCGAAAAACAACCTGGGCGAACCTTGCCTGGCGACGCCTGCCATTTCCCAGGGTGTGATGTACTTCCGCACATCAGGCAGTTTGATGGCGATTGGCTAGGATTTTTCTTCCACGAAGTCACACGAAGAAAACAAGAAGTGGGAATAATTTTTTGACAGGATTCAACAGGATGTGAGGAAAAATCAAAACCTGAGTCAATCCTGTTCAATCTTGTGAATGCTGTCTATTTCTTCTTTCCTGTCTTCGTGTGGCTTCGTGGAGAAAGTTGGGATCAAGTTCGCTGAAAGCCTTTTTCGATTTCGCGGGCGGTGATTCGCAGAATGATCGGGCGACCGTGAGGACAAGTCGCCGGGTTTTCTTTCTTCTTCAACTC
>CAYRQB010000693.1:0-1536 GCA_964426025.1 uncultured Heliomicrobium sp.
CGCGAATGAAAAGGATTTTTACCGGTTTGAGAATCAGCTATCTTGTTGGTCAGATTAAGGCTATTGAATAGCCTTTTCCAAAGTATCTGCGTTAATTCGCGTCATCCGCGGGAAAAACATTTTCTTGAATTCTATAGTTCGATTCTCGCTGTTGGCGGAAATGTTCAATGATTCTTTCGGCCTGACGCTGGCCGACGAAGGGACGGAGTTCTTCAACGCTGGCTTGGGCGACGCGCTTCAAACTGCCGAAATTCCGCAGCAAACGGTCTTTCAGCTTTTCTCCGACGCCGGGGATTGAAGTCAGTTCGGATTTGAAATCGCGCATGCTGCGGCGCTGGCGGTGGTAACTGACGGCGAAGCGATGCGTTTCGTCGCGAATGATTCTGACCAGGCGCATAACCGGCGAAGTCTTTTCCAGAAAGACCGGTTCGTCTTCGCGGCCTTTGACCAGCAGATGGCTGATTTCTTCGTGACGGCCTCTCGGTTTGACTATGCCGGCCATCGGAACGTCTGCAAGTCCGAGTTCATGCATTGCCGCAGACGCCGCAGACAATTGACCTTTGCCGCCGTCAATGAAAACCAGATCGGGCAATTGTTTTTCCTCTTTCAGCAAACGCGCATAACGGCGATGGACGGCTTCGCGCATCGAAGCGAAATCGTCCGCGCCTTCAACCGATTTGATGATGAATTTGCGGTAGTCGGATTTTTTCATCTCGCCATCTTCACACACGACCATCCCGGCGACGTTCTCCGATCCTTGAATGTTGGATATGTCGAAAGATTCAATTCGATGCGGCAGGTTCGGCAATCCCAGCAATTCCTGCAATTCGACCAGCACTTTCGACCAATCGGGTTTGATGACGCGAAAGCGCTGATCGAACCCGATCCTGGCGTTTTTTTCGACCAGATCAATCATCTCGCGTTTTTTGCCCCGTTGCGGATCGAGGATTTGGACGCGCTTGCCACGCTTTTCGCTGAGCGCCAGTTCCAGCAATGGGCGGTCTTCCCAATCCACTGGGACGTGAATTTCCAGCGGGATGTAATTGCCGATGGTGTAATACTGCGCCAGGACTTCACCCAGAAACTGGCTGGGGTTGAATCCGTCGGTCGGAATGTCTTCCCAATAAAATTCTCGCCTGCCGATGATGCGGCCTTCTCGCATGGTGAAAAGCTGCAATGCCAATTGATTCCCTTCGCGGTAATAACCGAAGATGTCAATGTCCATATCCGGCATCGTCATCATCTTCTGCTGTTCGCTGAGCGCCTGAACCGTTCGGAGCAAGTCGCGATATTTCGCCGCCTGTTCAAAGCGCAACTCTTCGGAAGCTGCCAGCATTCTTTCTTCCAGCCGGTCGCCCAATTCCTTGTCCTTGCCTTCCAACAGCAGCAGAACGTCGTTGACCGATTCGCGGTATTGATCCGGCTTGCACAAATCCTTCTGGCAGGGAGCGGAGCAACGTTTGATCTGGTATTCCATGCACGGGCGTTTGGCGCGTTTGTAAATTTCAAAGACTTCGTCCGAACAGGTGCGAAGCT
>CAYRQB010000694.1:0-1502 GCA_964426025.1 uncultured Heliomicrobium sp.
GCAATGTCTGCTATTACGCTGACCGATCTTTCGATTGTGAACGGTTTGTCCTTTAACAGCGCCTGCAGGGTCTTCCCTTCAACCAGTTCCATGACTATGAACAGGTAACCATCTTTGGTTTCGTCGTAATCGTAGATCGTGGCAATGTTCCGGTGTTTTAGCTTCGAAGCCAGTTCGACTTCTCGCAAAAAACGACGACGATGATCAGAATCAGTTGAGCGGGCGAGGAATAGTTTTATGGCCACCTGGCGACCCATCATCTTCAAATCTTCTGCACGATAAACAGCGCCAAAACTGCCAGAGCCAAGTTTTTCCAGGAGGCGATAGCGCGAAATAATTTGTCTGATCATGAAGCACCACTTGGGCTTGTGGAACTACGTAATAATGCAGGACTTTATCCTCGGACGGCCGGGCGTATTTTTATCAAGACTCTCGCTTATTGCAAGGTTTGCCACTGCTGGCTTCAAGAAAGATGAACTGGCTGACTTCTGAGCCGTGCTTGCTGTTTAACCTAATTTTGCTTCCGCCACTTTCAGTCTCTGTTGTGTTTTAGCAGTTGAGTGCTTTCCTCAGTAACAGAAATCGAGCCTGGATGTAATAGCATTGGGTCTGTGTCCGGCACTTTTTGAAATTCAGCTTCGACTGAGTGAGGTTGATCGAGCAGTTTCTGATCGGTCTGCGGCAGGGATTTTTCCTGCGTCTGATGATTCGGATCGAGCAGTTTGATCGTCCGGTCAAGCCGTTTCATGCCGCGATAAATCATCGGCCCGGCAATCAGCAGGCCAAGTATCAAATTGATCGTTGTTGAATCGAAACTGAAAAAACTGATTGCCAGCGCGATGATGGCAAAGATGAGCAGAGTCACGGCTCCGCTCGACAATCTGTCGAAATCCTTTTCCAGCGTTGCAATCGCCTCGTCAATTCTTCCTTCCAGAGCCATTCTGACTGCAGACAATGACTGGCCGCAGTTTCGGCAGAATTTTTGTTCGATCTTGTTTTGAGCGCCGCATTTCGGACAAAACATAATCACCTCCGTTGCCGATGAACTTACCACAGCAATTCAAAAACTACAGCCTTGCAGCCATCTACGAAAACGCGAAGAAAAGCGTTCTCGAAAGCTAGAGCTGTTAAGAAAGCTCTTCCCGCGAATCACGCAGATAATGCGAATGAGTATAGGAATCTACCAGTTTAAGAATCAGTCATCTTATTGAATCGGCTAAAGCAAGGTCATCTTATTGAAAAGCCTGAGTCGAGTATCCGCGTCATCTGCGGGAAAATCATTTTCTTGATCTTTATAGCCAAAAATTGACTCGCTTGGTCGTGTGTGTTGGAATCCCGCGCAAATCGCCAACCATCTGCAATCGAAAGGAGAAAAGATGTCGCCAATCAGGAAATTCGCAACTCTGATTTTCGCGTCGGCCATTGTGCAGCTTGTTTTGACTCCAACCATTCAAGCGCAGCAAGTCGCCGACACCGAATTCAAACCGAAGATCGAAAAGCCC